>JACAEV010000197.1 GCA_013388645.1 Syntrophaceae bacterium | reverse complement strand
ATTTGATGCCACACATACATACTGACCATCCCCTCTCTTCTCCTTCCTTTTTTGAAGGAGATTGTATCTGATCAGGGGGTCAATTTTAAATGACGATCCGGGGTCAATTCTATTTTACGGTCTACATAACATATATATATAGGAGGCATCTGTAAAGGTTTTCCCGAGAACTGGATGCTCCAATGACACAAAAAATCTCTTGCCTTCAGATAAGGATCATTTGCAATGTCTTCCGAATTCTGAACGACTCCTGCTTCAAAACCCCCTATTGGAGAAGATGGACCACTTCTTCTGGACTGTGTTTCAGCGTCCTTTGTTCAAGGAACCTATCCATATCAATCTCTTGGTTATCTCAGTAATTTCTCCATAAACAAAAAGAGGTTTGAAAATTAGAGCCGGCCTATTGAATCTGACTTTTAAAGAAGCGGTGAGGGCATGATACCCCAATTCAAAAACTAATTTGGATGCAGCTTCATCTGACAGAATAGTTAGAACCCTTTTTTGGACGGTGCCATCGGCCCCTTGAAACGTAGCTCCGGCAACGAAGCTTGACTTAAGGGTTTGCTTTTCTTTATCGATCTCAAAACTCAATTTCAACCCTTTCGGATTGTTTTGACCACACACAAAACCGTTTCCATAACTTTCGAATTTCATTTTATCCCCCAAAAAATAAGATCTAAGAAGAATCGATTTCATGACCCTGGTAGCAAAGTGAAGAGAGGTGCAACTTAAAATCTATTTCACTGCTTTAATTCTCCGGAGCACACACTCCTGACCCCTTTCAGTCTTAAATTGGAAAGAATTGCATTTGGGACAACTACAAAGGGCTAAGTGCCGTAAAGAGTTCTTTTGCCCAGATCTGATTCCACCTTTATATCCACAGACCTTGCAATGGATTCGGGCATTGATTGTTTTAATCTTCACCTCTGCGCCTTCAGCTACTGAACCTTTAAATAATTCTATAATCCAAAAAGTGACCTGTTCCACATTGAGAAATGTCAATTCACCAATCTCTAATTGGATGGAAAGAACTTTTCCCCCTTTATTCTTTTGAGTTGCGTCGAGAACATTTTTTACAATTTCGCTGGAAACGGAAAACTCGTGCATGATTTAGGTCCTCAACCCCAAAACATTGATGATTTTAGATACACCCATTCCACTCAGAGCATTCGTTTTAATAAAAGGAACATTAGGATTGATCTTTTTGGCATCCTTTTCCAACTGGAAGGAGTTCACTTTCATTGCTTTAGCCAGATCGATCTTGTTGAGAACAATCACATCAGCTTCTCTAAAAATATAAGGATGTTTTATAAGTGTATAAGCCCCTTCGGTTACAGAGATCACGACAACCCTTTTATGAGCTCCTAAAGGAAATTCCCCTGGACAGATGAGGTTCCCCACGTTTTCAACGAAGAGCACTTTGACACCACCCAATTTCATCCTCTCTATCGCTTGACGGATCAAGTTGGCATCAAGATGGCACTCTTTTCCAGTATTGACCTGAATCACACGGGCTCCTTCCTTCTCGATTCTTTCTGCATCGATAGTTGTGGTAAGGTCCCCTGCTATAACAGCCACTTTCTTCCCCAACCCAAGTCTTTTTAAAATACTTTTGATCAAAGAAGTCTTCCCTGATCCAATCGAACCCATAATATCGATAGCCAATATGTTTGAATGATCAAACCTCTTTCTGTTTTCTTTAGCTAACCTCCTGTTCCTGGCCAAAAGGTCCTTATTCAATTCAATATCGAATATTTCGGATCTTTTTGATTTGATAATCTTCATTACTTTCCTCCATCTCTTGACGCAACGATAACCTCCATTCAAGTCTCCGCTTCTCAGAGGTGTAACATATTAAATAGAACACAAGCATTCTCTTCAATCCACATGACCGTGGAAGGCTTTTTAAGGGTTTGAATGGTCAAGTGTTATGAAGAAAATAAATTCTAATCTTTTTTATATATCTATTCCTCTCCGGGCCAGGCCCCCTTTGTCGTAGTAGTGTTTTTGGTCTACCATTTCTATTACCAAATCGGCTTTCTCCAGAATTTCGTGCTTCACATTTCGACCTGTAAGAATGAGTTCTATTTCTTCCGGTTTGGAATCGATCAGATGTAGAATTTCGGTGGTGGGAATGAGGCCATAATCGACAGCCAGGTTGATCTCACCAAGGATCACGATGTTATATTCTTTGTTTCGGATCGCTTTTTTCGCCATTCCAAATCCCTCTTGAGCCAACTGCAACTCCTTTGGATCCGGATTAGTTTTGAGATAAATGTTTCTCGACCGACCTGTTTTATCGTCAGATAAGGGGGAGTTTCTTAGCGGACTCCAGTTCCCCGTATTGGACATTCCCTTTCATAAATTGAATCATCAACACCTTCTACCCATGACCAACTGTCCTGAGGGTAAGTCCTAATGCTGCCGTTATTTTACCCTTCCCGTTTCCCGTATAGACCTGGACAAGACCTTTTTTCATAAAACGGCTCAATGCAAAATAGTCAATCAACAATTAGCAATTGTAGGGAACGGTTTCAAACCCTGCCTATCGGACAGGTAGGCGTTTCCTACCCGAACCTGGGGTCAACAGACTTCTCTAATCTGGGCGATGATTTGTTCCGTCTTAAAGTGCCTGAGACTGATGGCACCCGAGGGACAGACCTCCCTGCATTTCCCACATTCCCCCCTTCTGCAGAAAGAGGCAGTTTTTTGAATCGATGATATAGCTGAAAGGAACCGAATGGGAAGAGGAGATACAAATGGCCTTTCTCTCTCCAAGCCCCATATCAAACTTACTCGAAACTTTAACCGGTCAGATCTATTCACGCTTTTTACAACGGTTGTATTTCTCTGGTTATTGGTTATACATAACGTGGACTATGTTTTATCTTTGCTTTAAAATTGCCTCTAAATCCTTCCACTTGACAGATATAAACGCCGCTCTTTATCTATCTGGGTGTTCATGATTAGTCTCTCACAAAGTTCTTAACTCGTAACTCTTATTTTCTTAAGGCCTTTAACCTTATCTTTCAGGACAGGAACGATTTTGAATAAGTCTGCCACAATCCCGTAAGTCGCGGCGCTGAAGATAGGAGCTTTTGGGTCTTTATTAATAGCGATCACTGTGCCTGCACCTTTCATCCCTGCAATATGCTGGAAAGCGCCGCTGATACCAATAGCAATGTAAACCTTTGGTTTCACTGTTTTACCAGATGTTCCTACTTGGCGGTCCTTGGGCAACCATTTCTTATCCACCACAGGCCTGGAGCATGCAAGGGTTCCTCCTATGGCATCAGCAAATTCTCTGACCATCGGAATATTTTCGGCTTCTTTAATTCCTCTTCCTATAGAAACCAAGATATCAGCTTGTGTAATATCAACTTCTCCTACAGCAGCTTCCACATACTGGAGAAACCGTTTGGCCAGACCTTCATCGGTCAGGGGTGAAGGAAGCTTCACCAATTCACCCAGAAGAGCTTCTTTTTCTATTACAGGAAAGGCCCCAGAACGAACGGTTACCATGTACGGCCCTTTCTTCAAAAAGGAAACTTTCGCATTCACTTTTCCTCCATAGAGTTGGCGAGTCAGGGAAAAGGCTTCTCCTGCTGCATCGATTCCAATACAATCCGTAGCCAGGGGCATCTTTAAATGAGCTGCAAGGCTGGGGGCAAAGTCCATACCCATCGCCGTATGTCCGATTAGGGTTAGGGGTGGTTTCCTTTCTGTGATCAGCTGGGTCAGAACTTTTTCATAGGTCTCAGAGTTGTAAAACTCGAGTCGATCATCCTCGATCAGAAAGACTCTGTGGGCTTTCGGTTTGAGAACCTCGGCGATCTTGCTCACTCCTTTGCCCAAAAGAGCGACTCCTATCTCTGCCCCCATGCTCTCTGACAATTGTCTGCCTTTGGAGAGTATCTCCCATGTCACATCTCTCAATTCTCCACGTCGATGTTCCGCAAGGACGATGATCTCTTTCATTAGGCGAGCCCTCCTTTTTCTTTCAGAATATCAAATACTTTCGATGCGATCTCTTCTGGTTTTCCCTCTAACATCTCGGCTCCTTCACCAACCGGTGGAAGGAAGATCTTTTCTAGCTGGATATCTGACCCAGTGAGACCCACTTCCTCAACCTTTAGATTGAGATCTGAAGTGCCCAAAGTCTTAATCTCTTTTTTGGCCACCTTTCGGATTCCCATGATGGAGACATATCGGGGTTCATTGATTCCAGTTTGGATAGTGAGCACCGCAGGAAGATCCAGTTCAAATACTTCCTCTACCCCCCCTTCCAACTCTCGATGAACCTTTACATTCTTATCTTGGACACCGAGACGGTTGACTAAAGCGGCATGAGGGATTCCAAGCAGTGCGGCCAAGACCACCCCCACCTGCCCATATCCATCGTCTTCGGCTTGAGTGCCTGTGAGGATGAGGTCATAAGGGATTTTTCGAATCGCCTCTGCCAAAATCTTTGCCGTGACGAAACCATCTGACCCTTCAAAAGCAGGATCGGTCAACCGGATGGCATCATCTGCCCCCATGGCTAAACATTTTCTGAGGGATTCGTTCGAATCTTCTCCCCCGATAGAAAGGACCGTTACGGTTCCGCCCAATTTCTCTTTGAGCAGGATGGCTTCTTCAATCGCATAGCTGTCCCACTCGTTCAGATCGAATGCTAGCCCACTTTTATCGATGTCCTTTCCTGATTTGCCGATGGAGACATCTGCATCAGCTGTTTCCGGGACCCTTTTAATACAGACGACAATGTTCATTCAGTTTCCTCCTTCCTTAGATTTTCAAACCAGAACAAGATGACTTAAATTATTTTTTACTCCCATCGTATTTATCTCAAGCCACCCCCCTACAATCTCCTTAAACATCTCTTCGAGTTCCTTTGCCGAACCATCTTAAATTTTCCTATGCCCTGTTACGACTTCCCTCTTTCAAATCACTTACTCTTCCATTACAAATAGTGAGAGATTTCATATCCAGAGTCTACATTTTAAATCCCCACTGGCAAGCAATTTCATCATTGTTTTTTCGTGGCGGCAACTTTATGTAGTTCGCTCCAATTTTGGGGTGTTGAACCAATCGACGTACACCTTAAACATTATAGGCTCCACGTCCTTATGGAACGTCTTTTCTCTTCCTTCACCCTCCTTCTCCAACGCCTCCAATGTAGACCATTGAGTAACGGTTAGTATACCTAAGTTACTGCTTTTGACCTCAATCTCATATTGCATATTCCAAATCCATGGACTGAACTGATAAGCTTGGAAAAACGATATAACGTCCTTTCCCTGGATATTAAGTAGTTTAGTGATTCTCCTTATTTCATTCCTACACTGTTTCTCCCAGACCCACAAGTCAATGCCATGTCATTATTCACCTTTTCCTTAACTGCGAGATACCAAAAACCGTCTACCGCTAAATACAACCTACTATACATCTTGAGCAACCTTACAAGGCCGTCCTTAGAAAAATTCCCAAGCTTTATGTTAGGATTTAATTGCCCGCTGTAATCTCTCAACTTACGCATGATATCTACTTTCCTTGACCCCCATTAACATAATTTTGTGATTTCCTCCGACACCAAAAAATCAGTCCATGTGTTGGAAATTTATTTATTTTAACAAAAACTTTCTGCAGAGGTTGTGACTTTCATAATTTAAATAATATAGATAATAGTTGGCGTCTGGCTAAATTTTTGCTGAAAACTTCACCGGCAGGCCTTCTTTATTCTGATGATCCCTGAGGTCTCCAACTCTCACGTAGCTCCTTTACGATAGGACCATCCTCCTTCCAAAGATGACAGGTATTGATGAATTTTTTTATGGCCTGTTCACTAAGACCCCTTCTTCTTTTCTCCCCATAGGCAGACCAGTATCCCTGGACAACAGACTCCCCCATGGCGATGACGAGGCTCGTCAGGTGTGCACACCCCTTTGCGCCTCCAATGACTCTCTTTACCTTCATAATGTAACCTGGGGCGATCCCCAATCCTTCCAAATTCCGGATTTAAGGAAGCACCTCTGGGCATTCTTCTCTCGGATGATGAGGCATGGTCGCTTCTGCTTGTTCGATCAACAACCCAGGCCCCTTGACCTTCAATCGAATAACCATATGGTGAACAAGCCCGGACTCCTCTGAGGCCTCGTTATGCGTTGGCTGAAACCGGTGGTCTATGAGGCTACCCTCCAAAAGGATGCGATGGTCTCCCATATCGGAAGTTTGTATTGAGATTTCTCTGGTATGAACAAGCTTCTTCATCAGTCTCCTTTGCTTTCCACTCCCATTTTTTGGAATTAGCTTTCAAACATAAGATTCCAATTTTTCTCTGATCTTTTATACTCTTATTGGATTACTCCTGCTTTCCGCAACTTAATGATTTCCTCCTTAGAAAACCCCCAGTCAGCAAGAGCCTCATTTGTATTCTGACCAGGCTCGGATGGCGGACCTTGGATTTCAGGTCTAGTCCGGCTGAAACGTGGTGCAGGAGCTGGTTGAATCACCCCATCGATCTCTATAAACGTGCCACGCGCTTTATTGTGGGGATGGTTTGGGGATTCATCCATTGATAGGACCGGGGCGAAGCAGGCATCAGACGTTTCCATAATGGCACACCATTCATCGCGGGTTTTTGTTTTAAATACAACCTTGAGACGTTCATGCATCTCTGGCCACCTCTTACGATCCATTTGATGGCTGAGGTCCTCCTCACCTATATCAAGAAGTCGTAAAAGTTCTGCATAAAACTTGGGTTCTATTGAACCAATAGAGATATATTTTCCATCTGCAGTTTCATAGACGTCGTAAAAATGGGCACCTGTATCTAAGAGGTTTTCACCTCGCTGGCTTGTCCAGATGCCTGCAGCCTTGAGGCCAAAAAATAAAGTCATCAACGAGGCAACTCCATCTACCATTGCAGCATCCACTACCTGTCCTTTACCAGACTTCGAAGTCTCCAGAAGGCCGCAAACAATTCCAAATGCAAGGTACAATGCACCCCCTCCGAAATCACCTACAAGATTAAGCGGTGGCACCGGCCTCTCTCCCTCTCGTCCAATGGCATGCAGTGCGCCGACCAAAGAAATATAATTAATGTCATGACCTGCGGTATGAGCGAGTGGGCCTTCTTGTCCCCAGCCGGTCATACGACCATAAATCAATTTTGGGTTCCGAACGAAGCATGCCTCTGGACCAATCCCAAGTCGCTCGGCAACACCAGGACGGAAGCCTTCAATCAGGGCATCTGCTCGCTCCACCAAACGAAGGACAGTCTCAGCTCCTTCCTTTTTTGTTAAGTCGATGGCTACGGATTGTCGACCCCGATTTAAGAGATTGAACTTAGCTGGGATTCCTATATCGAGACCTCCAGCTCCAATACGCTCAATCCGCAAAACTTCTGCCCCCATGTCGGACAGTAACATGGCACACATGGGCCCAGGACCCACCCCTACTATTTCCACGACCCTGTAACCAATTAAAGGACCCATCCCATCCTCCATTGATTGAATTAGATTTTCAAATTTATTGAATTTATTTTTACACCGACTTCCATAGATGTCTTCTTGGATTCTGACAGAGAGCACCTCTCCTTATCTTAATAAAAGTCTTAGCAGTCTTGCATCTCGCCAATGTGTAGAGGGGCCCACAAATTGGGAGTAGACGGAGAAAAAATATTCTCCAGGAGGAAAGGCAAATATGGTGAGTCCTGAATAACCTATTAAAGAACTAAATGCAGACAAGGCGGAAACCATGATAAAGGGAGAAGGGCTTTTAATTATTTCTCGTGGACAAAATCGAATTCATCCATTCCTGTTAACAAACTTAGGATCGGTTGTTTATTTCTTAACCTGTTACCCATTTGGCAATACTGTCCCTCAAATTGCTCTTCCCTCCAAAAATATCTACCAACCACGCATCTCGATAAAAATGCTCAATCTCCGTTTCTCTCATATATCCATAGCCCCCAAATATCTGAAGTGCCTCATCTACCACATCTACAACCAGATCCCCTGAACTCGCCCTCGCCATTGCGCAAAGCTTTGGATCCATCCGACCTATATCTATTAGCCACGCAGCTTTATAAACTAATAAACGCACCATCTCAATCCGCGTTGCCATCTCCGCTAACCGATGCCGAATAATTTGAAACTGAATCAATTTCCGGCTAAACTGCTCCCTCTGTTTGCCATAATCCAACCCTCTGTCAAAAGCTCCCTGGGCGATCCCCAAACCCTGGGCACCAAGCCTAAGATGGGTCTGGCTAATAAAATTCTCTAAGATATAGAAATCTTTTTCTTCTTCCCCAATGAGGTGATCCATCGGAACAGAAACATTTTTAAACTGAAGTTCCCCTGTAGATACCATCTTCATCCCCATCTTCTCCTGGGGGATAAACTCAATCCCTTGTCTATCTTTCTCTATCAGAATAATCGATACCCTCCCATCCATTTGGAAAGGCACCAAATAGTAACCTGCATTCCCTCCATTCAATACAAACCGTTTTACCCCACAAATCAAAATATTTTCCCCATGTTTTATCCCTTCTGTAGGCAATGTCTCTGGCTCATCAAATGCTACCGTTGAAAGACTTTCACCTCTTACTACGGGAACAAGATAAAATTTCTTCTGTTCTTCAGAACCATACGCACATAAAATCTCAGTGCCTAAATCAGCAAAACCTAAAGCGCTTCCAATTCTCGAATCCTTCCGACAAAACTCCTCTATCACAAGGATATTTTCAAGGAAACCCAAACCTTGTCCTCCATACTCCTCCGGAATATAGATTCCTATGAACCCAAGACGGCATGCTTTCTTCCATATCTCCGTAGGGAATCCCAGCTGGAGTTCAAGCTCAGAAGCTCGGTCATTATCGAACTCTCCTCGCGCAAATTCCCGAGCCGCTTTTTTAACATCTTTTTGCTCTTCGCTCAGTTCAAAGTCCATATAAAATCCTCTTCACTTATTAGATTCCAAGTTCATTGAAGATCAAAAGGTGTTGAATTTCCGAGGTTCCCTCGGGAATTCTGTGCAGGCGGGAATCTCTCAGAAGCCTTTGCATGAGGTTACTATTCAAATAAGCCTCTCCGCCTTGCAATCGCAAACCATCATATGCCATCTTACAAAGCGTTTCGGTACAGAAAAGTTTCACAATCGCAGCATCTTTCATGGTAACTTTACCGCAGTCATACAACCATGCGCAACGATAGGTGATGGCCTTCATGACATCCAAGTACATAGCCATTTCGGCGAGGGAAAAACGTACGGATTGACTTCTTCCTACCATCCTTCCTTGTTTTTTAGCATTCCTCACATAGTACATCGACTCTTCGAGGATGGACCTTGCCAACCCAATGCACCTGGCTCCTGTTGAGATTCTTCCAGACCGAAGTGTGTACTCGATCTGATTAAATCCCCCACCCTCCTGATCGCCGATCATCTGCTCTTTAGGAACCCAGCAGTCATCAAAGGATAACTCACCGGTCTCTGTAGAGCGATGTCCAAGTTTAGTCAACTTCTTAACTACAGAGAAACCTGGATTCTCTCTATCCACGATAAAGAGGTTAATCCCACTTCCTTTTTTTGTCACATCCGTATAAGCAGCAACAATCACGTAATGACAAATGGGGCCATTTGTAATAAAAGTCTTTGTTCCATTGATGAGATAGCCGCCAAGCCTCTTTTCGGCTGTCGCTCGAAGGCTTGCTGCATCAGACCCAGCATCTGGCTCCGTCAATCCAAAAGCTCCAATTTTTTCTCCTTTTACAGCGGGAACAAGATATCTTTGTTTTTGATCCTCGCTTCCAAAGCGCAAAATAGGATCTGTTGCCAGACCTCCATGGGTTGTAAAGGCACTTGTGATCCCGGAACTGCCCTTTGTAAGCTCCTCAATAGCAATGCATTCCATAATCTTGTCCCCATCTCTCCCCCCATAGGTTTTAGGGACTCTAATACACAAAAATCCCTGGCTCCCCATCTTTGGAAAAAGTTCTACTGGGAATTTCTCCTTTTCTTCAGCCTCATCGACTAAAGGAAGTATTTCCTTTTCAATAAATGATTGGATTGTTTTTCTGAAGATTTCATGTTCCTCTTTGAAATAAATTTCCATAAAAACCTCGTGCTTCTCCAAATCAAGTCTTAAAACCATGTATTTTTTAATTAATACTTAGGTAAATAAGCTCTTGCCACAATAATCTTCTCTACCTCCTTTGTTCCTTCATAAATCTCAACCACCTTAGCGTCCCGATAAATACGTTGTACCTTATATTCATCTAAATATCCGTATCCTCCATGCATCTGCAAGGCTTCATCAGCGCAACGGACAGCCGCCTCGCCCGAAAACCACTTTGCCATGGCGATCAATTTCGGATCTACCATGCCATGATCCACTTTCCATGCGGCCTCATAATAGAGGTTTTTGGCCGCTTGGATGAGCGTAGCCATTTCGGCAATCTTGAATTGAGTGACTTGAAAGGATGCAATGGGTTGCCCAAACTGACATCTCTTTTTTGTGTAGTTTATTGCCTCTTCAAGCGCGGCCCGAGCGATTCCCACAGCTTCAGCACAAACTATTAATCTTGTCAAATCAAAGAACATCATTAATTCTTTGAACCCTTCGCCTTCTTTTCCAATGAGATTGGAAATCGGTACCCTGACATCTGAAAAGGATACCTCAGCAGTATCACTGGCGCGTATGCCAAGTTTTCCACGCAACTTGTTGGCCTCAAACCCCTTTCTGTTCGTTTCAACTATAATAAAACTATACCGGTTATACTTATTAGGGTTATCGGGTTCTGTTCGGCAAAATACAACGAGAAAGTCCGCCTTATCTCCGTTAGTAATAAAAATTTTTGAACCATTAATAACATATTCGTCTTTATCTCTAACCGCAGTCGTAACGGCCTGAGTTACATCAGAGCCTGCATCCGGTTCGGTAATTGCAGTTCCCATGATTGACTTACCAGAAACAAGAGGGGGTAAATATTTCCTTTTATGTTCTTCCGTCCCGTATAAACTCAAAAGCTCGGAACCGAAGGCTGTCGAAATAATCGCAGTTCCAATACCAGCGTCTACAGCCCAGAATTCCTCAGTTACCAAACAATGCTCAAAAATTCCCAATCCTTGACCACCATATTCTTCTTTAATGTTTAAGCCTACAAATCCAAGATTGCATGCTTTCTTCCAGATCTCGAAGTCAAACGTCTCGTCGCGGTCGAATTCCTGAGCACGATCTGGAAATTCTTTCCGAGCAAACTCTTTCGCTGCATTAATAATATCTTGTTGTTCTTTGGTGAGAGTAAAATCCATTAGTCTCCTCCTACAAAGAATTATTTTGCAACATGCTTAAGCATTTAACTATTATCGCCCTTTAAAAGCGGGCTTCCGCTTCTCCCAAAAAGCTGCCATACCTTCTTTTTTGTCCTCAGAGTTAAAAAGGATGTTAAAGAGGCGTGCTTCCATGCGGATTGCACTATGAAGATCCATCTGCATGCCGTAATTTATAGCTTCCTTAACCATTTGCAGACCAAGGGGTGGCCGTTCACACAACTTCTTGGCCACACTATCCACTTCTGCGTCCAATTGATTATGGGGGACCACCCTGTTAACCAAGCCTATCCTATAAGCCTCCTCGGCAGAGATAATGTCGCCTGTCATCATTAACTCCTTAGCTTTACCGCTACCAATCAAACGAGGTAATCGTTGGGTCCCGCCATAACCAGGGATGATCCCAAGCGTTATCTCTGGCAACCCAAAGCGCGCCTTTTCAGAGGCAATCCTAATATCGCAGGCAAGGGCGATCTCAGTGCCGGCACCCAGAGCAATTCCATTGATTCGAGCAATCATTGGTTTTCTAAGCTCCTCCATCCTCTGTATAATCTCTTGCCCCTCTGTTTGTTCATTGAGCAGCTCTCTCGCTGTAATCTTTTCCATATACTTTATATCACCGCCTGAAATGAACGCTTTGTCCCCAGCCCCCGTTATGATGACCCCTCTAAGATGCTCATCATCTTCAATCTCTTTGATGGCATAATCAAGCTCTCTCATGACATCGATCGTCACAGAATTCAAACTTTCAGGACGATTAACCTCTATTCTGCCCACACGGTCCATTCTTGAAAATAGTATGTATTTGTAATTCATCTCTTCCCCCTCTATCTGTTGTTTTAATCTCTAAGATAATTCAAAGTTCAGCTTATTTTTATCTTTGGCAATATCTAGCAATAGGTCTCTACCCGAATTATACGGTTCGTGGTAATCACTCCGTTGAACCATCGAGATTGCATCCTCCGGGCATGCCGAGCTGCAAAGACCGCAACCCATACAATAATCTTTTATCACCTTAGCTACCCCCTCTTCATTAACTTCTACACCTTTAAACTTGCAAATCTCAACACATGCATTACATCCCGTGCAAGTTTCTTCATCTACAAAGGCGATGAATCTGGAGGAAGCCAGGTCTCTGTACCCAAGCTCAACAACTCCACGAAGCATATAACAGCAACAAGAACAGCAATTACAAATATAGGGAACCGGCGTTTTCGTATTGGTTGTCATATGAACAAGACCCGCTGCTTCAGCTCTCTGTAAGGCATCAATCGCCTCCTCAACCGAAATGGATTGCGCCAACTTCCTATCGACCAAGAATTCTGCCCAACCTTCTAATAAGATGCAAACATCAAGCGGAGCATCACAGTTTCGAGCTGAAAATCGGCATTGACATTGGCCTAAAGCCACCTTATTGGCTTTTTTAACAATTTCAAGTGACTCTTCATAGGGAAGTATAGCCACCCCATAAGATATTTTCTTGTTCACAGATATCACCCTGCTCATAGGGATTCTTGTATTGTGCATAGAATGGCCCAAGGCACTTTTAAAATAATCTTCCCAAAGCGCACCGAGTCGTCGAGTCTGGGCCGTCTCCTCTCCCTTGACAAGACTAAATTCAAAGAAACCTGGCATGGGTGGAATAAGAGTGTATCGGATTCGCCCCTTGTTTTTCGTGCAGTATATTAGCCCCTTGTCAGCCATGCTCTCTAACAAAGAAGAAGCTTCAAGTGTTGGAACGCCAGCCCTTTTTGCAATCTCTTCTATCTCTAAACTCTTAAAGCTCATACTTAACGCCAGACGAACCTCATCAGGTGTGAATAGTTCCTTAAGGATATTTAAAATAGTTGGGTGCGCAGGGGTACCCATCGGATGTCTATCAAGTTTCTTGCGTAATTTCTCATAAAGATCTTGCATTCTTATCTCTTCCTGTTTTTGACTTTACTAAAGAAACTGGGCTTTGAAACCTCTTCAATGGTACAGGCAACTCCAAATTCACTTGACAAATTCCAACATACAATTTCTCCCTTTCCATTTATTGAGCCTTCCTTTTTAGTTCCCTTTCATTTTCTCTCTTTCCCGTATTTCAACCTTACTTATTTTCCCAGATCCTGTTTTAGGTAACTCATTTACTAAAACGATCTCCCGCGGTACCTTGTATGCTGCTAAATTTTCTCTGCAATACTTATTTAATTCTTCCACAGATATATTCTCCCCTGGCTTGAGAACAATGTATGCCTTCGGTACCTCGCCCAGTACTTCATCAAATATTCCCACCACAGCAGTTTCTAAAACCGAGGGATGAGAGTAAAGAACCATTTCGACCTCCTTAGGATAGATATTATACCCACCACGAACTATCATATCCTTTATCCTATCAACGATATAGATATATCCATCCTTGTCTTTTTTCACTAAATCGCCTGTAAAAAGCCACCCATTGCGCAGAGTCTCAGAAGTCTCCTTTGGCATTTTCCAATAACCTTTCATGATATAAGGATATCCTTTGATGATAAGTTCTCCAATTTCTCCTGGTGGAACATCCTTACCATTTTGATCCACAACACGGGTCTCTAACCCTGGCAAAGTCAACCCGCAAGAACCAAGCCGCCTTTCTCCCCCAGGCCTCTCGATACAGACAATTGGTCCACCCTCTGTTAAGCCATAACCTTCAACGACAACGATACCAACTTCTTTTTCAAATTGCTCCTTTAATGTAATGGGAACTGGCCCACTTCCAGTCACCCCAATTCTAAGAGATGATAAATCATACTTTTTTCTCCCTGGGTAATTGATCAGATAAATAAATATAGTTGGCACTCCCAACAATACCGTTACCTTGTACTTTTCAATAAATCGGCAAGCTATCTCTTCATCAAACTTCCCTTCAACAATGACCGTACTTCCTCCCGCAAACATCATTTGCAGTAAACTAAACATGGTCGCAAAGAGGTGGAAAAAAGGTAAAATGCAGAGTGACCTGTCGTTTTCGGTAAAACCCAGCGTCTTTACCATCACCTCGGCATTTGTGATTAAGCCGTTGTGCGTGAGCATTGCCCCTTTTGGATTTCCAGTGGTACCGGAAGTATAAAACACCATCGAAATACTTTCTGGATCCACATCTAATCCATGTACCTCTTGTGTAGTTCCTTCATAAAGCTGACGGTATGGAATGACGTCAGATTGCCTTCCTTTTCCTGCCACAAATATCTTTTGGACGGTTGGTATTTCATCTCTTATCGACAGAATCTTGGCAAGAGAATCTTCCGAAGTGATAATAAATTTAGCCTCCGCATTATTGATGATGTATTTCATCTCTCGGGCAGTGAACATTGTGTTTAGGGGAATAGAAATAGCTCCAGCCTTCCCTACAGCAAAATATGATTCGACAATTTCTAACCCGTTACCAAAATGGACTATTACCCGATCACTAATGTTCAAGCCATATCCCACCAAACTGGCGGCCATACGGCTGGTCTTTTCGTGGAAATCTTTAAAGCTTATCTCGCCGTCCCTAAAAATAAAGAGAGTCTTATTTTGATGTTTCAACGCCTTCTCTCTTATAAGGGAACCGAAATTTCTCATTATAAATTTCCTCCTTCCCTTGACCAATTCTCATCTTATGGATATTACTGCAACGCATTGAGCGAAAGAAATATTAATCAAGATTTTAAATAACATCAGCGGTTTAAAGCGGCAATTAATGCAGGGATCACTTTAGAAACATCTCCAATGATACCGTAATCAGCAACTTTAAATATGGGAGCCTTTTCGTCAGTATTAATAGCTACAATTAACCCAGAATTTTTCATTCCTACGATGTGTTGCCCTGCCCCAGAAATTCCGCAAGCAATATATACCTTAGGTCGGACTGCTTTCCCTGTCTGGCCGATCATACGTGATTCCGGTAATAGTCCAGCATCAACAATTGGCTGTGTAGCACCCAATATTCCTCCAAGGCATTCTGCCAGTTTCTCAGCCAAGCTCATGTTCTTCACCCCCCGCCCGATTGCAATAATAACATCCGATTCCTCGATCTTTCCCATATCAGCTTTTTCTGGCTTCACCACTTCTATGATTTTTATATTCCCAATATCTATTTCCCGTTCAATCTGCACTGTTTGTCCCTGTTTGAATTCTCCCCTTGGAGGTAGAGGGGTTACCCCAGGCTGAACTGTAACCATTTGTGGTTTCACTGTGGTGATCATAGTTGCCATATAATCACCGTAAGGACAAATTTGAAGTAACTGTCTCTTGCCCTTATCTATTTTCAAATCTACACAGTGAGCAACCAGGCCAGTCTTTAGTTCACAAGCAACTCTGGGGGCTAAATCCATACCTATAGGTGTAGAGCTAAATAGAACTATCTCCGGCCTATATTCTTTGATTAAGTCACAAGTAATTTTATGGTAGGGAGAAGTAGTATACCTTTCAAGAACAGGGTTTTCCACGACATATACGACATCCACCCCATAGTACATCAATTCCTCAGATAATCGTCCCATGAGATTCCCTATCACAAGGGTTGAAAGATCCACCTGAAGTTCGCTAGCAAGATTGCGCCCTAAAGATAAAAGCTCAAGACTACACTTTTCTATTTGGCTGCCTTTATGCTCTACAAATACCCAGACACCTCGATACTGATTGTTGTTCTCCATTATTTAACCCTTCAAGTCTTCAATATTTGGGCTAAATCATTACATATTTCCTCTAATGTACCTTGTAGCATCTTGCACTGCCGAATCGTCTCTGGTGGTAAGATTTTACTAATTTTCGTTGGGGATCCCGTTAGACCTACCTGGTCCTCCTTTAAACCGAGATCATTAATGGACCATCTGAAAAAGTCCTTCTTGGATGCTTCATATATGTCAACGTACGATGGAATCCTTGGCTCATTCATTCCTTTAACAACGCTTATCAAAACTGGAAATTCCACTTCCACAGTTTCGTATTCATCCATCAACTGCCTTTTCACCCGTACCTTGTTGTTTTCAACAGCAAGACCGACTGCGTATGTAACTTGAGTAATCCCTAAAAAATTGGCAATCTGGGGTCCAATATGCTGCGTGCCACTGTCTGCACTTGCTTTACCGCAAAGTATTAATTGGAAATGACCCAGTTTTTTTATAGCTGTTACTAAGGTAAATGCTGTTGCAAGTGTATCAGCGCCAGCAAATGCCTTATCACAAATAAATACTGCTTGATCCGCCCCCATGGCCAAGCCATGTATTAAAGTCTTTTCCACATTTTGAGGGCCCATGGAAATCAGCGTTACCTTCCCCCCATGTTTCTCCTTTAAGGTGACGGATAGCTCTATCGCATTTTTATCGCACGGATTAATAACCCCCTTTATACCTTCTCTAATCAAGGTGTATGTTTTCTTATTTACCCGAATTTCCTCGGGTATTTCCTTGATACAGACTGCTATATTCAACATAATACCCAAATTAATCGAGTGCTGAGTCAAGCACGATTTTTTCGCTCTTGAATATTTCAGAAGCGATAATCAACCTTTGGATCTCGCTTGTCCCTTCACCTATAGTGGTGATACGGGCATCTCTCCAATAACGTTCTACAGGGAAATCCGTAGTAACTCCATATCCTCCATGTATTTGTATAGCTTTGTATGTAGTTCTATCGGCCATTTCGGTGGCATAGAGTTTTGCCATGCAAGTCTCTTTTGTATGTTTGAGTCCTTTTCTCTCCATATCCAATGCTCTATAAATTAACAATCTTGCAGCATCGATCTCTGTCGCCATGTCAGCAATCATTGCTCTGATTAGCTGAAAATCCCCAATGGGCTTACCAAACTGTTGCCGTTCTTGAGCAAATTTTATTGAGCTTTCCAAGGCACCCCTTGCTATCCCAACTGCCCCTATGGCGAAAAATAATCTTATTACATCATATAGGACCAACATGTCATAAAATCCCTTATTCAATCTACCGATGAGGTTCTCCTTAGGGACCCGACAATTCTCAAATATTAACTCACCATTATTTATTCCTCGTACGCTAATGTGTTCAACCCTTCTTCCAATGGTCATACCAGGCGTATTTTTTTCTACTAAGATTGTGCTCATTCCATTGTAACGGTCTTCAGCAGTACGTAAACTAATGAAGTAATAATCTGCTTTGCCAAGATTGGAGACAAACCATTTTGTTCCATTAATGACCCATTCATCCCCCTCCAGTTTAGCCCAGGTTCGAACCGATGCTGCATCTGTTCCGGCATCGGCCTCTGTACCAGAATGCGCACCCAATTTTTTCCCATCAAATAGATAGGAAATCCACCTTTTCTTATTCTCCTCTGTCCCCACTCTTAGTATCTCGTAGGGCATATACCAAGTAAAATTCGTTACTACCATCGCTGTAAATGAATTACGGGCAATCTCTTCACAAATAATTGCTTGATCAATTAAACTGCCACCTACCCCTCCATATTCCTTAGGGATGACGACACCTAAAAGTTTTTGTTTATGCAGCTTTTCAATGATGCTATAATCAAATTCTCGTTTTCTGTCGTATTCCGCTACTTTTGGTGTTATCTCCTTATCACAGAACTCTCGCAATATATCTTTTAAGATCTCTTGTTCGTTTGTATAAGAAAAATCCACGATTATTCCCTCTCCGTCAAATTCAAATGGAAATTCCTCTTCATTTGAAATAATGATTCAAATATTCTATGACTTCACTAACCAGTGAACCCCGAAAAACCCGTTTGACACCCATTCCTATCAATATGTTCTCATCCTCCATTGGGATGATACCTCCTATAATAACGGGAATTTCGCCCAGCTGATGTTCGCGGAGTTTATTCATTAATATCGGAGTCAATGTTAAATGTTCCCCCGAATGAAAGCTAATGCCAATGATATCAACCGCTTCCTGGATGGCACTTTGAACAACCATTTCGGGGGTATTATAAAGACCCAGATAAATGACTTCGTAACCATTATCCCTCAACATTGAGGCCAGGACTTTTGCTCCCCTATCATGACCATCAAGCCCAATTTTGGCAATTAGAATTCTAACCTTTCTTTTAAGTGCCATTATCCAATCCTTTTCCTTCCTGCTTTTTAATCTCTGAGATATTCAGGTAGAATTTCGCTTACATAATCCTTTCCACTAATACGGCTTGCTGCAATGATTCCGGCATGGACGGCTGCATCATTTGCAGCCATAGAACACTCCGAACTGTCTGATGCCATATAGAGCCCTTCAATAAAAGGACTTTTTGCTTTGGGTCTTGCATCCCCAACTTGATAAGGTGCCTGGGCGACTGGTACGAGACTGTCAGAAACAGTATACAGAGTCCATTCGAGTGCCTGTTTAAAGCCCTGATAATTATCTTCCATGAATTTTTTCATTTTCTCATATGCCAAATTTACGAGTTCCAGGTTATGAGCCTCTATATCTACAAGGGATACATACGCATCCAATAACTGCTTGCCTTCCGGGGCGCGGCCTGGATCCATGCCTGAGCTATCCCAGAACCCCATGCGGACATCGCTGTCGAAACCGTCTTCTTTGCCTGCAATTTTAGGAACAAAAGTCAAATGTTCTTTTACAATCTTGTGGCCGAGTCCAAAATAGACCGCACCTATTCCAGCCCGCCAAAAGCCTTTCACCCGTTTGACGAAAGTATAAGGAAAGTGGTTTTCAGGAATGTAATTGAACATCTCATTAACCATCCCAGAATTGATGACAATTGGACATTCGATCTTTTCTTCTGCTCCTTCAATCTCCACAAGGACTCCTTTCACCTTTCTATTCTCAATTAATACCTCCTTCACCGTTGCCCGAGTTACAACTTTCCCGCCATGCTCCTCAATTACCTCACATAATTTCAACGGGATTTGTACGAAACCTGGAAGGCCTGGTGTTGAACACCCACCATATGAAAATCGTTTACCTGCTCTTGCCACAGCCCGATTCATAAGAATACAATCCCCTGCAGAAATGTTTGCGGGATCATTGATAGTACAGTTCATCGTACCATTCACGTAGTGGAAGTCTTTGGTATTTTGATTATCAGTTCTCACCTCCATCCATTCCTTCAAACTTATATGATCATAGGAATGAGCCTCATCAGCTGAAATTTTTACCATCAACCGGTTGATCTTTCCACACTCCTCCTTGTCTCTCTCATTCATCCAGGGGAAATTCCCCCCCCTCTCAGAGCCATTTTCGAAATGGTATAATTCACCGCCATGCCACCACCCTGCACTCACAGCAGGGAAGAGAGTCAATGGTTTCCCCAAGTAGGTGAGACAAACATTTGTCCGTCCTCTTTCGGTGATTTGAAGAGTATGAATTCCTGCTTCAAAACTATATCCCTTTAGATACCCCTGCTTAAAAAGTTCCGTTAGATCCGGTTCCGACTTGACATACCAAGTATGAGCCGCATTAGCAATCAATCGTTTATAGGTCTCTGGGTCTTCCTCGCTGAAATTAAAGGAAATATCTCTTCCCCCAACTCGAGAGGCCTTTTCAAGTACAAGGACTTTCATCCCTTCTTTTTTCGCAAGGATGGCTCCTGCTGTGGGTCCCCCCACCCCCGCACCAATCACAATCGCATCAAACTTCTCATTCTTCATTATTCCCTCCGTACAGAAATTTCATTATAAATGTTGATAACTTATTCAAAAAAATGGGTGGCTCAATACCCCCAAAGGATCATATGGTTCCCCCATTACAATCCGAACAGTTCCAAGGATTTCTGCAATTGTTGCGTACTGACGGGATGCCTCGATCATGGCTGGAATCAAATTTTCTTTTTCTCCTTCTTCCGCTCTTGACTTGAGCGCCCTTAAAGCATCTTTCACTTTCTTTTCGTCCCGAGATTCTCTTAGCTTTTTCAGCCTTGTAATCTGTTTCTCCTCCGAATCCGGGGAAATTCGATGGACCTTCCCTACTGAAGTCTCCTCATCCGTTCGAAATTTGTTCAATCCCACCACAATGTGTTCCCCATTTTCCACCTCTCTTTGGTATTTCAATGCCGCCTCATCGATTTGTGCATCTATCCACCCCATCTGAAGAGCCTTTTTCATCCCTCCTTGGGTCTCTATTTTCTCCATGATAATATTCGCCTGTTGCTCTATCTCTTCCGTCAGGTTTTCTATGAAATAGCTCCCTCCCAAGGGGTCAGCAACAAGAGCCACACCTGTTTCGTAAGCTAAGATTTGCTGAGTTCTAATAGCCAGCCTCACAGACTCCTCAGTAGGTAGTGCAATAGGTTCATCATAGGAACAACAATGAAGGGATTGAACACCGGCCAGCACCGCGGCCATGGCTTCATAGGCAACACGAATAATATTGTTCAATGGTTGCTGAGGCACGAGGGAACACCCTGCAGTATGTATACCGAACTTAAATTTTAATGAATTAGGATTCTTAGCTCCGAACCGCTCCTTCATAATTCTTGCCCAAATTCGACGTGCAGCCCTTAACTTGGCAATTTCCTCAAAAAAATCAATATGAGCCGAACAGTAAAAAGCGAATCTGGGAGCAAATGAGTCTATATCGAGACCTCTGTTAAGTACACCCTGAATATACAGCATGGCCATGGAGAAACCGAAAGCAAGCTCTTGTGCAGCGTTAATACCCTGTTCTCTGAGGTCATACATATTTACATTAATAGGGTACCATCGGGGCATATTCAGGGTGCAGTATTCAATGACATCCACTCCAGTTTTTAATGCAAGGTTGATGGGTGAGGAATTGGCGAATCCAGCATATCGGCAGTGAATGGGATCGTTTTGAGTGGTTCCCGCCAAATCAGACGGCTTCAACCCTCTACTCTCTGCGAGAGCAATATATTGGGAAAGCGCTACTGGTGTTTGAGTAGAAGAAACTATAAGGGACATACTGATCTTTTCAAGAGGTATGTCTTCCATCAGCAGTTCCATATCTTGGCGAGTGCACATTGGAACTCCTTGCACACCTACCTCACCCTTCGCCCGTGGATGATCAGAATCGATTCCCATGATGCTGGGATTATCAGGAATGACATTGAGTCCCCCAGAACCTTCCTTGATCAAGTACTTTAACCTCTGATTGGTCTCTTCAGGGGTCCCATATCCAGTTACCTCCCTACGTGTCCAATAGCGGCCCCTAAACATATCCTGATGGATTCCCCTGGTATAAGGGAAGTTACCAGGATCCCCTATATTCTTCCCATAATTAATTGTTGAGACATCCCCAGGACCATACCAATTCTTTAGTGGAAGACCAGACCAAGTTTTAAACCCAGTAGGTTTCTCATGATAACTATCCATCACGTCGGAATCCTTTTCCTTTTCTTCCATACTTCTGTCTCCTCCTACTCTCCTTGTCTCACGATATATAACGGTGCTTCTTTCCTTACAGTCCGCATAATATTTTCTAATGAATGAACGTAATAATTTCTAAAAAAGGCTTCTGCTGTAGATCCAGCAAGATGTGGGGTAAGCACTACATTGGGTAAGCTTAGAATCTTTGACCCTCTTTTTGGACCTTCCGTGTGCGCGCCGAAAACATCCAAGCCTGCGCCTGCAATTCTCCCTTCTTCTAAAAAATCAGCAAGAGCATCTTCATCAACAATTTCTCCTCGAGATGTGTTAATAAGGTATGCAGTCGATTTCATCATACGCAATTTGTCTTTACTGATCATATGGCGAGTTTCTTCGTTTAAAATAGTATGTATGGAAACGAAATCAGAAGTAACCAGAAGTTCATCCAAAGAACCGAACTTAATAGGAAACTCAAGGTCACTAACACTCTTGCGGTATGGGTCATAATATTGAATCTTCATTCCTAAGGCGTGAGCGAGAACTGCAACCCGGGTTCCAATCTGCCCCAATCCGATAATACCTAATGTTTTCTCGTAAACTTCGTAAACATGCCCTAAAAGATTTGGAAAGAGCCAATCTCCCTTTATCGTTGAATTATGAGCAAGTGGAAGGCTCTTTGCCACTGCCAGCATCAGTAAAATGGTATGTTCAGCCACCGAAATAACTCCTGCCGGACCAGCAGTTGCAACAACGATGTTTCTCGAGCGTGCCGCTGCAATGTCTATATTGTCGTATCCCATTCCACATTGCTGGATAAAATAAGCCTTATCAGCCCTTTGGATGAGTTCTCGCGTTATTTGTTGCCTCCCAACAACAATAATATTTACGCAGGGTATTACCTTCAACAGTTCTTCTTTTTCGCCACTATTCGCAATCATCCATTCGATTTGGTCGTTCTCTTTCGGAAACCTCTTTTGTGCCATTTTTGGAATACTACTCAATAAGGGATCAGTAATAAATACCTTTTCTTTTCTCATAGAAACACTTTAACCGTTTCCTAAACAAACTTACTATTCTTATCAGATTATCAAACCACGCAGATCACTCCTGAAAAAACATGTGGCGACCCCTTTTTCGAAAATCGTTGCAAATCCATTTATCTAACTCACCCAGGTGACCTGTTCGTCAATCGTTGCCCTTTCCCGCTCAAAATGATTTTCTGGGGAATCCCAATCAGGATAACCGAGAACGGTTCCAATGACGATAAGTTTATCTTTTGGAATAGGTAACAATTCTCTTAAAAGCTTTGGATACGATACAGAAGCTGCAAGCATACAAGTGCCGAGATTCCTTTCATGGCCCAATAAACAGATTGTCTGATTAATAAGCCCAACATCTATCATAGCATATTCAATGGAGAGGCTTTTCTCGATGCATGTGAGAATTAGGCAGGGAGCACCAAAAAGACCATACATTTTTGCATAATATCTACTGCGACCTTCTGTATCTTCTCTTGCAATCGACATGGAGGTTAAAAGCCTTTTCCCTAAGCTCGTATACCTCTTTTTTAACACCTCGGGCCAAACCCTTGGCATAGGGATTTCTGGTGATGGGGGTATTCCGTCCATATACTGTTGACGATTCAGTTTTTTAAATTTTTCTAGAGCATTCCCTGTCACTACATAAAACTCCCAAGGTTGGGTATTCCCCCAAGAAGGAGCCCATCTTGCCACATCCAAGATTTCCCGAATAATATTTTCGGGAACTTCATCTGGCCTGAAACAGCGGATACTTCTCCTTTCTCTAACGGCTATTCGAGCATCCATTTAACTCTCCTACTGAAACTTAGCAATTTCCCCTTTTTTCTTTGTTGGATTCCAAGATTTCAATGAACGCATCTATCATATTTCTTGTATGTAATTTTGAATATTGCTTTATATCGATCATATCACTCTCTAGAAATAAGCAAGGGATTTGTTTGTATATCTTTTTTAATTGACTTAATTGCCAAATAAGACTCAGATGTGCTGTTCGACACGAAGAGGCTAAGTGCACGACAACACCATCGATTCGGTAGTCTTCAATGTATTGTATTAAACGTTCTACGTCTGGCTCAGAGCCTGGCCTACTTTTTGCCTTCTTGTACCAATACGTCCAATACCTAAGCCACCTCCAGGCTATACGTTCAACAGGACCATTCGTATTAGGTATGTTCAGGTCATTGATAGGTTCAATGACGCGATAGGTTACCTCAACCGGAAAAACAGCTCCCTTACTGTTAAAATAATTAAAGTCACCTAAGGCGAACCATGGGGGTAATCCACCACCCCATAGTAGTCTAAATTTTTCATTCGAAATAACCCCTTCTTTCCTCTTAATTTTCTCCTTTAGCTCTTTATTTAATTCTAAAAAGAAGTCATATCCTTCCTGGGTACCCATCATATAAAGGATGGGCACCATCGTGTTCATCGCATCTCCTGTATCCATAGGTGTAGGAACAGTCCGTCTGAGTTCATATGTCTCCCAGATTAAATTCCATGTCCTTTCGGTCAAATCAACTAACTCACTCAGCTTGTCCCAATTCATCTTTCTTCCAGTATGCTTCTCCAAAAACTTAACCAGCCCATGCAATTCTTCCTTAAGATATTCAATATAATAGGATTCAACAGAAGGTAAATCCAAATCATCCTCATAAACAGGCCATGGTAAATCAACAGTATAAATGGGGACATCTGGCATATATTGTTGTACTGCCTGATACCATTTATACCTCGGATCACAAATGACCTGCCCACTTGATAACATAAGATCGGGCTTCATCTGCCCCCCCCAAGGAGCATCCTGAGGCATAGTACCGAGTTCTTCCCGCCATTGGTCAAAGCCTATTCCACATAATGCATAAGTGCAAAGAGAACGTGAAAATCCCAATGATTCAGCCCTACTAAGGAATCTTTCGGCATCCCTCTTAGCGCCGCATACTCCAGAGTAATTCTCAGTCCAAATAGGTATTATATCCATGGCCCTTATAATTTCATCGTAGCAACAATAAACAAATGTGTAGGCGAGGATTTTCCCCTTTTCTTTCGCCTTTAAAGTATCGATGATGGAGCTTTTCACCATGTAGGGAATCTTAGTCGCAGCTCGCGTAGCATGTCCTCTTCTTCTTCCTCTTCCAGCATTGTTTTGTATGTCAGTCATTCCGCTTTTTCCTATCCAATCAACTCAAGAAATGCCTTGATCCTTGTCTTTAAATGCCCAATAGCTCCTGAAGAGTATTCACCTTCCAGGTATAGAACTGGGATATGAAGCGAAGAAAGATATTCCTTTCTTGCGGGTACTTCAAAACCAAATGGGTCGCAGTTTCTATAAACATACAGAATGACACCCTCGACCTTGAATTCATTAATTAACAAACCGATATCACCGAATCTTGCCTCTGCATCCTCCCTAAATTTCTTACCCACCTTCTCTCTGTAGGTCCTGGGACAATTCATTTTATTCAGATATAGAAGCGCAATTGCACGCATTGGATCATCCACAGATCCGATATCGCGCCAGTAATCTCTCGTTCCCATACATAAGCTATCAACAACAACATCAGCACCGGCATCCTCAACAAAAGTAATAAGGTCAACATTGTCCAAACAACTACCTAAAATCATGATCCGAGGTCTTTTCTTCAAAGGAATCTCTTTTTTTAGCTTGATCTGCCTTAAACACTCATCAAACAACTCATTCGATTCAGACACAGGTAAACCCATACCAGCGGTTAATATTTTTCCTATTTCAGCCCCTGAAATAGGGGGTGGGTTGGATTTCCTTGATTGATATAAAGCCTTTACTTTCTTTCGATTTTCTACATTCAAATCTATCGCTTCCGCTAGGGCTTCATCTGAGATCTTCTTGTCAGCAAACCTTTCGAGGCTATTTTTGAATGTTGTCAGCTCCGCCTTAAAGAATTTCAACGATGTCTCGCTGACTTTATGAGGTAGATTTACAAAATGAGAATAAGTTATTCCAATCGAATAACGCCAGACGCTATACGTTCTTGTAATGCTATCGCATGCATGCGGAATAATCAGACCATCACAAAAATCATATCTTCCTTTAAGTGAAACATCAAAGCAACTTCTCAAAAAAGGACACGCTATAGTCTCTAATTTTGTATCTCCTATGGTTATAGGTTCTCTGGTGTCACCTCTTATTCTTAAAGGCAGGAATCCCGCTGCTGTTATGATTTCTATGGGAGTAAGAGAACAAAGATAGGCGATTACCTTTATCCCTTGAGCCTTCAGTTCCTTCGCCCTGGCACCATAGTCTCTATAATACCGTTCAACTTTGCTGAAAACATTATTTCTTGGCATTATGACAATTCAAATATTTCCATTTATGTTATTAAGGGGCGAAGTTTCATCCCTGCTTGAAAAGCTTCTAAATTTCTTTCAACCATATTTTTCTTAGTAAGCGTTTTAATACTTTCTTGGATATCTTCCTCTCCAATCGGGAAATCAAGAAAATGGTTAACGATTGCACCCAAGAGGATCATATTTTCCAAACCCAAACTTCCAAAATGACATGGGGTGTTCCGAGATTCGAATAAAAATACTCTATCAAATAACGTCTGTAATTTAGATAAAACATTTAACGAATTGGGGTATGCAAGATTATTGACCATCATACCCATTGTGGGTACCCTAACATTGGAGAGTACAAGTGCGCCATTTTTCGACAATCGATTAATGTGTCTTAATCCTTCCATAAACTCTAGACCTATGATTATATCGGCACAGCCCAACGGTACAATCGGTCCGTAAACACCTTCTCCAAACCTGACGTAGCTTGCGACACTCCCCCCCCTTTGGGCCAGGCCATGAATTTCTCCACCCACAACTCTTTTATAACCAGCACGTTGAGCTGCGTATCCTAATACATTGCTAATAAAAATAACCCCTTGTCCCCCAACACCAGCGACTAATATCTCATATTTGTCCATTGGTATCCTCTTTAAAGATGGCATTGAATGGACAAATTTGAGCACAAACGCTGCATCCATTACAGGATTCAGAAAGAATTTTTACAACTTCTCCATCCCTTTCAATAGCAGGACACCCGAATTTTTCAATACAGAGCCAACAACCTTCACACTTATTCGAATCTATTTGATAAGCAACAACCTTTAGGCCTTTCCTCTGGTTTTCTCTTCGACTTATTATGGAACAGGCCCTTCTGGAGATAATAACGGATACTCCTCTAAAAGCTATTGCATCGCTAGTCGCATCCATCAACTCCTTTATATTATAGCTATCAACCACTTTTATATCTTCTACACCAATAGCCTTAACAATATTTTCTATGTCAATCTTCTTGGCAAGCCTTTCTCTCCCTCGACTATCATTCCCAGGATGTGGTTGGAATCCGGTCATTCCAGTTGTTCCGTTATCCAGAATAATTAGAGTGAAATCTGCTTGATTATGGACGGCATTGATAAGGCCTGGTAGACCAGCATGGAAAAAAGTTGAATCCCCAATAAAACCGATGATAGGTCTATCATTGAAATAACTTATTCCGCAGGCGACACCTATGGATCCACCCATGCAAAGTACAATGTCTCCCATTTTGAAAGGAGGAGTTAGCCCTATCGAATAACACCCAACATCCTGCGTAATGATCGCTTTATCTTTGGTAACTTTTTTAACGGCGTAAAATGTAGCTCTGTGCGGACATCCGGGACAAAATACTGGATCTCGTGGAAAAGTAAACTCTTTAACGAAATCCGTTCTCTTCTCTATCTCTTTGTACTCCATCGGCACATTTATATTCATGGCCTTTGAGATGGAGTTCATCACTATTGTCGTATCATACTCAAAAGCCTGTGGAAAATAGCCATTCCATTTCCCAAAGATCTGTAGGTCTGGTTTTACATCCTTGGCTAAAGCTCTGATGTATGACTCCAGATAGGGTCTCAATTCTTCGACAACAATGAGAGTTTTTAGCTCTTGAATAAATTCTTTTAGTAGTTTTTCAGGAAGTGGGTAAATGGTCCCCACATTAAGCATAGAAGCTTCGATATCCAATAATTTTATTGCTTCTTGGCTGTAACCGTAAGTGACGCCACAGGTCAATATACCGATATCCGACTTAGCCCTAACAAGCTTATTTAACTTATTGTCTTCAAAAATGTTTTTCGTTCTCCTAATAACTTCGATGCTCTTTAACATCTCTCCCCTTACGGGATCTCCCCCCATGGGAACAAAGCGCTCCCATTTACCTTTTAAGAGATCCCAATCCATCCTATTATCCCTTCTCTTGGGTATATCGCCGAGCTTAATAAATCCCCTTTGATGGCACAAGCGTGTGCTCATACGTATCAATACGGGCACACGCATCAGCTCGGAAAGCTTGAATGCCTCTATGGTCATCTCTTTTGCGTCGGTTACGTTCGACGGGACCAAAGTAATAATTGACCCGGCTTGTGCGAGCATTCGCAGATCCACTTCATCGCTTGAGCTGTGCATCGAGGGATCATCACAGGCGACTATCACCATGGGGCCACACAATCTACCCAATACCAGATGGAACAATGCATCGGAGGCAACGAAAAACCCAGCCCCCTTGAAAATCACCATGCTTTTACCACCAAATAAGGCAACTCCTGCCGCGGCTTCAGTTGCAACGATTTCATTCGCGGAATACTCGAATTCATACCCAAATTCTCCAGAAAGCTTGCATAGGGTATCCGATATCTCTGAAGATGGTGTCCCAGGATAGCAGGCAACAAACCATACTCCTGACTCAATTGCGCCTCTGGCGACCGCTTCATTTCCCAAAACATATCCCTCGGTTCCTGGAGATGCCATTGCAATTGTTTCGGCGCTCATATTCTTTCCTTAAGTTCATTTTTATAAATTGTTTTCTCCACTTTCATGTTTTTCACCCCAACTTCCATATCTTTTCCTTAGACTTGCATACTTAATCTTGCCTGTTGCCGTTCTTGGCATCTCATCCGCTTTAAGGAAGTCAATAGATTTCGGCCTTTTGTAACTGGCGAGTTTATTCTTGCTGAAATCGATAATTTCTTTTTCCAGATCCGAGCTCGCTTCCCAGCTCTCTTTTAAAACCACAATAGCCTTTATGGCCTCGCCCCATTTCCTATCAGGGACACCTATGACTACAACATCCTGAATAGCCGGATGCTCCCTAATAATCTGCTCTACCTCGGACGGATATAAATTTTCGCCTCCGGTTATGATCATGTTCGCCTTTCTGTCAACCAGAATATAGTAGCTGTCTTTATCCCTCCTAGCCATATCTCCCACTGAAAACCACTCTCCCTCAAATCCCTCTTTTGTTTTTTCTGGATCTTTAAAATACTCCTTGAAATAGGCAGGCGTTCTTGAAAACAATTCCCCTACTTCGCCATCAGGCACTTCCATTCTATTTTCATCAAGAAGTTTGATTCTATCGGTACCGAAAATCTCTCTCCCTATCGTCCCCAACTTCTCAAGCTGATCCTCAGGCCTTAGGAGTGTAACAGTACAGGTCTCAGTTGAACCATATCCCTCCCATAATTTGGCATTCTTAAAAAAATTCATAATAGCGCGCTTAAGATCTTTATCTGCTGGGGCCGAGGAGATCATAAGATGTTTTACGGATGAAACATCATATTTTTTTTTAACCTCATCTGGGAGATCAAGAATCATGACATATTGGGTTGGAACTAAAGAAGTAAAAGTAATGCGGTTTTTTTCTATCGTTCTGAGTAGTTCCTCAGGATCAAAGCTGATCATGTTATGAATAAACACTGGAGCAGATACCATTGTATGTCGAAAAGAGAAGAACAGTGAGTTAATATGGCACATAGGCATTACAATGAGGGGTCTGTCAGTGGGCTCAACAGGCATGTTCATGCCCATCACTGCAAACCATCTTTGATAAGTCTCATGTGTCATGACCACGCCTTTTGGTTTTCCTGTTGTCCCGGAAGTGTACATAATGGTCCATGTGTCGTCTCCAAGCACGGTTAAATCTGGCACAGCAGGAGATGATTGAGAGATAAGGTCCTCATAATAGATATAACCCTTGGGTACGGGCTTCTCTCCCAAATAGATGTAAGCATCCTTGGGTACGGGGAGTTTCCCTTTAAGGCTATTCACGGTATCTACAAAAGGCTTTTCAATTATAAATCCCTTACACTCTGCATGAGTGACAATATATTCAATCTCTGGCGGTGCTAAGCGAAACAATATAGGAACGACTATTAGTGATCCTTTTGCGCACCCCGCATAGAATTCCATCCACTCGCCTCTATTGTAAGCTAAAACAGCCAATCTATCTTGCCTACCAATTCCGATGCTCGTAAGCCCATGGGCAAGCCTGCATGCCCGTTCGTTCCATTTTCTAAAGTTGAAACTTTTGTATTTGTCCTTCCATCCAAGCTTATCTGGAAAGTGGCTAGCATGCATTTCCAAAATCTTCCCCACATTTACCCATTTACTGCTCTCCATCCTATCCCTCCCCTCTCAAAAGAATAGAAGTAGATAACCGCGGAAAAAACTTACTTAACCTAACCATCTTTTTCTGCGACGATAATGCTTGACATGCCTATAGCTTTTCCTTTTTCCAACTTTGCTGAGTCCTAAATAGAATTCCCGAATATCCTCGTTATCTTTCAGGTTAGCTGCCACACCATCCATTACGATCCTTCCATTTTCCATGATGTATCCATAACTCGAAATGGAAAGAGCTGCCAAGGCATTCTGTTCGACTAAAAGAATTGAAGTACCTGCTTCCTTATTAACGAATTCAATAATCTCAAATATCTCCTTAACAATAAGAGGAGCAAGACCAAGAGAGGGCTCATCTAATAACATCATCTTGGGGTGTGCCATTAGTCCCCGCCCAACTACCAGCATTTGCTTCTCCCCTCCGGAAATATACCCACTAATCTTTTTTCGCAAAGCCTTGAGCTTAGGAAAATAACTATAGATCCTTTCAAGGTCCTTCTTAATCTCTGTCGGTCTATTTGTTCGAGACGACGCACCCACTATGAGATTTTCTTCCACGGTCAATTGATCAAATGAAGGACGTCCCTCCATTACATGAACTATTCCCATCTTGACAATATTTTCCGGGCTTTCTCTCTGAATAGGAATTCCCCTAAATTCAATACTTCCCTCAGTAACTTTTCCCAGTTCCGAGACCAGAAGGCCAGAGATCGCCTTCAGGATTGTAGTTTTACCAGCACCATTTGCACCTAAAAGTGTGACAATGCTTCCTTCTTGAACCTCCAGGGTCACACCTTTAACGACTAAGATGACTTCGCTATATGTCACTTCGATATTTTTTAGGCTGAGGATAACACTCATTCGCTAACCTCCAAAATTGGAGTAATACAGGATACCCACCTTAACTCAAGCTTTTTAGATTAAAGCTCATTCTCCCGATTTTTATGAATAATCTATCGACGGAAGGAAAACTAAAAGAAAATAGGTTTCGCAATTCGGTCGTACATTATATTCTTGCTAATACAAAAGCAATAAAGACCGGACTATCCAAAACTCCTCACTCGACAGTATTATAGTTTCCTAAGCTTGAATTCTACTTGGTTCCTATTGCCCTTTTGTGTGTGGCAATATTTCGAAATAAACACGGCATTCCTTATCAGTGATTGCTCCGGTCGCTAAAATTTCATATTCCCCAGGAGGGAGAGGATTAGCCTTTTCAAAACTTGACTTCATGGATGTGGTTTTATCATCAAATATCCAGGCTACCTGAAAAAACCAATTTAGTGTGGCGAGGGTACCCATTGTCGTTTCGAAATCCCCCTTTTCATTACAAGTGCCAACCGCAATGCCTACCCTGTCTTCTTCTTTACCAAGGCCTCTCATTTCTATCCCTTTGGGAATTAACAATTCTATCACTACGGTCTCCCCTGCTCCCCAACCTGATCCGAAAAACTTAATAGGTTCTTTAAGGAGTTGTTGGGACAAAACTGTTTTGTCAGGTTTGATCGTTAATTTCGCCTGAGCTGACAATGTGCCAGATGAGAACGAGATAGAAAATAGGACCATTAAAACAATCACCATCCATTTCGCAGAAAAAAGATTCATTTTGCTTCCTCCTTTCTCTTTTGCTTAGGTCAACTGGTTAGAATTTATGAAGCGAGACGGTATCTGGGCACTTAGTCCATCCTGAGATAGGAACTAGTTCCTCCCCTTTCACCTGGTAGAATTTAACTTCTTCACTCCCACGTCTTGAGGTGGGACTGTAAGCGCATAATCCTTGCATCCCCTGAGAGATATTTCGTCCTGTGAGCTTCTGATATGCCTTATACATATCATCTGGTGTTATTTTATCATAACCGACTTCCTTTAGTGCGATCTCAAGGGCAGCTGCATAGTTTAGAGCCCAAACAATACCTATTTGATAAAGAGGCGACATCTCGCTCATTGGTCTTTTACGGTACTTCGTCCATAGCTCTTTAGCTAATGGATGATTCCGAGCTTCAAGGCCTCTGAGGAACCAGCTTACCACTATGGTTCCCTGCAGTTCTTTATTGTATGCTTTTACTCCTCCGGACATTGTCGGCCCAAACGTGTCACAAAAAAACTGAATGTTCTTGGTCATACCAAGCCGGTAAGCGTCCCTTATTACGGCGGCTGGAGTGGGGTCAGGCGTCCCGGCAAAGATGTAATCGGCATCCTTTAAAAAAGCCAAATACTGACTGTGGTCAGCTGTTCCTGGGGGGAATAACTTCGGCGGGAGAAGCTTAACCCCAATCTTTTCTGCATACTCTTTTCCACCTCGAAGAGCCTCTCTCCCATAAGCATTATCCCAGGAAATATACCCGACGGTGGGCGACCCCGCCTTACCCTTTTGCCTCCAGTCCTTCACCATCCAGTCCAACATGCTGCCAAAAACATCTTGGTAACACTGGCCCCAGATGAAGGTACGACTAACGTTGGCTACAAATTCGCCATCTGCGACGGCAAGCTGCACCAACTTGTCCGCATTAGCCAGAGGCGCGATCCCCTTTCCAACAGCAGTACCTGGGCAACCGACTACCAAGAGTTTAGGTGTCTTGCGCAATTGTTTGTAAGCCGATACCGCTCTGGCGACCTCATAACGTGTGTCCACCGGTATAAATTTTACCTTTACACCCTGGATTCCTCCTTTGTCGTTAATATACTTGAACCCATCTTCACAACCGCTATCGGCGGGGATCCCAGTATTAGCAGATGGTCCAGTGTAGTCTCCCAAGCTTAAATAAGCAACCTCTCTCTCAGCTCCGAAGGAAGAAATAGATATAGATACAAAAACCAAAAATACAATAGACAATCCTATCATCTTAAGAGCCCTCATGTTTGAACCTCCTTTCTTTTATAAGTAAAATTAACCCCTTTCTATTCCTCCATATCCAATGTGATTTTATATCTTCTTTTTTATCTCCCTCCTTTCTCCATCAGAATTCCGAATTTGTATTTAGCTTTATGTCAAATGTAAAAAACCATCTTTATCCGCAATCATGTTTAGAACACCTGTTTTAGGAAACCTGTTATTCGCAGCCTTACTTTCGATAAGGGTAAATTCGATAAGATGCCTTAAAGATTTCCCACCGATGTGCTATCCCCCGTGGCTCGTAGAGTAGAAAAAGTACGAGAACGATGCCAAAGCACATAACACCCAGGGAAGCGGCAGGAGTCATACCTAGTTGTGGAAACTTGTGGGCCAACATTGGAGAAACAGTCAACACAAATTCATCCAGTAGGCGCAGAAGAAATACTCCAAAGAAAGCGCCCGGAATGCTTCCCATGCCACCTACAATGATCATTCCGATATAGAGAAGGGCGTGGTTGAGTGTAAACTGTTCTACATTTACAATCTGGTACCAGTGAGCCAGAAGACTTCCTGCAATGCCAGCATAAAAACATGAAACAAAAAATGCGAGCATCTTATACTTAAAAATATTTACTCCCATTACCTCGGCGGCAAGGTCATTATCCCGAATTGCAATAAATATCCTACCGACGTTCCCTCTTATTAGATTTCGTGCGTAAAAGGTCAATAACAGTGTGACCATCAAAATAATATAGTACATTCGCTCTTCAGTATTGAATACAAAGTTGCCGATCGCTGGGGGAGGGGCAACCAACCCTTGCGTATAACCAGTAATCTTGAGATGCGTAATGAGCCAGATAATCACATAATGTATGGCGACTGTACTCATAGCCAGGTAAAACTCTTTTACCCGAAGAGAGGGTGCTCCACCAATGAGACCGATTAAACCAGCAGACAGACCTGAAAGAGGTAAGGCAAGCCAGAAAGATAATCCGAGCTTTAGTGTAAGCAAAGCCGAAACAAACCCCCCTACTGCCATAAAAGCTGCTTGACCCAAAGAAACCTGTCCACAATACCCCATGATAATCTGTAGTCCTAACACCATAACCGAGGTAATGAAAATACCGTTTAGCAAACTAATAAAGTAATAAGATGCAAAAAGTGGAATACAAAAAAGCAAACCGATGGTTCCAAGCAATATTGTCCAGTGTTGCCATGTCCTAATAATAGCCATATCGGTCTCGTATCTTTCATCAAAAACACCGCAAGGTCTCATGACTTCTAACTTTCCTTTCTAACTATATTCTTTCAATACGAGCTAATCCAAATAAACCATAGGGCTTCACTAATAAGATAAAGAGGAGTAGAACATAGGCGACCACCTCACTTGTTCCTCCGACTTCGGTTAGAGGATCAACATAGCCTGCAGCCAAGCTCTCAATCACTCCCACAAGCAAACCCGCCAGAATTGCCCCCCCGATTGAATCTAAACCACCGACCAGGGCTACCAGAAGCCCTTTGAGACCATTGTAAGGCAAAGGATAGTGAATATTCATGATCGTCGCACAACCAATACCGGCTACTGCTGCCAATATCGAAGAGAAAATCCAAATAATGGAGAAGATATTTTTTACCCGAATTCCAGCACTTTGTGCCAACCGATGATTTTCCGCGGTTGCTCTCATGCGCAACCCTACCTTACTGTATTTAAAAAAACCAATCACAATCAAAGCTGGAAGCAGAGTCATTACAAAGTTGGAGGCTCTTTGTTCTGCAATAATCAGTTTTCCTATACCCATATTTCCTTGGGGAAGAAATGGGGGAATAAAACGGGTTTCGCCTGCCACGTACAAATTGAAAACTCCGTCCAGAAACATAAATACCGCGAAGGTCATAAGGAAACTCGTAAAGAGGGGTTCTCCAATTAACGGGCGCATGGTTAACCGTTCGATGATGAATCCTAAAACCCCCGCCAAAGCCAATGCAACGAGAAAACTAACCGATATTGGCAACTGTAAGACCGCTATACACCAGTAGAAAAAAACAGCACCAAAGGCCAGAATTTGTCCATGGGCTAGACTTGCGACATGGGTAGCCTTATAAACTAAAACAACTGTCACCGCAAAGGCGGAATATAACCCTCCTGTCAAGAAACCAATTAAAAGATATTGCAGGAAATAAGTCATACCCCTTCCTCCTCAACCCAGTTCACTTTGACTGCCATTTTTATGGAACCTTTTCGCCCATCACGATAAGTGATCGACTCTTGCGATTCGTAATATTCCTTGCTGCTATATATAGCCTCAATTAAATCGCTGTAACGGTTCTCAACGAAACTCCTCCGCAACTTCCTTGTTCTGGTTAATTCTTCATCATCAGGATCGAGTTCTTTGTCCAAATTCACAAATTTCTTAATTCTCGCATGATCTGGAAGTGTTCGATTGACCTTGATGATCTCTCCCCTTATCAATTCAATTACCTCGGGCTTTTGAGAGATATCAGAGAAGGTTGTATATTCGATGTGTTTTTTTTCTGCAAACTGTCCCACATTTTCAATATCGATGTTGATCAGACAGACCACATACTCACGGTCTTTATCCCCTATTACTAAAGCGTCTTTTATATAAGGACTGAAGCGTAACCTTATCTCCGTATATTGAGGCGAAAATTTTTTGCCTGACTTTAACGATTTGAGATCACCCATCCGATCAATGACAATCAGATGCCCTTCATCATCTACATAACCAAAGTCACCTGTTTGATACCATCCATCCTTGATCTTATCTTCGGTGGCCTTTGAGTCCTTGTAATAGCCTGCAAACATCATATATTCATTTTTGACAAGTATCTCTCCTTCTTCAGAGATTTTGACTTTCACCCAAGGAAGTGGAGGTCCCGTTGTCTCAGGTCTGATATGCCCTGTCTCGGGGACAGAGATAGCACCTGATTCAGTGCTACCATAGTAAAGTTTGATTTCTATTCCCATTGCTTGAAAAAAGTGAATGATATCCGGGCTGATAGCAGCTCCAGCAGAATATACTATTCTTGCCTTGCTGAGGCCCAAGTTGTCGCGTAACTGCTTAAAGAAGCTATAATAAGCCCCAAAATATATAAGTCGCCAAAAAACTTTAAGTACTTTTCTCTCAGAACGTAGTTTGGCTACTTTTAACCCGATGGGAAGGCAGATACGATAGATAAGCCTGCGGGGTAACGTGGAATCTATCATCTTTGCCTGGATGTTACGATTGACTAACTCCCACATGCGAGCGCCATAAAAAAGTAGTTCAGGACCAATCTCCCGCAAGTCGGTTTGGACAGTTTCAGTTGACTCAGGAAAATTAACCCTTACCCCGGCGCAAAGGTTCCCAGCGATCCCGAATCCTTGTTCAGCAGCCCAGGCCCCAGGGAGAAATGAAACATAATTGAATCCTTTATCTTTCCAATCATCCCTTTCAGCCCAATGCCTAGTTCCATCCACCAACCACCTTTGGCTTAACATGGCTCCTCTGGGCTGTCCGGTGGTTCCAGAGGTATAACAGATAACACCGATATCATTAGCATTACCTGTAGCAACCGTTTTATCAAAAAACTCAGGATTAAATTTTTCATAGTTCCTACCCATTTCAACGACTTCATCGAAGCTGCACAAAAGTTTATTCTGATAACTCCACATTCCTTTGGGATCCCAGTATACAATTTTTTTCAGCAAGGGAATTTCATCTATTATATCTAATACTTTATCTACTTGTTCCTGGTCATGAGCAATGACAAAAACGGAGTCGGAGTGCTCTACATAGAATTTGACTTCAGAAGCTATACAATCACTAAAAATGCCCACAGCAATCGCTCCCACCGATTGGGCCGCAAGTTCTGCATAATACCACTCAGGTTTATTTTCTCCCAAAATGGAAATTTTATCCCCACGCTTAAGGCCTAGGGAGACTAAACCCAATGCAAGGTATTTAACGTTATTGTAATAATCGCTCCACGTATATTTTTGCCAAATCCCCATGTTCTTAACTCTTAAAGCAACTCCATTGGGATTTGCCTCATATATGTTTTTCAATAGCTTGGGCAGTGTATCTAACTGATCTTTTTCTCTCTCTCTAATGTTGTCCATTTTGAACCTTTATTACTCGATGATGTCAGGATTGCCCGGCTCCCAAGTAAGCCCTAATGACCTTTGGATCACCCTTAATATCATCGGGACTACCTTCGGCAATCTTCGTCCCGAAATCAAGTACAGCAATCCTGTCGCTGATATCCATAACGACGTCCATATTATGTTCTACCAAAACAACTGCGATTTCCCTGAGCTCAAAGATGTCCAAAATAAATCGCGCCATATCCTCTTTTTCTTCAACATTCATTCCGGCCATTGGCTCATCCAACAAAAGTATCTTTGGATTCATGCAAAGCGCTCTTGCTAAATCGACCCTCTTGCGTTGACCATAAGGAAGTGAACCTACAATTTTTTTCCGGACTGGTTCTAGCTCAAGAAGATCGATGACCTCTTCCACAAACTTACGGTGTTTGATATCTTCTCTTCGTCTAGGGCCAAAATATATACCGTCCCAAAAAGCTCCTCGCTTCATGTGGATGTGCCTGGCCGCCATAAGGTTGTCCAGAGTATTCAGCCCGGTATAGAGTTCAATGTTTTGAAAAGTACGAGCGATGCCCAATTTGGCAATTTTATGAGGCGCTACCTTTGTTAAATCCATATTTTGATATATTATTTCACCTTTATAGGGACGGTAGAACCCACTGATGCAATTTAGAAGAGAGGTCTTTCCGGCCCCATTTGGGCCTATAATCGCCAGAATTTCTTTTTCTTTAATCTCCAAACTAACATTCAGAAGGGCTTGAGTACCGCCGAAGGCCAAATGAATGTTCTTAATATGAATCAAATTATTCTCCATTGGTGTCACTCTTCAACAACTCCGCTCTGCTGTTTTTCTTTCTTAACACCCATTTCTTCTCGATAAAGGGCTTTCACTCTTTCCCGATTAATATCCCCTCCTATATTCTTAGGCAAGCTGGAGACAAAACTGACATATTTGGGTTTCTTGAAGCGCGCAATGCGATTCGCCACAAAGTTCATCAAGTCTTCCTCATCCATCGATTGCCCTTTTTTCAAAACACAGACCGCCTTAACAGCTTCTCCCCATTGGGAATCAGGAACTCCAAAAACAACCACCTGCTCAACGAAGGGGTGTTCCAAGATGACTTTTTCAACTTCTTCCGGATAGACATTTTCACCGCCCGTTTTAATAAGATCCTTTTCGGTAAGACGCCCTATAAACCACAGATACCCATCTGCATCAAGATAACCTTTGTCGCCGGTATGATGCCAACCACCACGAAAGGTATATTCGGTCTCTTTTTCTCGATTCCAATAGCCTTTGAATACCATCGGGCCACGAACGACTATCTCTCCAGCCTCCCCCGTCTCCACATTTTTTCCACTGTGATCAACTATTTTTACCTCACTCAATAATGCACAAACTCCTGCAGACCCAGGTTTCTTTAAGTAAGGAGCTAAGCTGACAGAACCTCCTGAGGTTTCTGTTTGCCCATACCCAGTCCAAAAGGTTGCAGAAGTCAATTCTTCTAATCTCCTTATTGTATCGTAGCTATCCAAACCCGTTATGATCCTCAGACTTGATAGATCAAAATTCCCCTCCCTTGCCTTGTCTAATATGGTAGTCAACATAGGCGCAAATTCGCTAAAAACGGTCACCCTATCTTCTTGAATATGTTTAATAGCAAGGTCGGCATCGAACTTTGGGATAATGATGTTCAATCCTCCTGCCTGCATTACGCTTAGGCATACAACCAATCCTTGTGTATGGAAAAATGGTAGTAAATTGATATTTATGTCCTCGTGTGTCAGACGCCAAACACACATCGTTTGAAGATTATAATAGATTAAATTTTGATGTGAGAGCGCAGCCCCCTTAGGCTCTCCACTTGAGGCTGCAGTATATAAAATGACAAAGGTATCATTGGAGCCAACATCTGATTGAATTTCACCCCCTTTGTTTCCTAATAAATCTTTGAAGAAAACAAAACCTTCCATTGGTTTGTCTAAAATAAAGCACCTTTCAATAAACCAAAACCTTGAGGCCATCTTTCCTATCATTTCCTGAAATTCAGACTCTATAAAAAGAATCTTAGGATGCGCGTCGGAAATGATATATTCAATCTCTTTTGGTTTCAGGCGCCAACTTATTGGAACCACTATGGAACCTATTTGGGCGGACGCACCATATAGATAGATGTAATCAAGGCTGTTTTGCGCCAAGATACCAATGCGGTCTCCTTTTTGTAAACCGGCATCTACAAGGCCATGGGCCAATCGATTGATATTTTCATGGAATTGGCTATGGGTGATAACCTGGTCTCCAAATTTCCAGGCAATTCGATCTTTATAAACGATAGCATTATGTTTTATAATGTTATAAATGGTGAAATCGTATAGCCCCATTTCTTAGCTTCCCCCATTTTAATGCTTCCTTTCCATTTTTTGAGTTTGCTACAGCACTCCCACTAAATTCTTGACTCACATTTCTACTTGCTTTGAAAGACCGGTTTTCGTTTTTCTAAAAAGGCTGTAACACCTTCCTGGGCATCATTGGTCTTTAACAACCTTTCAAGTCCTTCCATCTCAAGGGCGAGACCTTCTTTCAGCGACATTTCCAATCCCTTATCAATACACCCTTTGACTACGGAAATGGATATCCCGGCACGATCTTTCAACTTGTTAGCATATTCCAAACTTTTTTCCATCAGTGACTCAGGATCAAAAATTTGATCTACGATACCTATGGCCAAGGCCCCCTCTGCATCAAAAAGTTTGCTGTTAAAGATCATATCTTTCGCCCGACTCTTACCGATTAATCTTGAGATGCGCTGTGTTCCTCCTGCGCCTGGAAGAAGTCCTAAATTTACCTCGGGAAGGCCTATCCGAGCTTTTCCCTTAGCCATAAAACGAAAATCGCATGCCAAAGCGAGTTCAAGCCCACCTCCCATTGCATGTCCGTTTATTGCCGCTATCACCGGAAATGGCAGGCCTTCGATTTCATTGATGACTTGCTGAAGATCAGTATTGAAATGGATTTGGTCAGCAACCAGATTTGGACCATCCATAAACTTTTTGATCATTTTTATATCGGCCCCTGCAATAAATATATTCTCAATCTTGCTCGTGATAATAAGGCTCCGTATCTCGCCCACATTTGCCTTTAATGAATTCACCATTGTCGTCAATTCATTCACCAACTCCTGGTTAAAGCCATTTGCTGGGGGCGAGTTAAAGTAAAGAACTCCCGTTTTGTCCATAATTTCAAAATGCAAATATTTTAAGTTCATTTATAATCATTCCAATATCTTTTTATAGCTTGAAAATTCTCAAATTTTTTTCAGTATTCCTACGTTTCCACATAGGTCAGGTTTAAGCCCTTCTGATGAGTTTTGCCCAGTCCACAAAATCTTTTACTCATAGCAAAAAGAGCAAAACTCCAATGGCCTTATTTACAGTTCTCTTCAGGGGGGAGGGAGGAGAAAAAGGGTTCATTCAAAGCTGGGTTTTCTCCAATCGGTAATTGGAACCCAAATATTCTTATCTAAATCTGCTTTAAAGATCCTGCCGGAAGTGTCAGCAAAGTGTTTATTTGGCCCAAAGGAGATAATTCCGGCCAGGCCCCCTGTGTTGAAATTAGACATACTCTCCCATCCTTTAATCAAACCTTCCCGCGTTAGGTCCTTCCCCGCTCTTTTAACCCCTTCACAAAATATTAACCCATTGACCCAACCCAGGATATGGTAGTGGAGGAGTTTATTTGTATCGATATCTGGCCTGATCTTTTTGAAGCCAGCTTTGAGTTGAGACATTTCGGGATTTTCTTCAAAGAAACGGGAAAGGTAATGGACCTGAATCATTTTCTTGAGGACTTCCGGAGCATCCCGACTGGAAAGCTCGATAGTGGACTCATCACAGTAGGATGAATTTCCAATAAAAACAGGCGCCCATCCCAATTTCGTAGCTTCCTTAAGGACAATAGGGGTTTCTCGAATTACCGTAGCCAAATAAACATAATCTGGATTAGCTCTCTTCAAATTCAGTACTTGTGAGCTAAAGTCTACTGCTCCTCTCTTGTAGGTCTCTTCAGCTACCATCTGCAACCCATAATGTTTGCAAGCCAGCAAGGCTCCCCACTTTACTTCCTTTCCGTATTCATCATCCTGATAAAGGATGGCCATCTTTGGGGATTTGGCCTTAAGATCTTTCATGATGTAATCAGTAGCTAAGATCATCTGGTGTCCATAACGCATTCCAAAAGTGAAAGCAGTTCGTGGAGGATCGGCCACAGGCATCTGAGGAATGATCCCAGATAAAGAAGGGATATTCTCTTTCCCCAATAGAGGGACAATTTGATGGGTTTGGGGAGTCCCTGAGGTAGTAATAAAGGCAAACACCCTATCTCGGTCGATAAGTTTTTTTGCCGCTGCTAAGGCACGTACGGGATCATATCCATCATCTTCCATGATCAAGTCAATCTTTCTTCCATTAATACCTCCCATCTCGTTAATGTATTTACAATAAATAGCTATCCCATCAGCAGCGGCAGTTCCATATCGAGCGATAGGACCTGTTATCAACATAACTCCCCCAACCTTTATTGTAGAATCAGTTACACCCACTTCTGCTCCTTCTGCTCCTAACAAGCCTAGGATCGAGACTATTCCCACCAATATGAGGACCTCCGATACTTTTTTAACCATTTCTTTTTCCTCCTTTCTCTTTTACCTGCAAATTCCTTGTTTTTATCCTTTTCTAAAGCTCTCCTCCCATCTCCCCACTATTCCTCGTTAATAGGTAAAAGGCCAGTTTTTCCAATAAACCTTGATATCCCTCCACACTCCATAAAGCCCCTTTGGGCCGAAAATGAGGAAGATGATAATAATTAATCCAAAGGTCACGCTCTTTAAATCGGCGAACCGAGTAGTCAGGCTTGGATATTCTTGCCGAAAGAGGTCAGTTAGAAGCCGAATTAATTCAGGAAGTAAAGTAATAAAGATAGCACCGTAGATGGAACCTAAGATGCTTCCCACTCCTCCTACGATGATCATTGCAAGATACTGGATAGACAGCATAAGTGTAAAATTCTCAAAAGTGATGACATCAAAATAATGAGCCATGAGGCTTCCAGCGATACCCGCGTAAAAGGAACTGATGGAAAACGCCTGGATTTTATATTTGGTGAGGTTTATCCCGATGATCTCGGCAGCAATATCCCGGTCCCGTATAGCAATCAAAGCCCTTCCTACTCTACTCCTGAATAAATTTCGGGCAAAACCTGTTGCCAGGATGACCATTACGATGATGATAAAGTAGTAACTTTTGTCCGAATCGAAAACGAATACACCGAGGGAAGGCCGTGGAGCGGTGATGCCGGAAGGACCGTTGGTCATACTTTCCCAATGAATAATCAGGTGATCTACAATGAATCCAAAAGCGAAAGTGGTAATGGCTATATATAGACCTTTTAGTCGCAAAGAAGGAATGGCCACGATCATTCCTGCCATGGCCGCCATGATTCCTGAAAGCGGCATAGCCAACCAGAAAGGAATTCCCAATTTAGTAGAAAGAATAGCCGAAGTATAACCTCCGATGGCCAGAAAGCCCGCATGGCCCAAAGAAATCTGTCCGGTATAACCAGTTAGAATGTTAAGCCCTAAAGCCCCAATAATTGCAATTCCGCAAAGGTTACAAAGATAAATGAAGTACCGATCCGCAACCAAAGGGAAAATTATCAGGCCAACAAAGAGTATCACTAGCCAGAACTTCACAAAAGTAGTCTGGAAAATCTTGATTTCGTCTTCATAATTCGTTTTGAAATTTCCGTTAATCATGTTTTCTATACTCTCGTAATTTCTTCCTTTCCAAATAGCCCATAGGGTTTAATCATCAGGATCAAAATCAGAACCACAAAAGAACTGATTTCTTTAATCCCTCCTCCAAGAAGTTTGTCCAAATATCCACCAGCCAGATTTTCAATGATACCTATGATCAAACCTCCTATGATGGCTCCTGGAACACTATCCATCCCTCCTAAAACGGCTGCAGGAAAGGCCTTCATGCCGATATAACTGATATCTGGAGTCACAAAGAAAATGTTGACAAAGAAAAATCCTCCGATCGTCGCCACTACCGCAGCAATCGCCCAGGAGATGGAAAAGATTTTGCGAATACTGATTCCAATGATCTGGGCCGCTCTTTGATCGTTGGCCACAGCTCGCATGGCAATGCCGACTTTAGAAACTCTAAAAAACAGAATGAAGATTACCACCAAAGCAAAAGTCGCCACGATAGTCCAGAAGGAGGAGCGAAAGATGGTGACTCCGCCTAAAGACAAAGGACTGCTGATAAAAGGAGAAGGAAATTGATGAACGTCATGTCCCCATACTAGACTCACAGTCCCTTTCAGCATTACAGCAAGCCCTACTGTGATCATAACCACTGAAAAAATAGGTTCTCCTACCATTGGTTTTAGGATTAGGAACTCCACAACTATCCCAAGAAAAGCGGAGATAATCAAAGCCAAGAGGAAAGCCTGGAAGAAATGAAGGTGATATTGAGTGATAAGATAAAAAGAAAAGTAGGCTCCCACCATCATCAATTCCCCTTGAGCGAAGTTAAAAACCCCCGTAGCTTTATAGATAAGCACAAAACCGAGGGCGACCATGGCATAGACCCCGCCTATGGACATCCCGCTCAACATAAGTTGCAAGAAGGTTTGGATCGATTCGTTCATTTCCCTTCATCTCCATAGAGATTTTGCCAACCATTAAACCAGAAAAAGCTCTCTATAGTCTATCACTGGGAAGAGCATCTTTTAATCGCCACTCCCCCCTAAGCTATCGACTGTCTAAGTCCATTTAATGCAGTATTATTACGTTACTTACCATAGATCGCGTCAATCAAACTCTTATATTTCTTCTCGACAATCTTCCTCCGAACTTTTAGTGTCGCTGTAAGCTCTTCGTCGTCGTGGTCAAGCTCTTTTTCCAAAAGGATAAATTTGCGAATGTTTTCTACACGGGCGAATTGATCGTTAGTCTTATCCACCTCTTTCCGGATTAACTCATAGACTTGAGGATTTTGAGCAAGGCTCTTGAAGGTTGTAAAAGGGATTTTGTTATCCTGAGCCCATTTGCTCACATTATCATACTCAATCTGAATCAAGGCTGAGAGAAATTTCTTTCCCTCGCCGATAACGATGGCTTCTTTGATATAAGGGCTAAATTTCAGTGAATTTTCAATCTCAGAAGGAGCGATGTTTTTCCCTCCGGCGGTGACAATGATATCCTTACTGCGATCAACTATCCGGAGATGGCCGTCCTCATCCACTTCACCAATATCCCCCGACCAGAGCCATCCATCCCTATAGATCCTCTGAGTTCCTTCAGGATCCTTAAAATAACCTTGGAAGATGCTTTCGCTCTTTTCAACGATCTCTCCATCTTCGGCCAGAAAAAATTCAACCCCTGGGACGGGTTTTCCAACCGTGCCAATCTTTACATCATCAAAATGATGGATAAAAGAAATACCCGAAATTTCAGTCTGGCCATATCCCTCCCGGATCTTCAATCCAATGCTATGGAAAAATTTCAAAATATTAGGAGAGATGGGGGCAGCTCCTGAGATCACGATCCGGGCTCTGGACAATCCCAAAAACCCCTTTAGCCCCCGATATAGAAAAATATGAGCTATTTTATTGAGGGCAAGAAGCCAGAATGGAATGGACTGTTTTGCTAACCTCTTCTCGCAAATCTTCATCCCGATTGGAATCAGGCAACGATAAGTAACCCTTTTAAGAGGAGTGGCATCCTTCATTTTTATCACAATGGAGGAATGCATCTTTTCCCAGATTCTAGGAACTCCTAGAAAGAGGGTAGGACCAATCTCTACTAAACTTTGTTGGACTGTATCGAGGCTTTCTGCAAAGTTTACAACACATCCCGTCATCAAAGGGATGAGGATGGAAAAGATTCGTTCAGCTGCATGACATAGTGGAAGGTAAGAGACCATACTATCCTTCTCTGTCACGGGCATGACTTTGAGAACGCTCGACACCATGTTTACCATATTATGTTGAGAGAGCATAGCCCCCTTAGGCGGGCCAGTTGTCCCGGAAGTATATATAATCACCGCTGTATCTTGGGGTTGACAGGATTGCCAGCGGGAATCAAATAGATTGGGCTCCTTAGAATGTAATTCTTTACCAAGATTCTCTACTTCTTCGAAGCTAATTAAAAGTGGATCGTTGTAGTAACGTAATCCCTTCATATCGATTACGATTGCTTTTCGAAGGCAAGGAAGATCCTCTTTCACCTCCAGAACCTTATCTGCTTGTTCCTGATCCTCCACGATTACAAATTTTGACTCGGAATGTCCCAGAATGTATTTTACTTGGGCCGCCGGGTTGGTGGGATAAACCCCTACAGTAATAGCGCCGGCTGACTGGATGGCCAGATCAGCATATAACCACTGCTGACAATTCTCGCTCAAGATCGAAACCCTGTCTCTTTTCTCTAACCCAAGTGAGATAAGTCCCAAACAGAAATGTTTTACATGTTCATTGTACTCCGCCCATGAAATATTCCTCCAGATTCCAAATTCTTTCTCTCTCAAGGCCACCTGATTTCCAAATCTTTTCACTTTATCCTGAAAAATAGCAGGAAAAGTCTTCAATTCCATTTTCTTCAACTCCAAAAAATCAACTGGGACCGCAAGGTAATTCATTTCCCAAGGTAGGCCCGGATAACAAGGGGGTCGTTCCTGATCTCTTGTGGTCTCCCTTCAGCAATCTTCTCTCCAAAATTAAGGACACAGATCCTGTCTGAAACGTCCATCACCACACGCATATCATGCTCCACCAATACAATGGTTGTTCCCAATTCTTCATTAATATCTAATATAAAGCGCGCTGTATCTTCGGTTTCCTCTACATTCATCCCAGAAACCGGTTCATCTAAAAGAAGTAAAAAAGGATCCATACATAGGGCGCGAGCCAATTCCACCCGCTTCTGAATTCCATAAGGCAATGTCTTAACAATTTGATAACGATAAGCCTCGATCTCAAGGAAATCGATGATCTCCTCCACTCTTTTACGGTGGGATAATTCTTCTCTCTTAGCTTTTCCCCAGAAAATACCTCCGGCCATCACCCCTGATTTCATTCGATGATGGCGGCCTAAGAGTAAGTTTTCCAATACCGTCATGTTTTCAAACAATGCGATATTCTGGAAAGCACGAGCGATTCCCAGCTTGGATACCTCAAAAGGTTTATACCTGAGGAGATCTTGATCCTGAAAGAGAATCGTACCTCGGTGCGGTGTATAAATCCGATTGATGCAGTTAAAGATGGTGGTCTTTCCGGCACCGTTGGGACCAATGATGGAAAAAATCTCTCCCTTCTCTACTTGGAAACTGACATTCACAAGAGCTGTGATGCCACCAAAATTGATTGAAAGATCTTTCACTACAAGTTGAGGCATTGGTCTTTCTCCTTAGGAGAGCCAGCGCTTTCTTCTCTTGTAATGTTTCACATCGCGATAACTCTTTCTGCTTCCCACATCAGTTAAACCCAAATAAAACTCTTTTACGTCTTCGTTTGCCGCGAGTTTCTGACTGGGACCATCCAGTACCACTTTGCCATTCTCCATAATGTAACCGTAACTAGCAATTTGCAAAGCAATATTCGCATTTTGCTCAACCAGGAGGATAGATGTTCTCTCTTCGTGATTGACCTTCTGAATAATCTGGAAGATCTCCTCCACAATCAATGGGGCTAATCCTAATGAGGGCTCATCCAGCATAAGCAATTCTGGTTTCCCCATGATTCCACGACCGATTACCAACATCTGCTGTTCGCCTCCGCTAAGGTAGCCAGCTAACTGGCCATGGCGCTCTCTAAGAATGGGGAAGTAATCCATCACCCTTTGGTAATCTTCTTTCACCTTCTTGGAATCCAAACGGTGATAAGCCCCAACCCATAGATTCTCATCCACTGTTAACTCATCGAATATTCGTCTACCCTCTGGAACCTGGATAATTCCAAGCCGAACAATCTCTTTGGAATTTTTCCTATTTAGGAGAACACCCTTAAATTCTATCTTCCCGTCAACAATTTCTCCCTCTTCGCTATCAAGGACGCCAGAGATGGCCTTTAGAGTTGTACTTTTACCGGCCCCATTGGACCCCAATAGGGCTACAATTCCCCCTTGAGGAACCTCTAAAGATATACCTCTAACAGCCAAAATGACATCATTATAAACAATCTCGATGTTAGTAATCTTAAGCATTATTCCACTTTCTACTTACTTCGATTTAAAACTTGGATTTCATGAATAGTATTTCTGTAGAACTTTCAAACCCTTTTATACCTTTCAGAGTTTTGATTCTTTCCCCGAGGAAAATACTACGCACGTTCGGTTGTAAAGCATTTGAACGTCCACTCGTTTCATACACTAATTCCAAGGATAAAGTTGTCCAACAAAATACTTGCTAACCTCATTCCGACTTATTCTGATAGCTCGAAAATTCTTCAATCTCCTCAAAATCCCTATCTCTCCATTTTAACGCCTCACGCAGACCGTCTTTCCCGACCCTTGCCCAGAATTCCTTCACTGTGGGCATGAAGTGGCCAATGGCATTCAATTCGCAGTAGCTTATAATCGATTCCCTGAATCCCATCATTTCTATGACCTTGTTGCTCGCGTACTTATTAATGGCTCTCATGTCGTTCGGAATGGCTGCCATTCTCTTGGCCATCCTCAGTACCTCGGCCTCCAACTTGTCTCTGGGAACTGCCATGGTAATCAGCCCCCATTCCGCCGCCTCCTTGCCGCTGATCGTATCCCCCGTCAGGAGAAGCCTTTTAGCCCGCATCGAACCGAGCAGATAGGTCCAAGGAGCGCTAATAGGAGTACCGATTCCTCGCACGCCCGGATGCCCAAATCTGGAATCTTCGGCGGCGATAACCATATCGCACACCAGGGCAATATCATTCGCTCCAGCAAGACAGTTGCCCTGGACCTGGCAGATGAAACTTTTCGGGGATTCCCAGATGTTCATCCACCTTTTTGAGATGGTATAGAGCCGGTTTCGGTCTTCCAACATATTGCCTTTTCGGTCTTCAATCAGCTGCCATGCCACGGTGCTGGCAGGATCGATATCGGTGAGGGCGTAGCCTACACTAAAGTGTTTGCCTTTACCCCGAATAATACTGACCCGGATTTCATCATCATTGTTGATCTCTTCAATGGCCTGTACAATCTCTCTCTGCATCCGGATGCCGATCGGATTCATGCGATTAGCTTCATTAAGAGTAATGAAGGCCAACCGACCCTGCTTTTCAAAAAGGATTTTTTCATATTCCATTTTCTTCTCCTTCTTTATCTAATGCATAGGTCCTTATTTACTTATCGTTTGTTCATTTTGTTCACGAAAAAAAGGGCTCTGGGGAACTGCTAAGCGTAATGGTGCCAGCCACGCCCTGTTTTCCGGCCTAGATGACCGGCCTGAACCAGATTCCGCATCGTATGGGTTGGCTTGTACCGGTCACCATAGACCGCTTCAAGAGCCATCGCTGTTCTCAAAGCGGTATCTAATCCAGAAAAATCAGCGAGTTCCAAAGGACCCATGGGATGGTTAAATGCCAGCTTCGCCGCTTTATCCACATCTTCTGCAGTGGCAATACCCTCCTCAACAACACGGTACGCTTCTGCCAAGAAAGCGTTCAGTATACGGGTTGTTAAGAAACCGGGTGTATCCTTTAAACAAACAATGGTTTCTTTGCCAAACTGTCGGCACAATCTCAGTATGGTTTCGACAGTGCTATCAGAGGTCTCCAACCCGCGGACTAACTCTACAAGTCTCATAATCTGTGGTGGATTGAACCAATGCATTCCTATGAACCGATCTGCCCGAGTTGTGCTGGAGGCAAGTTCCGTAATGCTGAACTGAGATGTGTTGGTGGCAATGATCGATTCAGATTTGAGGGCTTCATCAATCTTCCGAAATGTCTCTTTTTTCATCTCTAATATTTCTGGAATGGCCTCTATAACCACATCAGCTAATTTCACTGTTTCAATTAAGTGTATGGACGGGACTATTTTCGACATTATTGTTTTTGCTTCGGATTCACTTATCTTTCCTTTCTTAATCTGTCGATCTAATCCTGACCTAATGCTATCCAGCCCTTTTTGAATCGCTTCTTCATTAATATCATAAACCGAAACCAGAAAGCCTGATTGAGCTGCAACCTGTGCTATGCCGTGTCCCATAATACCAAGCCCCAAAACACTGATCGTTCTAATCTCCACAATTTCCTCCTCTGTAAAATTCGTTTTTCTGCTTATTCAGCTTCAATAATGGCGGCATCACCCTGTGCAAGGCCACCACAAAGTGTCGCAGCTCCGTACTTGCCTCCTCTCCTCCTCAGTTCGTACATCAACGTCATAAGAACTCTGCACCCACTTGCACCAACAGGATGCCCTATCGCTATTGCATCTCCATTCACGTTTGTAATCTCAACAAGCCTCTTCATTCGTTTATCATCCATCTCAGCAAGTACTTTGAGGCTCACTAAAGGCATTGCAGCAAATGCCTCATTGATCTCTATAAGATCCAAGTCTTCCAAGGAGAGTTGCACTTTCGCCAATGCTTTTTTAATTGCTGTAGCCGGTACCATGGCCATGTAGTGAGGTTCTCCTGCCACACTTTGAACAGTTAATATCCGTGCAAGTGGTCGTATGCCATAATCTTCAGCCCTGCTCCGCCTCATCAGAACCACTGCCGAAGCACCGGCATCCAAGCCTGGAGCGTTGCCGGCTGTTACAGTTGGAGATCCATAAACAGTTGGAAGTTTAGCTAAACCTTCTATTGTGGTATCCGGCTTAGGGAATTCATCACGATTGAATATTATCGGAGGCCCTTTTTTTTGAGGGACGCTAATTGGAAAAATCTCTTCTTCATATTTACCCTGCGCTAAAGCTGTCTGGTAAAGCATTTGGCTATTATAGGCCCATTGATCTTGATCTTTCCGTTTAAAACCGTATTCTAATGCTACCTCACCAGCGTCCACTGCTACAGCTCCATATCCAGGCGCAGATTCCATACCAAACAGATCGTCCACCAACTTCACATCGCCGATTCTCGTGCCCCAACGTAACTCTCGAATTAAGTATGGCAATCGACTCATATTTTCTACGCCGCCGGCTAAGACAACATCTGCATTATTGGTTTCGATATCTCTCTGGGCAATTTGTACTGCCGCTAATGAGGAGCAACAGGCTCGGTCTAGCGTTATACTTACAGTTTCAGATGGTAAACCGGCCTTAAGGAGTATCTGGCGCGCTACTACTGGTGCTAAGGTTTTGAATTCACACTGTGCACAGCATCCAAAAATAACCTCATCTACGTGAATATCTTTCCTGCCGCACCTCTTCATGACTTCGTTGACAACAGCAACGCCCAATTCAAGGCTCGGTACATCTTTTAATATACCTCCAAATCGTCCAAATGGTGTTCTTGCGGCACTGACGATTACTACATCATCTTTCAATTTTGGTTTTCCCAATTTGTTTTCCTTTCTATTAATACATTTTTATGAGGCCTTTTGCTATCTGGATGCGTTGAATCTGATTTGTCCCTTCGATGATCTGTGTTGCCTTAGCATCCCGCATCATCTTTTCCACAGGAAATTCTGATGTATAGCCATATCCTCCAAGAACTTGGACGGCATCTGTCGTTACTTTCATGGCCATGTCTGATGCAAAACACTTAGCCACTGAAGCATAATAATGAAGCTTTCTTTTACCTTGATCCACCATAGCGGCAAGCTTGTAAATTAATGCTCTTGCACACTCCACCTGTATCGCCATATCAGCCAGCATGAAAGATATACCCTGAAAATTAATGATAGGCTGTCCGAACTGCTCTCTTTGCTTTGCATATAAAATCGCCGTTTCCATTGCTCCCTGAGCGATCCCCAATGCCATTGCTGCAACAAGGACTCTCGTCTCGGTAAGTGACTGCAAAACTAATTCCCAACCTTTTCCAATCTTCCCTAAAAGGTTTTCCTTAGGTACTCGCATGTTATCAAAAGTCAATTCACGCGTAGGTGATGCCCGAAAACCCATTTTATTCTCATTTTTTCCAACGATAAGTCCAGGGGTTTCTTTCTCTACAAGGAATGCAGTAATCCCCTCACGCCTCTGAGCTGGGTTAACAGTCGTGAAAAGGACATATAGATCAGTGATGCCGCCATTAGAAATAAAGCATTTCCCGCCGTTGATCACATATTCCTCGCCTTCCATTGTTGCACGGGTCTTCAAAGAGAATGCATCTGAACCCGAATTCGGTTCTGTCATAGCGAATCCAACGAGGTAGTCACCCCGACCGATCTTTGGAAGGTATTTCTCCTTTTGGACTTCATTGGCGCCATCCATAAAGCAACACATGCCCGCTTGATGGTGAGCAACAGTATTGGCGCAAGCACCATCGACTTTTGCCAATTCTTCAACGACGATACAGGCTGAGGTATAATCCATTTCCGCACCGCCGTACTTCTCTGACACTCGAATATTAAATAATCCATTTTCAACGAAGAGCTGATGAAGATCCCAAGGGTATTCTTCAGTTTTGTCCACTTCTGCTGCTCTTCGCACCACTTTATCGCGACAGAGTTTCTGAATCATTTCACGTACGAGTTTGTGTTCTTCATTAAAATTATCCAACATATTTCCTCACCCTATTGGTACGGAATAAGACAAATTATCCGACCATCGTAAGCCCCCCACTGACACTCAATACCTGACCCGTAATAAAGTCTGATAGTGGTGATGCAAAAAACAGTACTGCATTTGCTTGTTCTTCTGGTGTTGCAACTCTTCCCAAAGGAATTGCCTTCTTCAAAGCCTCGCGCAATTTTGGCGTAGTTCCTTCAATGTGGCCAGGAGTTTCGGTTGGACCTGGTGATACACAATTCACATTTATTTTATAGCGTGCTACTTCTCTTGCAAGAGATTTAGTAAAAGCAATAACACCCCCTTTACATCCAGCATAAACTGTCTCTCCCATGCTTCCAACACGACCGGCATCGCTGGCAATATTTACAATTTTGCCACTTTCCCGCTTAATCATATGTGGAACAGTACAAAAACAGCAATTTACAAGACCCTTATAATTAATATCAATTATTTTTTGTCTAAATTCCTCCGTGGTCTCCCAAAAAGGTTGGGCTATATCCCACCCGACATTATTAACGAGAATGTCAATCTGACCGAATTTCTCAAGAGTCCTTTCAACCATCACCTTGGTCTGATCGAGGCTTGTTACATCCACTTTTAGACCTAAGGTCTCGACTCCATATAATTTTTTTATTTCTTCAGCTGTAATGAGTAAAAGTTCTTCGTCGATGTCAACAACTGTGAGATTTGCACCATATTCTGCCAACTTTAAAGAAATCCCCTTCCCTATCCCCTTTGCACCTCCTGTGACTATCGCATTTTTCTTTTTAATATCCATGATACCTCCTTCTTCTGCTTCAAGAGCATTACTTCTTTTATTCAAGTCTATTCATTTGCGGAACTGTTTGAAGTCAGGTTTTCTTTTCTCCAGAAAAGCCTTTCTTCCTTCCAATGCCTCATCACCTGCATAGTATTGCCATAAACCCTCTCCGGCTAATCTCTGGAGAGAATATATCCAGTCGGTCGGAGCGTTTAGAGATATTTTTAGGAAGCTTAGAGCCGTGGGGCTAAGCGCAAGAATTTCTTTGCACCATGCTTCCACTTCATTAGATAACTGTTCGAGAGGAACGACTTTATTGACTAACCCCATTTCTAATGCTTCTTGGGCTGTGTAGGTCCTGCAAAGGAACCACATTTCTCTTGCTTTTTTTTCGCCGATAACCCTAGCCAAGTACGCTGCCCCAAAGCCAGCTTCAAAACTACCAACTTTCGGCCCCACCTGCGCAAATTTGGCCGTCTCCGCGGCTATGCTCAAATCACATAAAACGTGCATAATATGCCCACCTCCTACTGCCCAACCATTCACAGCTGCAATAACAGGTTTCTGTGACATCCTTATCAGTCTCTCTACTTCAAAAATCTTTTTCACACCTCGGCTATAGCCTGCTTTTCCTCCTATCATGTCTGCTGAATCCCCTCCAGTGCAAAAATGTTTTTTACCAGCTCCGGTCAACACAATAACTCCAACACTATAGTCATCCTTTGCATCTTCTAAAGCTGAAATCATTTCGGCCAAAGTTTTTGTCCGAAAAGCATTCCCTTTTTCAGGCCTATTGATAGTTATTCGGGCTATATCGCCATTCTTATCATATAAAATATCCTCAAAATTCATAGTTTTTCCCCCTTTCCTTTTTATTAATTAATTAAATTAACGAATCTTATTTGCAAAACCGTTATCATAAAATTAAATTCGTGTCAAGAAAAAAATATATTTTTTATTGTTTTAAGTTTTTTTAAATTTTTAATATTTTGTTTTTATTATGTTTTTATTTAATTTTTCAAAAATCTAATCAGTTAAATTTCGTTCATCAATAAAATATACTGGCGTTTCCTGAGTTTTTAAAAAAAAAGCTTTTTTGTATAATAATATCGGTATGTTGAAGGTATCAAGACATAGAATTATTGTGTTTTTAGTTTTAAAAATCATGTTCTAAGTATTTCAAGTACTTAGGAAAGTTCTTTTCCTAAAATAGCCCACGAAAAGTGCCAGTTCCCTAAAAAGTCAGGAAACTCCAGTAAAATAAAACCTTGACATTTAAAAAAAAAATGCTATTTTAAATTAAAAATAAAAACGAATTAAACTATATTTATAATTTCAATGAATAAGAATCGTGAATAGTAAATTGTCAACAAAAGAATTAATTTTAAAGGTTGCAGGAAAGTTATTCTCTACAAAAGGATTCTTGGAGACGAAAATATCCGACATCTCTTTTCTTGTGGAGGTAACCGATAGTACCATTTATGAACATTTTAAAAACAAAGAGGATATTCTATTCGCCATCCCGGAAGAAAAAACTCAAAAACTCATTGAAAATAATGAACAGCATCTCAAAGGACTTGTGGGAGCAGAGATCAAACTTAGAAAGCTAATCTGGAATTATTTTGATTTCCTGGCCAATGACAGGGAATACACCACTCTCCTCATTTTCGAGCTTAGGCCCAACAGGGATTTTTACGATACGGACCACCAGAAACTTATAAGACAGTTCATTCAAGAATATAGGAAGGTAATTGTAGAAGGGCAAAACAATGGCGAATTTCGATCCGATATTAGACCATCAATAATTCTTAATCTTATCTTCGGCACTATCGATCAGATCCTGATAACATGGCTTGTGGAAAACAAACCATCTGATCCACTCTCTTTGTTTGAAGATCTGTTCGATCTAATAAAACACGCCATAGCAAAGGATACATTGAAAAAGGAAAGTGAAGATAAAAGAAATAAAATACTCGATGCGGCAGCCAAAGTCTTTTCAGAGTATGGTTATAATAAGGCCCGCATACAAGATATCGCCAAATTGGCAGGTTTGGGGGATGCCACCGTATATAATTATTTTTCAAGCAAGGAGGATATTCTTTTTACACTCCCCATTGAAAAGACAAAAGAGCTGCTTTCTATTCAAACCGAGCACCTCAATGGAATCAAGCGGGGTGACCTGAGACTCAAAGTCCTCATAACCGATTATTTACATTACTTGGAATCTCACAGGGAGTACAGCTCCACATGCTTATTTGACCTCCGATACAAAATGACCTTCTACCAAAAAGAAGCCTATAATCTTTTTCGGGATTTTGCACGAGTTTTTTATAACACTATACTTGATGGCATAGCCAAAGATGAGTTTAGGCCTTCCCTTAACCCATATGTAGCCACTAAAATGATCTTCGGTGTTATTGATCATTCTCTATTATCCTCACTCAAATTCGGAAGGCCAGAGAGGCTTACAAGCATATCAGATCCCATCAATACTTTGATCCTAAGTTCCTTTAAAAAAAGATAAATTTATATTTTATTGGACTTCGAGACCTTTTATGCTTATAAAACCTGGCACAGAACCTGTTGTCTGTCTAACCTGAAAAGGAAAATATATAGAAACTTAGACAATGGTTATCAGCACAATTGAGAGCATCACAAGCATCAAAAAAATAGTTAAGAGTATATCGTTTTACCCTAATAATTTTGCTAATCCTGCCATGCTATATTATATGTTATTTATTTTAGAACCCCTTGATGTTTAGACAGAATAGGAGGAAAGTTATGCAATATAATAATATTTTTTTTGAAAAATTTAATAAGGTAGCCCGAATAACATTGAACCGGCCAGAGGTAAAGAACGCCCTTAACGTACAAATTTTTGTCGAAATAGCAAATGCTATTAATGATGTGACGAGAGATAATGAAATTAAATCGCTTGTAATTACAGGAGCAGGAGATACATTCTCAAGTGGTGGCGATGTTGACTTCGTTTTAAATGATTTATGTCCTAAATCCTCTGTGGAGATTCGTAATCTTATAAAGGAGTATTATGGAACTACAGTGTTGTCTTTAAGAAATCTAGATAAACCGGTGATTGGTGCCATCAATGGTGCTGCATTAGGGGCAGGCTTTGATCTCTTGCTCCACTTTGACCTTCGTATTGCTTCAGAAACAGCTACTTTTGGATCGATCTGGGTAAAAGTTGGCATCATCCCAGCCCTAGGGGGCATGTTTCTCCTTCCAAAAATCATCGGTCTTGGTAGGGCTTCTGAGATGATTTTAACCGGGGAGATCATTGATGCCCAAGAGGCCTTCAAAATAGGTCTCGTGAACAAGGTGGTTCCTGCTGAGCGACTCCAGGAGAAAGCCATGGACCTCGCAATGAGATTATCTAACGGACCTCCAATAGCAACCTCAATTGCGAAACAGGGAATTAACCGAGGTTTGACCGGTCATCTGTTGGGAGAATTAGACTGGGCAGCTTCTATGCAAAGTATATGTTTCAAAACTGAAGATTGCAGAGAGGGAATTGTGGCTTTCAAAGAGAGACGGAAATCTAAATTTCAAGGGATCTAATTTTTAACACCAGATGATTTATCATGTATAAATCGAACATGAACCATCTTCTGCTGAGATTTTTATTCGAAAGTACAAGATCACGAATTATTTAGAAAAAGTTGGTTCCCACTTATTCTTTGCGAAGAAAATCAAATTCTGGAACAGAAAATGAAATACAAAAAGGGAGAATAATATGATAGAAAGAAAATTCTGGGATGAGGAAAATGAGACTCTCCCCATACAGAAGTTACAAAAATTACAAAATGAAAGACTTCAAAACGCGATAGATTGGGCCTATAAAAAAACCAAATTCTACCGAGCCTTATTTGACCAAGCCGAAGTAAAGCCACAAGATATATCTTCAATTGAAGACTTGTCAAAGATTCCTTTTACTACAGACATAGAAGTAGCAACCGATATTCCCCTCAAAGACAGACTTGCTATCCCTGAAGAAAAGATCAAGATGTATCACTCTACCTCTGGAACTGTAGGTTCAGTTGTTCCAATTCCCTTTAGCGAAAAAGATATGGAAACTTTTTTTAAAGATGGAGAGGCAAGAAGCCGTTGGACAATGGGTGTAAGACCGTGGGATACAATTCAGATTCTTACACGATTTGACTGCTGTTTACTTGGCTATAAAAAATTGGGAGCTTCTATCGTTTTATTATCAGCTGGTAGATATAGTACTGATCATCAAATACGGTTGACCAAAGAAAGCGGAGTTACAGTAATTGAACATATGCCCTCCTTGCTTCTTCACTACTTTGAAAGAATGGAACAGATAGGAATTGATATTAAAGATACGGAACTTAGAATGGTCAGTGGAGTAGGTGAAGGATGGGCTGAATCTTATAAGAAAAAAATCGAGGGAAAATATGGAATACCTTTTATGACCCTTTATGGGGCCGTAGAAACAGTTCCTTTTGCGGCTGCTGAGTGTGAGGCAAGGAAAGGGATGCATATTAATGCTGACGTAGGGATTTTGGAGGTAGTGGATCCTAAAACTGGTAAGCTTCTACCAGAAGGTGAGGAAGGAGAATTAGTTGTTACGATGTTTGAAAGGGAAGCAATGCCTCTTATTAGATATAGAGTAGGAGATGTAGGCAGCATCCTCCCTTACGAAATTTGCTCATGTGGCCGTACCATGCCTAAGATGTCTTATGTAAAAGGCCGTGTTTCACAGATCGTCAATATCAGAGGAAAGAACATTTTACCCATCGATGTAGAAGAGGTGATAGCCGGATTCGAGGATCTTGAAAATGAGTTCCGAATTATTTGCTCCAAACAAGAGATGGAGGTTCTAAAATTGAGAATAGAACACAAAAGCGAAGTTAAACAATTAAAAGTTCTTAAAGAAAAAGTTGAAGAGATGTTTTTTAACAATTTAGGTATAAATACAGAGTTAGATTTGGTACCTAAAGGCAAATTGGAACGCGTTACATTTAAAGCCCAAAGAATAGAGAAATTATACTAAGAGTTTGAGATATAAAATTGTTACTCGATAGTGGAGGAAAAAGGACCTTAACCCAAGGAAAAAGTTTTAGCATTTGTATTTTTAGAAAATAATAATAACACACATTATTTTGATAAGGTCGTTGTAAGCCCTTGCCATATAAATAATATTCTATAATGGCGAAAGTTTTGCCCTCCAGAATCGTTTTTATCAATTATATTTGGAATAGCTATTTTAGTAATAACGGTAAATCATTTAGGGGTTAGGGGAAACGCCTTCTTTTCTGATTTATCAAAGATCAAAAACTTCCCTTATGGTTTTCTTCCCTTCCAGATAGCGTATTGATAGGCTAAACCAATTGCTTTAATTGCTGTTTCAAGCGCTGAAAACACTGGAAAGCCTAAATCTTCTAAGTTACAAGTCAGGTCATATACATTTGGTTGTCGGGGACCATATACCCATATCACTACAGGTTTTTGTGAGACACTCCGTAAGTTTCTAAATATTTTTATATAGTCTTCTAAAAATGGTCCCATCGGAGCTGCCCAAAGAATATGGAATAAACAATCAATATTATCATCCTCCAAAACGACTTTCAGAATTTCTGGATAGACAGAAATGTAATCATTCTTAAGGGCCATAAGTGGACCCAAATCTACAACCGATTTACAAAGGCCAGGGGAAATAACGTTTAACTTTGCGATGGTATCAGGAGATAATTTGGCAATAGATAAATTGTATTTTGCCCCCTCGTCTGCTGCTAAAGCAGCCCCCATGCCGGTATAGCTAATAATACCAAACTGATTTCCTTTCGGTAGGGGCTGAAAGGCAAAAAATTTAGGGATTTCAAAAAGTTCACTGAATTTTTCAAGGAGAATAATGCCTGCTTGTTTACAGGCGGCATCAAAAACCTGTTCATTTGTTCGACCAGGTTTTAAAACTAAAACTGGCTTTTTGTAAGTCACTCTCCTTGCAATTTTTAAGAACCTCTTACCGTCTCTTATGTTTTCAATATGCATGGCAATTACTTTTGTTGACGAATCATTCTCCAAATATTCAAGTATATCGGACTCATCGACATCGCTCTTATTGCCCAAGTCGCACACTTTGCTTATTCCATAATGGAAATCAGCAAAAGGATATGTATGAGGACTGATCATCCTATTTTGTCCACAAAGTGATATACCCCCTAACTTAATTTTTCCATGCCCCATTATATATGGGTGGCTGATAAAACTGTTTCCAGTATTGATAATACCTGCCGTATTGGGCCCAATAACACGGATGCCTGACCGTTTAGCAATTTCAAGTACTTCCTTTTGCAGTATAAATTTTCCCTCGTCGCTTTCTAAGAAACTATTCGAGAAGATAATTATAGCCTTAACATCCTTTTCCACACATTCGATCATCAGATTGGAAATCATTGAGGAATTTACGATAGCCAGAACTAAATCAATTTTTTCGGATATATTTTTGAGCGAGGCATGCACTTTCAATCCCATAAACTCGCTGCAAGAAACATCAATAGGATAAATTTTCCCCATGAAACCAACCTCCAATAAGTTTTTTATTATGGCATGACTTCCGAAGTAACTTTCTCTTAAGGTACCAACCACTGCAACGCTTTGTGGTTCAAAGAAACAAACTATGTTGTTCTTCTCTAAGTAATTATTCGATCCCGAAACTTTAACTTGCATGTATACTCTCCTATTGTTCCTATCTTTAACATAAGGTTAGCAACTTTATCAGATTATTTCAACCTCTTTAATTTCGTTTTTTCGTTTAACAACATATAATTTCTATCCTAACAACTCATCTTTCGTTCAATTTCTAATATAAATATCCCAGCACGAAATTGGAAAGCTCTTCCATCCTTTTCGAAATTGTATTTCGCTTTCTACTAAAAAAGCGGTTCGCCGATATCCCTTAGGTTACAAATATGAAGACGCAGCTATAGATGGTAGATGGACTATATTTTGGGATCCTCTAACAAAAGTGATATTTTTTACATTTATGGTTATTATTATAGTCTTAAAGGATCTTTAAGGCTGGGACGATCCGCCAAAAATTTTTCCATAAGCTTTGAATACCATGTATTGTAGCACTCAGTTTGGATGGCGGATTATTTCAGCTTAAGTTGATCTTTTTAATAGAACAGATTCAGAATCGAAGTGGGCTGTGGTTACCATTACAATCTTTTTTTCAGGATCCTTACTGATAATTCTTATTCGCATTTTTTATGCGCACTTTTGGGAATAAGCCTTATTTGTCTTAAGGGAACCTCTAATAATTCCTAATCCGTCACTCCCGCCCCGTATCAGGTACGGGGTAAACTCCAGCGGGAGACCAGTAAATTCAAAAGGTTATGGATTCCTGCTTCCGCAGGAATGACATCTTTACAGGTTGCCTTAATTGTTACAACTCAACGTTCCTCTATTTAATGACTCCTTCCTTTTTTAGTTCCTGGATTTCTTGATCTGTATAACCTATCTGGTGCATGACCAGATCAGTGTGTTCTCCCAATTTCGGCGCCGCACTTCTGATTCCTGCAATACAGGCACTAAAATGTATCGGATAGGCTGGAATCAGGGTTTTCCCCTGTACCGGATGCTCAAACGGTATGAAAAAATCATTTGCCAGGGCCTGTGGATCCTTGATTATCTCCACAATACGTTGAATGGGGGAAAACATTAGGCCATGGGGCAAAAGGATTTTCATCCATTCGTCCGCTGATTTGCTCGCAAAGACTTTATCAAAGATTGTGTTGAGTTCAATATAGTTCGAAGGCCCTCCGGCGGCCGTGGTGTATCGCGAATCTTGCAATAATGCGTCTTGCCCTGTTACCTTGCAAAAGGTCGCCCAGTATTTTTCTTCTGGATGATGGGTGCCAATAATCCATCTGCCGTCTTTGCAGCGAAATTGCTTTCTCAATGGCGAATGTTGTGTAGCATCCCCAACGAGAACACAGGGGTCTATAGAAAAAAAACCGGCTATGAGTATATTAAAATACTGCACCCATAGGCCTGCGCTGTAAAGAGAGAGATGCACTTCCTGACCAATACCTCTGCGTTCCCTGTCAAAGAGAGCCGTCAGAATGGCATGGCTCATCGTAATGGCTGTGGTTTGATCTAAAATACCAAGATGAAGCAGTTGGGGCTCTTGCTTTCCTGCCACATACATCATGCCGGAGCGGGCCTGTCCCAAAGGATCGAAGGCGCCCAGATCGCTCATCGGGCCTTCGGTTCCATACGCGGAGACACTGGCGTAAATAATATTTGGGTTCAATTTGGATATTGCAGCATAATCCAAACGCATTTTGGCTTTGGTGCTTTTACGCAAGTTGGTCAGAAAGACATCCGCATCTTTTATCAGCCGATTGAAAACCTCACGACCTTTTCTTTGCTTGATATTGAGGCAAATGCTTTTCTTATTTCGATTCGACGCCTCAAAAAAAATACCCTCCCTGTTTTTAAGGGAAAAATCCGCTCCGGCGACTCTGGTCCAAGAGCGCTCCGGATCGCCGGCAAACGTTTCAATTTTGATGATTTCTGCTCCCAGATCACCCAGAATGGCATTTCCACCTGGCCCTGCATGGAATACTCCATATTCCACAATACGGATTCCATCCAGAGGGCCCGGCATCCCCTGATTTTCAGTCTTTGCTTTTGGCATAATAATTCCTCTGTCCTCTCCTTCGTAGTGATTGAATGAAATTTTTCCCTCACAATTTCTTGCGTCTCATTCTTTTAAATCGTATCTGCTCAAATAAAGTCAATCGTAGATTCTCTTGTTCTATTTACTTCTTTGCAGTTGGATTTATCGAGAATGGCTCAGCGATTTCCAATTCTAACAGGATAGTTTGCTTAAAACCGATGGTTAATTAACAATTAAATAATAAATTGTCAATAGCAAGAAGCTGTATGATATTGCGAGCGGCAGGATCATAAATTTTAACTTGTTTCCTGTTTCATAAAATCACTCAGAACCAAAAAGATTCCTTCAAATTACTTCCAGAAAATCATAAGGCAAAGGAATTTAATAGCTTCAACAAATTTTCTTTGGTACTTTTCGAACCATCTTTGACGCCTTACCCTTCTCCTCTCTCTATTGAGTGTATGGCCGTTTCATTAACCTCCGTTATCTTAGCAAACTCCTTTTGGCATAAATTTTGGTCCAATCTCAATTTTCTGATATATTCTCATCAAGTCTTGGCCACGTATCTGGAGACTCTGCAGGTATGTGTCAATGGACAGAAATTTCTGCACTTTAGAGTCAAACTCTTCCGTTTCCTCTTGGCCGGCCGCGCCAATCACTCCTGAGAGAAGCGCATGAAAAAATACCTGCTCCCCGATCTGTTGATCATCGATGACTTTGCTCTCTCTGGTCTCACTCCCACTCAGGCAGAAGATTTCTATTAGCCCAACTTCCGCAGTTATAAGGTTATTTTGATGCTAACCTATTGATTTTACGAAACCCGAATAAAAATTGTGTCACTACAAACTACGCTTTACAAACCTCCGCGGTAGATGCAAT
>JACAEV010000224.1 GCA_013388645.1 Syntrophaceae bacterium | reverse complement strand
CCGATCGCAGAAAAATTCAGGGATAAAGCGGTCGTGGTCAGATCGTCTGCGCCCGGCGAGGATTCTTCTCAAGCCTCCTTTGCAGGTCTCCATGAATCGTATGTCAACATCCGAGGGACGGAGGCCATCCTGGAGCATTTACGACTCGTCTGGGCCTCTCTCTGGTCGGATGCCGCGCTGCTTTACCGACAGGAATTGGGCCTGGACATAGAAAGAAGTACGATGGCTGTCTTAATCCAGGAGATTGTGAACGGAGAGAGATCCGGAGTCGCTTTTGGAAAGAATCCGAATGACGGCTCTCAGGCTGTCATTGAGGCCGTCTACGGACTGAATGCGGGTCTGGTGGATGGGACGGTCGAGCCGGATCGATGGATTCTCGATCGCCAAACTGGAAAAGTCCTTTCCCACAGGCCGGCACGCAGGGAGAAATGGTTGAGACCCTCGACTGATGGCACCCATCTTGAACCTCTGACGCCCGATCTTTCCGAGAAACGACCTCTGAACGATGATGAAATCGGAGAGATTTTCAATCATGTATTAAAGTCGGAGAAACATTTTGGGGCTCCCCAGGATATGGAATGGACGTTCAGGGAAGATGAGCTCTTTATTCTTCAATCCCGGCCGATCACCACCATTTCCTCCGGATCGTCTGAGGATAAACGGCCATGGTACCTTAGCCTTCGCAGAAGTTTTGAAAACCTCAAAGCCCTTCGAAAAAAGATTGAGGAAGAACTCATCCCAGCCATGGTGGAGGAGGCCGAGCGTCTCTCCCGTCAGGATTTCACCGCAATGACCGACATCCAGTTGGCTGAAGAAATTGCTCGCCGAATGGATATTCACGGACGCTGGGTGGCCATCTATTGGAGCGATTTTATCCCTTTTGCTCACGGGATGCGATTGTTCGGACAGTTTTACAATGACACGGTGAGGCCTGAAGACCCTTATGAGTTCATGGAGCTCCTGGGAAGCGGCCCACTGAAAAGCTTGGAGCGCAATCAGAAGCTTGAGGAGATGGCGGGGATGATTCGGGAGAATCCTTCCCTGGCTCTGAGCCTGAAGGCATTCGCTACGGTTGAGAACACAGACTTCAAAAAAAAGTTGGATGTATTTATCCAGCAGTTCGGAGATCTCTCTTGTTCCATTGGGGAACAGACACAGTGTCTTCAGGGTCCCGAGGGAATCACCAAGATTTTGCTCAAGATGGCTTCTCATCCCCCTGCTAAGAAAAGGTGGAGTTCTCACCGTCTTGACGATCTCGCCTCCCGCTTTCTTTCACGGGTTAAAGGCAAAGAGGGGGGATTCGCCGCTGAACTTCTTGATCTGGGTCGGGCAAGTTATCGATTGAGGGACGATGACAATATCTATCTGGGCAGAATCGAGAGAGAAGTGGTTGTTGCCATTGAGGAGGGGAGACGGCGAATCGAGAAACGCTACCGAATGAAACTGGATGGTGTAGATCCCGCGGAGATCATGAAGGCATTAAGACAGTCGGATTATGTCCCGAAGAAGCGCCCCCCTACTGAAGCGATCAAGGTTTCCTCTGAACTCAAAGCAAGGCAGATCATCGGCCAACCCGCAGGCCCTGGAATTGCGAAAGGGAAAGCAAGAGTGATTCTGAGTCCCTCCGACCTCTTTGATTTTGAATCAGGGGAGATTTTAGTCTGTGATGCCATCGAGCCCAACATGACCTTTGTCATCCCTCTTTCATCGGGAATTGTGGAGCGCAGAGGTGGGATGTTGATTCATGGGGCTATTATTGCAAGAGAGTACGGCCTCCCCTGCGTCACGGGGGTTCCCGAGGCAACGGCTCAGATTCATACGGGCGACCTGGTGACCGTGGATGGTTTCTTAGGGATCGTGGTAATCGGCTGATTCATCAGCGAACACAGTTACGGATATTTGCGAACGTAAAAAGACAGAGGAGGAATCGATAAAATATCGAAATCACCTTGAGGAACTGATTAAGGAGAGGACGGTGGAGCTTCAAAGAGTTGAAATGTTGAGTAGCAGTGTACTGGCATCACTCCGGGATCATGTTGCGGTCATTGACAAGAATGGGCAGATCATTGCTGTCAACGAAGCTTGGAGACGCTTTGCAGCAGAAAACGGTGATCCGGAGGAGGCCTCGGTATCCTTGGGTGCCAATTATTTGGAGGTTTGCCGTCAGGCGGTCCGTGGTGAGGACTTAACGGCAGGGGCAGCGCTCCATGGCATTGAGTCCGTGCTGAATGGTTTGAGAGCCGAGTTCAGCATGGAATACGAGTGTTCATCCCCGTCTGAGGAGAGATGGTTTGTGATGAATGTTCTGCCCTTGAGAAGTGTAGGCGGGGGCGCTGTCATCTCTCACATCAATGTGACCCAGCGCAAGAGAGCAGAAAGGGATCTCCAGCAGCTTCGGGAACAATTAAGCCGGGTTACCCGGATTGCCACGATGGGAGAGTTGGCCGCAGCCCTCGCTCATGAATTGAATCAACCCCTGACCGGGATCTTAAGTAATGCGCAGGCGGCCCAACGGATTCTCTCCCATCCAAATCCCGACTTCGAGGAATTGCGAGAGATCTTATCCGATATCATTAAAGATGATGAGCGCGCCAGCCAAGTCATTCTAAGGTTACGTTCTCTCTTCAAGAAAGAGGATTTTCAATTTACACGGTTGAATGTGAATGATGTGATTACAGAAATCGTTCCGATGATCCGCAGCCATGCCTTGCTGAAAGGGGTGGTTTTGGTCACCGAACTTGATCCGGCTATCTTACCCGTGATGGGGGACCGCATCCAGTTGCAGCAGGTGATCCTCAATCTTGCTCTTAATGGGTTCGAGGCCATGGAGCATTCGGAGGTGAAGAAGTTGTGTGTCCGGACGATACAGGACGCCGAGGAGTCGGTGAGGGTGTATGTGAAAGACTCCGGGATGGGAATCGATGAAAAGATAAAAGAGGAAATCTTTAAGCCCTTCTTTACGACAAAGAAAGAAGGGATAGGGATAGGCCTCGCCGTCAGTCATTCTATCATTGGGCTTCATCGTGGAAGGATCTGGGTAGAGAATAATCCTGACCAGGGGTCAACGGTTTCGTTTACACTGCCTGTTGCGAGAAAGACCTCTACATGAAGAAACAGGAATCTCCGATTGTTTACATTGTGGATGACGACCCTTCGGTTCGTCGTTCCCTCGCGAGATTGATCCGTTTGGAGGGGTTTCGTGTGGAGACCTTTGCCCAGGCCCAGGATTTTCTGGATGAAAAGGAAAGGACGGATCCCAGCTGTTTGGTCCTGGACGTCAATCTGCCTGGTCGGAGCGGTCTCGACCTTCAAAGAGAGCTTTCGTCAAGAGGCTATTCCATGCCCATTGTCTTCATCACAGGATATGGAACGATTCCAATGTCCGTTCAGGCGATGAAAGATGGTGCCGTCGAATTCCTTGAAAAGCCGGTCAATGACCAGGTTTTTCTAAAGGCCGTTCATCAGGCTGTCGAAAAGGACCGTCAGATGAAACGGCAATATATGGAACTTAAGGAAATCCAACAACGCCTCGCATCTCTGACGCCTCGGGAGCGGGAGGTTCTTCCCCTTGTTGTCTCTGGGATGTTAAATAAGCAGATTGCCTTCAAACTGGGAATGACCGAAAAGACGATCAAGGTTCACCGGGCCCGAATCATGGAAAAGATGGAGGCCGATTCGCTGGCAGACCTGGTCCGTTTGGCTCAGAAGGGAGGAATCGACTTCCAGAAATCATAGTTGCTATAGGAAGGTCTCTACTTTTTTCGTGGTCATTCATCCATATTCCAAACCCTTTTCATTCCCATCTATTTAATTTATTTTATTAGACTCCCAGATTGAAAGGTCTTCATTTCCTTCTGACTTCCCCATCATGGTTATTGGACCAAAGTCCAATAGCATCTTTCCCTTCTTCGAAATAAACTACAAGCCGAGAGGTCACATGACAGAAAAAGATATTACTATTTTTGTCGTCGATGATGACGAGTCGGTTTGCAGGGGCCTAAAAAGGCTGCTCAAATCAGCCGGATATCGAGTCGAGACCTTCAACTCCGCAAAGCATTTTTTGGAATTTACCATTCCTAAAGGCCGGTCGGTCCTCCTTCTTGATATCCGTATGCCAGTGATGAGTGGGTTGGATCTCCAGAAGAAATTGGTGGACGAAGGTTTTAGCATACCCATTATTTTTATGACGGCCCATGAAGATCCTCAGGCTGAAACACAAGCCCTAAGATACGGGGCCGTGGCTTTTTTAAAGAAGCCCTTTCATGATGAACTTTTATTCGAGGCCATTCGGGCGGGGATTAAAGGAGATGGATGAATGCATTGGCGAAAATCGTAAGTCTTATGGAAACCAGCAATGATGAGAATAATGAAACAGCAATCCCTGAGATGAAAGGAGGGGATAACGATGAAATGCTTTCGGTGCGGAGGAATCATGATCCACGAGAAGTTCTATGGTCTTGGGGATGATTTTTTTGGATGGAGATGTATTATCTGTGGGGAGATATTGGATCCAGTGATTATTGAGAATCGACTTGCTCAAAAACAGCAGAATTTCATGCTCCGTGACCGTGCGCGAAGGAGGGGAGCTTCAAAGTAGTACTCTTTTCTATAACGAGATTTTGACGGGAAAGTGAGAATTAAGAAGTGCTGAAACAGCGGAGGTTTGACTAAACGGAAAAAGCCACAGGCCCACGAGATAGATTTAAAGGAAATAAAAAATGGGGAGGGAGAATCAAATGATGGCAGAGAACAAGAAAAATGTTTATGTCCGGGTAAGAGATGGGTCGGGGAACCTCTTTCTTTGCCCTATGGATGCTTTAAAGGATCCTAAGGATGCGACGGAAGAGGAATTGGAGAGTTGCGTTGATAGCGCTGTGGTGGGAAGGTACGCAGGTGGCATCGAAGTCGTCGACAAATGATGCCCAAAAGGGCTTTCCTGACCAGGGAACCTCGATCCCTCATCTGCTGCGAAAAGAACTGAGTTTCGAATTGGGGGGCAGGCGACTGGAATTCGGCTATTGGACCAAGGTCCAATAGCGGATTGAGTGGTTTGTAGATATACTGCAGCTAAAATAACTTAAAAGGAGGTAGTTGGAATGAAGAAGGTAGGAAAAGGTTGGGTGTTGGTTGGTTTGGTTTTGGTGGCGGTGATGGCTGTCGTTGGGGCTTCTTATTCTGCGTCCCATGATAAGAAGGACATCGTCGATACCGCGGTTTCTGCCGGCTCCTTTAACACGCTTGTGGCTGCCGTGAAAGCAGCGGGGTTGGTTGAGACTTTAAAGGGAAAGGGTCCTTTTACGGTTTTCGCTCCCACGGATGATGCGTTTAAGAAACTTCCCCCAGGGACACTCGAAGATCTATTGAAGCCGGAGAATAAAGAGAAGCTGAAGGGGATTTTAACGTATCACGTCGTGTCTGGAAAGGTCATGGCGAAAGATGTGGTAAAGATGAAGTCAGCGAAGACGGTTCAGGGGCAGAGCCTCACCATTACCATGAAAGACGGCGGGGTCATGGTTGACAACGCCAAGGTGGTCAAGACGGACATTGCAGGCAGCAACGGGGTGATCCATGTGATCGACACGGTGGTCTTGCCCAAGTAAAAGAGTACTGGTGGAGTCGTTTGGCTTTTCATTTACATCTACATTAGAAAAGAGAAAGGAGATTCGTAATGGCAAATATCGTTGAGACTGCAATTGCAGCGGGTTCTTTCAAGACGTTGGTATCGGCCGTTAAAGCGGCGGGATTGGTTGAAACACTCTCGGGAAGTGGCCCCTTCACCGTCTTTGCACCGACTGATGATGCCTTTGCAAAGCTGCCGGCGGGAATCATTGAAGGGCTGCTGAAGGACATTCCGAAACTGAAGTCCATTTTGACTTACCATGTCATTGCAGGCAAGGTGACTGCGGCTGACGTCATGAAATTGACAACAGCCAAGACCGTTCAAGGACAGAATGTGAGCATCGACACAAAGAGCGGCGTAAAAATTGAAGGAGCGAATGTTATCAAGGCGGATGTCATGACGGATAACGGGGTGATCCATGTGATCGACCAAGTTATTTTACCAAAGTAAGCAGAGGCGAAAGAGTTGGAAAGAGATTTACTCCTAACTCTTTCGTTATTTCAATTGTGTTTAACACTCAAAAATTGTTTGCGGAAAGGAGGAAAAGAAGATGGAAAGATTTAAATGTTTGTCTGCGTTGGATTATGTGAAGGATTGGGATACCTGGAGAAAGACCTTGAAGGAAGGTATTGCTGAGGCACGTAAGTTTGGCGTTTCAGATGAGACCATCAAAAGCATGGCGGTAAAAATGGGGGATTTCCTTGCATCTAAAGTTTGCCCCCAGACGAAAGAGGAAGAGTTACTGAAACAGATGTGGGATGTTGCCACTCCGGAAGAGAGAAAAGTCATCGCCACACTGATGTTTAAAATGGTGGGTTAGGGCGCTCTATGAGAGGGCTGGATCCCGGGTTCTTTCGGAGTCCAGCCCCACATTAAACCCCGATGTAATCTGCTTTTGAAGCCCCGCTTCTTTTGCCGGAGTGTTCTTCTTAATAAAAGCAATTTAAACCGTCCGCCCGCCCCTTTTTTTGTGCTTGCAGCAAAACCGAGATTATCTTATGTTTCGTTGTGTCATAACGTGAGCGCCGGAGGTGATGAGTGAGCAGGCTTAAAGAGTTGCGTACGCCGGTTTTCTGGGCGGAAGGCCATCCGGGCAAACTCAATCGGGAGGGTTGGGTCGTCGAGGTAAGTGGTTCCTGTGCAAAACCGAGGACATTCACCTGGCAGGATTTAATCGCATTGCCGAAATCAATTGCCGATGCACGTTTAACGAGCGTCACCAGATTTTCTGTCCGAGGGAAGTGGGGAGGGATAAAGGTTGCTGATTTACTGGATGTGGTTAAGGCCGGCCCTAAAACCCAGTATGTCCGCTTCTGGTCTTACAGGATGATTTACGACACCTCCATCCCTATTGAAGTGGCCCTGCGTGAGAGAACCCTTCTCGCCTATGAGTTTGACGGTGAGTTCCTGGATGAGGATTATGGGGGGCCTATCCGTGGATTTTGTCCTTACCTCTGGGGCTACAAGTCGGCGAAGAGTGTTGTGAAGATTGAGTTGATGGACCGTTATGTTTCCGGCTTTTGGGAACAGCGAGGTTATCCCGACGATGCCCTCATCACCGCAGGAAAAGTCCGTGACATGAATCAAGGGGGCCGCCTGAGACCCATTCCAGAAGGTGAAGTGATACGGTTTCTCGATGAATAGATTTTGTCTTATGAGAAGTTGTCGATACGATAAAAGGATAAAAGGGACGTTCCTGAAATATTAACTTACTCAAACCCTTTCTCTATCAACTCTTTTTTGATGAATGGCGATTGATCAAAAAGAAAGTTAAAATTTCAGGAACGTCCCTTTAACCCCACGGTTCTGATTGTCTCAATTTCCCGGGAATTTGTCAAAGTAAATCTGGCGGGTATCGGGTATCTTTCACTTTGTTTGTTGTCTTCAATTTTGCTTTTAACAATTATTGAACTGCAGGTGGTAATTGCTTAAAATCCTATACTTACTTATTAAATTTGTCAAACAACTTTTCTGGGGCTTATAAAGGCTTAATCGTAATACCAAATCGGTTTACTTCCAATTGATTTCATATGGTTATGATTTTTTGCATTTTTTTGCTTTCTTCTGAAATTGAATAATTTATTTAAATATTGATATAATTAAAACCTAAATTTCACTAATGAGGGCCTGTGACAGAGATAAAAACCGAAGTACTTAGGGATTTTGAAGCTTTTTTTACAAAATTAAGGTCTGTACCTGAAGATAAGATCAAGTTTTACATTTACTGGGTGCGAAGATTTCTAAAATCCTGTAATTATCAACTCGAAAATATCAACTCAGAAAGCGTCCCCCAATATCTGGATTCGTTAAGGGGTGATGAAAAAGTTGCTGACTGGCAGGCGAAGCAGGCGGCAAGTGATGCGCTGGCACATTCATCCCTCAGCGATTCAACGTGCTGTGAAAGAGGCTGTCCTAAAGGCCAATTTACCTAAAAAAGCAAGCTGTCACACCCTGCGCCACAGCTTTGCAACGCATCTCCTTGAAGTAGGCCACAATATCCGAACGACTCAGGAACTCTTGGGCCATAAACATGTCAACACGACCATGATCTATACCCACGTGATACGGAAGAAGCCTTCTGAAATAAGAAGTCCATTGGATGGTTTGTCATAAAAAATCTCTCAGACGTGGTTTCGGAGTTGGAGTTCCAACGGATGGGGATTAAGATAGACCTGCTGTTTTAAGTAAGGCTGATTATATTTTCGGACATAATGTTGAATGAGGGTGATCGGAACGATCAAAGGAATATATTCCTGCCGGTAGTTTTCAATCACTTCTAATAGCTCCTGTTTTTCATCAGAAGTAAGTTCTCCCTTGAAATAGCCCATCATGTGCACCAGGACATTGGCATTTTTCTTAGGGGTGGTTTTAAGTTGAAGGGCTTCCATGAGAATGGTCTGGTATTGCTGATAAAGTTCCTTTATCGGAAGTTCTTTTGCTTTCGCCACGAGTTGTCCCATGGTTTGATAATGTTTTGGGCTATGTGAAAGGATCAATAATTTATGCTTCGTATGAAAGTCTACGACATTTCCCAATCTCTCCTTCTCTTCAAGAACTTCTCGCCACCTTTTTAGAGCGAATATTCGCTCAATAAAATTGTCTCTGAGCTTTGGATCGTGGAGACGGCCTTCCTCCTCTACCGGAAGGAGGGGAAAATGTTCCATGAATATCCTCGCAAACATGCCCACTCCCTTTTTCACGGGCATCCCTTTTTCATTATAGACCTTGACCCGTTCCATACCACTGCTCGGTGAGTCGCTCTTAAAAATAAAGCCGCAAAGGTTTTCTTTCTCAAGCTCTACCACACGTCTCTTAGCCCAACGGACCATACGTTCCGTCATATCCTGCTTTGTCCTTGAAGTGATTAATCTGGGAGATTCCGGATCCCCTTCCAGATGCATGGATTCCCTGGGGATGGGGAGACCACATTCAACCTCAGGACACACGGGGACGTACTCCACATATTGTCCAAGCGTGTCGGTGAGAAAACGATCCAGTTTGTGGCCTCCATCATAGCGGACATTCTCTCCCAACAAGCAGGTGCTGATCCCTAATTTAATTTTTTCCATTGTTCTCCCCTCATACGATATATTATTATAACCAAAATGAATTTCAAAAAAAATAAAAAAGGTAGGGAAGGACCCATGCTTGAGAAAATGAAGGATATCGTTAAATCAAATGATCTCTGCGTTTTGGCGACCGTTTCTGAGGGAAAACCCCATTGTTCCCTCATGTCTTATATTTCGGATGAAGCGGGTCATGAGATATATCTGATTACCCATAAACAGACAAAAAAATATGCCAATTTAATGGAAAACCCAACCGTCAGCCTTCTGATCGATACGCGTGAGTCTGAGAAAGGACATAGGCGAGTCTATATAAAGGCTTTAACCGTCAGTGGGGAGTTTCAAACCATTCGCGATCCTGTTAAGCAGGAACTGATCCGTACAAAATTTTTAAAAAGACATCCCCATTTAATGGATTTTTTGAAAGACCCTGGCGCAGAAATATTTTGTATCAGGATTAAATCATTTCAGCTATTAGATGGAGTGAAAGACGCTTTTTATGAAACGATAGATTAGTTTATTTTTGGTTTATTTTCTGGGCGACCTGAAGGATGGTTTCCACATAGGGGTCGCTGTGGTTATAATGCCAGAGGACCTTTCTCTTTTTTTCGATGGGGAGGTTCCTCTTCCATCCATGAGAATATAGGTAATTTCCGATACTGAAGATCGCCTCCTCTTTATCGCGAAGCCAATTTCCCAAACCTTTCTCGGTTTGAGCATAAATGAGATAACTCGAAGGGATGAATTGGGCCATGCCCAAGGCACCCGCATAAGACCCATAGACTTCGAGGGGATCGGTTTTCTCATGGCGAATAATGTTAAGGAAACACTTTAACTGATAGTAAGCCCATTCTGCCTTCTTTCTTGCCAGCCCCTCTACCCATTCGTAGGAAAGGTCCGGGTTGCTTTCTTTAAGAATCAGATAATTTTTTTGAAGGTGCTCTGGAAAATCCATGAGGGCCATGCTGATCAATGTGGAGAGAACCCGATATTTCCCAATATTTTCTCCAAACCTCGACTCTACCAGGAGAATCGCAACGACCACTTCTTTCTCCACATGAAATCTTTTTTCCATTGTCTTCAACGTCTTTAGATTCTCTTTTAGAAATTTTTTGGAGAGAAGAACGGATTCCGAAGTCAGGAACTGAGAATACAAATTTGAGGTCTCTCTCGCATTGAGATTGAAGTAGACGGCCAATATGGAAGGGTTGAACTCTGCTCGACTATCCATCAGTAACTGGGATAAAAATTCTGAATCAAATCCATCGCGGGAGAGCCGGTCCATCAAATATTGATGAGGGGTGAGCGTTTCTTTGGATTGACCAGGGGAGGATATAACGAAAAGCAATAAAAATGCGATGGAGATCCAAAATTGGAATTTATGATTTGGGTCTCGACTCTTCACGGAGTAAAGTTTAGCAAGATCCCCCTTTTTTTTCAATACCTCTTTAAATATGGTATAGTATTGATGAAAAGTAGAGAGTATTTTCAAAATGAAATTATTATTCCCTTTTCTCAGTTTCTTTCTGATCCTCCTTCAGCTTCCCTTTGGCCCTCAGCCACCAGAGAAACCCGAGGAAGAGAAGTCACCGGTCAAAGGATGGAAGTTGATTTCCTATTTCGCCACCCCTCCTACTCAATACTCAAAGGTGGGAGGGACAATCATCAAGGCCGAGAGCGTGGGTAGCCGGGCATCCCTTTTTAAAGAAGTAGAAGAGAAGAAAAGGGACTATTCTGTGCTCTCATGGAAATGGAAGGTATCCAATGTCATCCGTTCAGCCATTGAAACGAGAAGAGACCGATTTGATGCTGCCGCCCGTGTGATGGTTGTTTTTGAAAAAGGAGGTGGATGGAGAGGGTTTGGAGGTGAACCTTCAGGATATAAAATTGAATATATCTGGGCAAACCATCTGCCCAAAGGTCACCTCTTTGACCATCCGGGAGAGACAAATTGTAAAGTCTTCGTCCTCGAATCGGGAGAGGCGAACATCGGGCAATGGGTATATGAGCAAAGAAATATTTACAAAGATTTTAAAAAGGCTTTTGACAAGGAACCTGAGGGCGTGCTGGCCATCGGGATTCAAACCGATACCGATCAGAGCAATGAAATGGTGACCGCTTATTACTCCGAGCCGATCCTAAAGAAGAAGTAATTGAATTAACAAAGCGCAGACATTTAGAAGGACCAAATGCGTTTATGTGATGGTGGAGTAGTATTTTTTTAGAATGGCCAACACTTCTGGACGGCTGATCTCCTCCGGCATAGGATTCCCTTCGGCGAGCATTTTTCTTAAAAGAGTGCCGCTTAGAATTAGATGATCCTCTTCCCCGTGAGGACAGGTCTTTGGGGAAGCCATGTTTCCACACTTATAGCAATAAAAGGTCCAATCGATTTTCAAAGGCTTGATGGTTAGCGCATCGGAGGGAATCTGGTCGAAAATCTCCTGGGCCTCAAAGGGACCATAATAATTCCCAGTTCCTGCATGATCCCGTCCCACGATGAGATGAGTGGCGCCGTAATTCTGTCGAAAGATCGCATGGAGAAGCGCTTCCCGAGGACCGGCATAACGCATCTCTAAGGGATAACCCTTCTGGACCACACGGTCTTTTGGAAAATAATTCTCAATCAGAACATCTACGCACTTAACCCTCACCTCTGCTGGGATATCACCCTCTTTCAACTTACCAATAAGTTGATGGATGAAAAGTCCGTCACAGATTTCCAGAGCGATCTTAGCAATATATTCGTGGGAGCGATGCATGGGATTTCTGAGTTGTAAGACGGCGATGGTCTTCCAACCCCTTTCTTTAAAGAAATGACGGGTCTCTTCTGGCGTTGCATAGATAGATTTGAATTTCTCTGGGTAATCTCCTTCACTGAAAACTTTTAGAGGCCCTCCCAGATTAACCTCTCCCTGTGCCATCACCTTGGCCACGCCGGGATGCTGGGTGTCAACTGTTTTGAAGACCTCCTTGCACTCATGAACTTTATCAATCTCATATTTCTCATGGACCACCATGCTTCCCATCGGCTTATTGTTTTCATCATCAATCAGAACCACTTCTTGGCCTTCTTTTATCCGAGAGGCTTCCTCTTTTGTTACGGAAAGGGTAATAGGAATGGGCCAAAAAGTCCCATCTCTCATCTTCATCTCATCACACACCCCTTTCCAATCAGCCTTCCCCATGAACCCATCCAGTGGGCTGAAGGCTCCGATCCCCATCATGATGAGATCATCTCTTTCACGAGTGGTCATTCGAATTTTTTTAAGGGTGTTCGCCTTATGCAAGGCAACCTTTAATACTTCTCCTTTAAGAAGTAAAAGTTTTAATTCTCCACCATGTGGTAAAATTAATTTAGACATATCTTTCTATATATTTACTTGACCCCTTCTTTGTGTCACATATACCCAAGCCTCCGCATCTTTTCCATTGCCTTCTCTTTATCCTGCCGTCGGCCTGCCCGCTCCTCTGTATTCTCTAAATCCTGCTCCCAAGCCGGAACCCCCTCCACCGAGATCTGACTCGTCGTCCTGGCCCCCAAGGAACGATAGCCTATCTCATAGAGTGAACAGTAAGGGATCTTGAAGGCCGCATAGGTATCCCAGAGATCTTTTTCAGTAAAATGAAGAATAGGACGGATTCGAGTATGTTCCGGAATTAAAAAACCTCCCTCCTTATATTCGAAATACTCATCATTAAACCGGGCTGGATGTTCATCCCATCTCAATCCCTGAAAAATCCCTTTGATCCTGTTTTGTTCGAGGAATTGGTTAAAGACGACCGTCTTCATCAGATGATTGCCGACATAGGACTCTGCCTCGAAGGGAAATTCACCTTCTTCAAAGCCTATCCGTTTGAGCTCTTCGCGGTTGCGTTCATTTAAATCTTCAACTTTTACCAGAGCATTCAATTGATAGTTCGCTGCCTTTAAGACATCCTCGTTTCGGCAGACCTCCAGGGGTACGCTCCACTCCCTTTTAATCCTTTCGACGAACTGTTCAATCTCTTCAAATTCATCCCCCTCGCCGATGATCATCGTCTTTGGAAGGGGAAGCCCCCGCTCCTCACAAACCTGCTTTACGATCCAAAGGGTTAAAGTACTATCTTTTCCACCCGTCCAGGTGATTCCCAATTCTTCATGTTTAAATTTATCAAAGGCTTGTCTCACAATCCCCTTCGATAACTCAATGAGCTTGGCACATTGTCTCTTCCGTTTTTCGCTTGTCTCTTTGCCAATCACCATTCTTATTCCTCCTTTTTGATAAGGTGCTTAGACCTGATTATACTGGATTCATCATCACATTTTTTATGAAGACCTTGCCGCTGTTGTTAATGGCAAGGCGCAGTTGGGCGAAAGTGGCTTTCGGGGGAACCTTGATTTCAAATAAATCATGGGTCCAATCATTGGTTCCGCTGAAGTATTCTCCGGATGGCATTTCGGTGATATCGCGATAGAGACTTCCTACGAGGTGGTCATAAAAATCGATGAGAAGACAGGCTGTTCCATCAACATCGATGGTCTTGATCTCAGCCCCCACCCGATAGGTTGCCCCTGGTTTGACCGCGATATTCTGTTGCAGGAAAAGGGCACCGGGTCTGTCAAACTCCAATCCAGGGCATGGAGAAGGTTTATTATCGGCATCCCAAATAAGTGTACCGCCTCCTTCAGAAAGCCGAGTTGCCAACACCCAGTATTTTGGTAATCCATTCTCTTCCCGTTCCTTGAAAAAACCATTGGTCAAACGTGCATAAATGGGGGAAGGTCTTCGATAGTTCCGAAAAAGCCATACAATGCCTCCAGTTCGGTCGACCTCAATGACCTGGTGATGACCATCGGTACAGGCAATTAAAAAAGTGCCCTCTCTTGCAACATGGGTGATGTAAAATTTATCGACATGCTCTGTTTGGAATTTCCAAACTGTTTTTGCCTCAGGAGAAACCTCAATCACACGGTGATTCTTACTGTCCGTGATGACGGTATTTCCATT
>JACAEV010000186.1 GCA_013388645.1 Syntrophaceae bacterium | reverse complement strand
GGGACAACGTATTTCACCGGCCATTGTTCTCCCAGAATATTGAAAAATTCAATACAGGAAGAACACACATGAATACTATCGGCAATAGAATAGGGAATGAAAAGTCCGTCGAGAGCGACAAAATACCTGGCATCAATGAAGTTGGCGTGATTCGCTGAATGGTATGCAAAGATAGCGTCGAAATCGAAAAGCTCTTTAGGTCGGTGACGTTCGAACCATCGTTGGTAGAATTCTTTGTCAAGTGGATCCACTTTTTCCCAGACATCCGGTTTCAAGCGCTGATATCTTTCTGATTGAGTCAATTGGAGAATCTCTTGATAGGGTGGGAGGCGGTCCGGTTTAAAATTTGATTCTTTGATGATGATTGGGTTTCCAACATCTAAATGATCTAAGGATGAATTGCTAACAAAAAGGAACTGACCCTCCTTGTTAGACCTTTTGTACCACGAAGTCCTCCTTTTACAAAAACCATCCCATGCGGGAGGCGGTAAGTATGCAATCTCTCTTGATGGCCTTAATACTCGGCAGGGAATGCGGGGTTCGTCGTCCAGTTCACCCCCCTTTTGCTCTATCTCCTCCCTGACTTTTTTCAAACCATCTGAGTCCATCCAATAACAAAATTTTTTGTAATCCGTCATTTCTTTGTTACCGTCACCCTGAACTTGATTCAGGGTCTGGGTGTTTGTTGCATTAGATGCTGAACCAAGTTCAGCATGACATTAAAAACTTTTCCACCCTTTTCCACATTTGTTGAACGATCGTTTCAACGCCGTTGCAGGTATATTCCATTATGGTCTTTCTATTTACCAATGCTTCGACCACTTTGGGTTCATAAGGGATCTCCCCGACGATTTTGGAACCATCCTTTTCACAATAAGAGATAATTTTTCGCGAATTTTCTAAATTGATATCGAATTTGTTGATGCAGACCATCGAAGGAATTTTAAAATGTCCAGCGAGTTTCAGAATTCTCTCCAAATCGTGAATCCCTGAAAGAGTGGGTTCGGTTATGGCCAAAACCAGATTTACTCCAGTAAGGGAGGCCGCCACCGGGCATCCAATCCCGGGGGGCCCATCGATGAGGATGAGCCCTAAATTCTTTTCCTTTGCGACCTCAACTGCTTTTTTCCGTACGACGGTCACCAGTTTACCTGAATTCTCTTCTCCGATTCCCAATCGTGCGTGAATAAAAGGACCATAAATGGTTTCAGAGACAAACCAATCTCCTGAAAAAGCCTCTTCCATTTTGATGGCATCTACGGGACAGATATGCGAGCAAAAGCCGCAGCCTTCACATGAAACATAATCCACCACTCCATTATCAATCGCATTAAAACGACATATCTCGGTGCACAGACCACAACGAGTGCATTGATCTAAATCCACTTGAGGGGATCTTCCACCAAAGTATTTGTCTTGAGTCAAAATTTGAGGCTGAAGCAAGAGATGGAGGTCTGCTGCATCGACATCGCAGTCCACCATCACCTTATTTTTAGCCAAAGAGGCAAATGCAGCGGCAATCGTCGTCTTTCCTGTTCCACCTTTGCCGCTGACAATGGCTAATTGTTTTATCTCATTTTGCACCATAAATTTCTCTTATTCCCCCTCACCCTTCCCCTCTCCCACTCTGGGGAGAGGGGAAGAGCGTTGATAATTCAAAATCGCCTCATGTAATCCCCTGATCGCAAGAAGGGAACAATGGGCTTTTCTTGCAGGAATGCCACCGGCTGCTTGGATCACGTCGTTATCCGTCAGCTTTAACGCCTCTTCGAGCGTTTTTCCGATTGCCAATTCTGTGGCAATGCTGGAGGTGGATATGGCCCCGGGACAACCCATCGTGAGAAATTTAAACTCAGAGATTCTCCCATCCTTCACTTTGATATAGGCCCTGAGATAATCTCCGCACGTTGGATCACCTACCACAGCCATCGCATCAGGGCTTTCTATCTCCCCGACATTTCTGGGATTCATGAAATGGTCAATCAATGTTTCGTTATAGACGAGGTAACCCACCTCGTCACTCAATTCTTGTCCTTCTTCGATTTGACTCATGAAGTTTCTCCACCTTTTCAAATAATTCTTGGAATTGAGAGATATAAGAAGTATTTTCAATAACGATGGGGATCCCCTTTGAATAAGACTCTGCAATTTGGCGATCCATTGGGATTTCCATGAGGATGTGAATATTTTTTGATTGGCAGTAATCCCACACTCCTCTGTCGCCCACATCCGCCTTGTTGATGACCACTCCCTTTGGGATTCCCAACTTCTCCAACATTCCCACTGCCAGCTCCAAGTCATTCAGACCAAAAGGTGTTGGTTCTGTCACAAGAATGCAGAAGTCACTTCCTTTAACGGTTTCAATGACTGGACAAGCTGTCCCCGGAGGGGCATCGAGAATCACGACCTTATCCTTTTGAATTTTCTCTTTAACCTTTCGGATGAGGGGAGAAGCCATGGGTTCTCCTACATTCAACACTCCATTCACAAATGGAATGCCATTGGAGCTTCCTTCCTGGATAATTCCGATCTCTCTCTCGACTTCAAAAATGGCTTTTTCAGGGCATAAGTAAGAACAGGCCCCGCAGCCATGGCAGAGCTCATCAAAGACCAGCACATTTTTCAAAATGACGGCAATCGCATGATATTCGCAAACCTGAGCACATTTTCCGCAATAGGTACATTTCGATTCATCAATTCTGGGCACTCGCATCCCCACCGAAGTAACCTGGTGAATGGATGGGGATAGAAAAATGTGGGAGTTAGGCTCCTCCACATCGCAGTCAATCAGTTGTGCGTTTCCCTTGAGGAGGGAAAGAGCCAAATTGACTGCAATCGTAGTCTTTCCGGTTCCCCCTTTACCGCTGGCGATAGAGATGATCATGCACCTATTCTCGCTTAGTGAATGAGAGTACCTTCGTAATAACAATGGTGCTCATGCATTCGGTAGTGAGCTCTTCCTTCTCTCACCAGTTTTCCCAGATATTTCACGACCTCATCTAAATGGAGCCCCAGAGCCTTAGAAATATCTTCGGTGGTACAAGGCCTTCGTTTAATCAAGTTAAGAATCTCTATTTCATTGATGGAGTTCGATTCTATCCCCAGGGGAGCGGTAAATTCGGAAATAATTTCCGCCTGGGCTCCCAATTGCTTTCGTATCTCTTCGAGTTGATGGGTCGTTAAGGGATAAGCAAATTCTTCAGCAGGGGGCCTGATAGGTGTATTCAATTGAACCTTATCGGGATGAATTCGCTCGATAACGCCTTTGAGTCTCTCAATTTCTTCTTTATCGTCGTTGACCCCCCTGCAAAAAACCACTTCGAGCCAGATCTGGCCTCGATATTCTTTCCGGAATTGAATCAGGCCTAAAATGATGTCTTCAATCTTTAAGGAAGGATGAGGTCTATTTAAACATTGGAAAGTCACCTCACTCACGGCATCTAAAGAAGGAATCACCACATCTGACCCCGCTAATGCTTCCCTGACTTCTTCCAAGGAGAAGAGAGAGCCGTTCGTTAGGACGGCTAAAGGGATTGAAGTCAACTCTTTGATGTGGTGAATGATCTCTCCAATACCTCGATTGAGTGTGGGCTCCCCTGAGCCGGATAGGGTGATGTAATCTGGTTTCTTATCTAAGGCTGAAAGATAAAGCTCCAATTCCCCTTTTATCTCTTCCGGAGATACATAAGATTGCCGAGAGGTGGTCTTACAGGTCGTCTTTCCAATATCACAATAGATGCAATCAAATGTACAGGTTTTATATGGGACAAGATCCACTCCGAGTGATCTTCCCAATCTCCTCGAAGGGACAGGACCAAAAATGTATTTCAGGTTATTTGGTTTTTTATCCATTTCGATTAATACTACTTTCTCACCATTTTCGCCCCGCACTTTGGGCATTGTTTAAAAAAGCAGGGAATCCCAACCTCATGAGGAGTTACTGTCCCACATTTGGGGCAGACGCACTCCCCCTCTGGACCCGAACCTGATCTGGAGCCGCCCATCCTTCCTCTTCGAGCTCCACCCATCCCAGCACCTCTTCCTGTTCCTGGACCACTTCCTCCAGGTGGACCTGTTCCATCTCCTCTTGGCATTAAAATCACCTCCTCACTTCCGATCGATTACGACAAAGTCTTTAAAAAAGAAAGGGGGGCTGGGTTCCATCGATGGC
>JACAEV010000203.1 GCA_013388645.1 Syntrophaceae bacterium | reverse complement strand
GGGGAAACAGGGACGTTCCTGAAATTTTAACTTACTTAAGCAGTCGTAGAGCTGTTCTGGTGTCAGGTGACGGTAATTCGGTATGGAGAGGGTCTCACCCGAGATGAACTTCGTTATATCCTCCAACCGAAGTACGTACATAGCCCTGATTCCCCCGGTGAAATCTTCCGCGTCCTGAGAGAGAAAGAAATTCGCCAATTCGCCTAATACCGCACCCGCCGCCTCGTTTCGTTTTATCGTCATTGAATAAACTGTGTGAAGACAAGGGGCGTTCATAAAATTATATGGATCTTAAAAAGGGATTTAGATCATCCATAAAAGTTTGGCCATTCTTACTGGAAACAAAGATGGCGAGATAGAAAGATAGGGAGATTTTTGAACAGAAGAATTTTAGAGCCTGTGCACCTGCTGGGGGCAGGAGATGTGCATTTGAAAAAGAGATAAAAATTGAAAGTTTCACATCTTTGCATCTCGTTCTTTTTTAAGATCTTCGAGTATTTTCTCAACGCTGGACAGGAGAGGAGGCAGATCTTTTTGGAGTGTCTTCCAAATTACTTCGATATCCACACCGAAATAATCATGGATTACTTTATTTCGCATACCCACAATATCTTCCCAAGGTATCTCAGTGTATCTCCCTCGTATTGATTTGGGAATATTCTTTGCAGCCTCACCAATAATTTCCAATGCTCGGATTACAGCGAATACCTTTTCCTCATTTGCGCGAAACGCCTCAAATTCCACATCCTTGACAAACCCTCGAGCCTTGGCTACCGCATCTAAAATATCCTCAAGGTAGTCTATATATTCACGTTTGGATTTCATACCGGCTGAGCCTCTTCCAGAATACGACGGCCTATGGCTGGTTTCAGAGCACTCTTCATAACCAAGTCAACCTTCATTTTCAAAAGTCCGCTGAGATGGCGCTCAAGCCGAATAAATTCAAAAAGAGAAGGTACACGGTCAAACTCCACGAGCACATCCAAATCACTCCCTTGGTGCCGCTCCCCTCTTAAGAAGGAACCAAAGAGCGAAACTCCACGTACTCCATAACGCTCACGTAATTCAGGCAAGTGTGCTTTTAAGATCCGAAAGACTCTTTCCCTACGGAATGTTAGAGACTTCTTGGTGTTTCTTGTAGTTATCATATTCTGTTTCCATGTTTTCTTGCTAAGACTTCAAAAATACAGATTAATTATATTCAATTTTTAGAATTTGAGCAATTAAATTTGTATATCGTGTCATCTAAACTTCAAAAGTGTATAGGTTTTGACAGATTTAAACTTGAAAAGTGCATAGCCTGATTTATGGTGAACGGCTCTGTTATGAGGGACCTAATCTTAAACTCAAAAGGAGGATTAGATTATGTCCCAATTACACAAGCGATTTACCTCAGAGCAGGTCAAAGAACTCCTTGAACGCTATTTACGGAATGAGATCGAACGAAAGCACCTCCAAGAGATCCTTGACATTAAAGAAAGAAGGTTTTTTGCTCTCGTGAGATAGTACAGAGAAAATCCTCACCATTTCACCCTCCAGTACCATAGAGCCTCCCCTCCCCGAATCTCCGAGGCCCTTGAGAAGAATCTGCTCTTTGAACTCTCCATCGAAAAAGACATTATCCAGAACAAGGACGTCCCTCTGACCTCTTACAATTACACATAAAAATATGCCCCGGATTTCTCCCGCGAAAATTTCTTTGTCTTAAAGGAGAAGGAACTTCGCCAATTCAACGAATACCGCACCCGCCGCCTTGGTTTGAGAAGTATTGGGGGGTCTTAAAAACTTGTCAATTCCCTTTCTTTTTTGTATCATACTTCTATAGAAAGTGGTATCTCGTCATTATTTCAAAAGAAAGTGGAGGTTTGTTATGACCATTACAGATCGAATTGAGATTAACCCGAAGGTTATGATGGGCAAACCCGTCATACGGGGGACCCGAATTCCGGTGGAACTTATTCTCAGAAAGCTAAGTGAAGGGGCGAAAGAAAGAGAACTTTTAGAAGCCTATCCCAGGCTCACCAAAGAAGATATCCAGGCTGCTATTCGATATGCAGCGGATAGTTTGGCTCATGAGGAAACGGTCATCTTGAACACTTCCAGACAAGCAGTTAGGAAATGACGATACGCTTTCTTGCCGATGAAAGCTGCGACTTCGCTGTGGTCCGAGCCCTCAGGAGAGCTGGATTTGATGTCCTTTGTATTTCAGAGAGTTCTCCAAGAACCGAGGACTCGGAGGTCATAAGATTTGCTCTCCATGAAGGGAGAATCTTATTAACAGAAGACAAGGATTTTGGTCGGTTAGTCTATTCCCACGGCCATGATACGCTGGGTGTGATTTTCCTTCGATTCCCAACTTTTGCTCGCCGGGAGATATCAAGAGATGTTCTCAATTTGGTGAAGCAGAAAGGAGAAAAATTAGTTGGCTCCTTTGTTACTGTCCAACCCGGTCGTATCCGTATTAGCCACACGCCTTAAAGTCAACCCGAAAAAAAGGGACTCAAAGGTGCCCCGGTGCCAGGCAACGGTAATTCGGTATTGAGAGGGTCTCACCCGAGATGAACTTCGCAATCTTCTCCATCCCAAAGATCTTTAAATTTGTTAAATTTGGCAACAAATAACACTATATTAGAGAGAGGGAGGGGACATTCCTAAAATCAAATAATCTGATTTCCCCTGCGAACCCTTCGCGTCTTAAAAGGAAAGAGATTCGCTGAATACCGCACCCGCCGCCTTGGTTTAGGAGGGCTGGGATAGACTGGGGGGATTCCCCGATTGGAGATATTTGTATCAGGGGTCAAACTTGTAAATTGCATTTAATGTGAAGAGAGTGTGACAAGAACTTGAAAAATTTTGATTTCAATCTGTTTTAAATTTAAACGCATAACCTGATGTATTAAATAGGTAGTGATGGCGACGATGGGGCCCAATGATATTTGGGAGTTTGAGACAGAAGGGTAAAAGACTTTCTACAAATTCCTCGAAGGGGTTGCCAAGCCAGATGCGCATTACCTCTGCTGGTACACGCCTGATATCAATGGAAACGAACCTGATTTTTTGCTCTTCTGCGAGGATGTCGGTCTGGTCATCTTCGAGGTGAAAGACTGGTCCCTTACCCAGATCAAGGAAGCCAACCCCCAATATTTTCTCTCAAAATCAGAGGCAAGACCGAATCGAGAAAGAATCCTTTCCAGCAAGCCCATGATTATCTTGTATCAATAAAAGACAAGATTCAAAAGGATGGACGTCTCATTTCCACAGAGCCAGCTTTTCATGGTAATCCCAAGATCCCGCTGAGTTGCGGAGTGGTATTTCCAAATATCAACAAATATGAATATGCTGGAAGGATTTAGGGATCCGAGCAAAAGGCCGTCTCCACAGGATATCCCATGTTTACCGTTGTACAAAGAAGTTATATGAATTTGCATTAAGGTTTATAGGGAGTAATGAAGGCCCGCTTGAATCCGGTGGGTCTCAGCAATATTCTATGTTTCCAGATCTGTATGAATATCATGGGCCAAAACCACAGATCAGGCAGTTTAAAAACATCGGAGAGACCATTGAGTTTGTGTCAGACAAAATAAAGAAGTTAGTTGATGAAGGGGAATGTTCCTGCTCGGATATCGCTATTCTTTACACCATGAGATCATCTGAAGATAACCCGGATATGCACGTCCCCCATATGGTTGGAAAAACCCTGGAGAAGAAAGGAATCCTTCCTAACTGGGTATCCGAAGATTACAGATCGAAAAGATCTTATGACGTAACCACAGACACTGTTACAATATCCACCATCCAGAGCGTAAAAGGATTCGATTATTCGCGGGTCTTTCTAATTGGACTGGACCTTTTCGACCCAACCCAATGGCCTGAGTCAGAGGTTAAGAATTTGGCTTATGTCGGCCTCACCAGAGTCAGGTATGAGTTATTGATCCCATACGTTAAAAAAAGTGACCTTATCTCAAAACTCTTGGCTTGCCTATAAAACATCATTTTTGTTGCGTTGCCATCCCTAACAATGTTTCCCCACCCAAATTGCATAAAACATGGTGTGAAATGTTTTTTACCGTTCAAATAAAAGAGGGATATTGACCTTCGGTCTTTCAATCTGAAGACAGGTGTGCTAAAATTGTGGTAAAAATAAGTTGAAAAGAATAGAATAGATAGAGTAAACTGGGTTAGATGGAAAAGCATTTAACCCTATTTTTTCAAAGAATTACGGGAAACCAGACCAATAATCAAAGGGTTAGAAAAAACGCATGAATCGACTTACGAATCCGCTGGTCGCCCGTTTGCGTTGGGCGGGGCGCGCCAATTATCATTAAAAAAGTTCACAGAAGTCCTGAACATTCTACGGTTGAATACACCAAACTAAAAAGGTTTATCAATTCCTGATGATTAATAAAGAGTTTGATGAGAACTATATGAGAATGGCCTTGGAAGAAGCTGAGAAGGCTGGCAAGGGAGGTGAGGTTCCAATAGGGGCCATTTTATTAAAAGGAGATCAAGTTCTTGCAAAAGATCACAATCGTTGCATTGAACTCAGCGATCCAACTGCCCACGCCGAGATTCTCGTTCTCCGGAAAGGAGGGGAGATTTTAAAAAATTATCGACTTTACAATACGGTCATGTATGTCACAGCTGAGCCCTGTCCCATGTGCGTATCTGCAATGATACATAGCAGGATATCCAGGTTGGTATTTGGGGCGATGGAACCAAAATTTGGGGCGGTGGAATCGAAAATGAAATTGTTGGATAATGATGTATTAAATCATAAGGTGAAAGTTGACTGGGGGATTCTTGAAAAAGAGTGTGCGGAGATTTTAAAGGACTTTTTTAAGGAGAGGAGGGTTTAAGACGTAGCCTTTTATAGACGAAACTGACCCCGAACCTAAAATAGGACAGGGTGAGCCTCGTTACCCTTACCGTTAGACTTTTATTTTTTTGGAGAGGTTGCCGAGAGGCTTAAGGCGCCGCTCTCGAAAAGCGGTTCTCCCGAAAGGAGACGTGGGTTCAAATCCCACCCTCTCCGCCATGCACCACGTTAGTAATTTAGTAATGAGTTCGGAGTTCAGAGATTGAAAGAATTATTTTGAAAGAAGTTTCTCCGAGCCACCAACTAAGAACTCCGGACAATTATTAGAACGGAGAGATGCCCGAGAGGCCGAAGGGGCACGATTGGAAATCGTGTATTCCGCTTATAACGGGATCGAGGGTTCGGCGCCCCCGAAGGGGAAGGCGGAGGGAGCGAAGCGAGTGAGCACATCCCTCTCTCTCGGCGAAGCCGATAAAAAGCGGATGATAAATTAGAATTAGAGATTATCAGTAAACGGAGAGATGCCCGAGAGGCCGAAGGGGCACGATTGGAAATCGTGTATTCCGCTTATAACGGGATCGAGGGTTCGAATCCCTCTCTCTCCGCC
>JACAEV010000161.1 GCA_013388645.1 Syntrophaceae bacterium | reverse complement strand
ATATTTGCTCCAAGCCCTATGCGTTATGCGTCTACGATTTTTTGGGAGCGAGGTTGAAATGTTCCATCCAAGCATTTTACAATTCCACCGATGAGTTCATTGGACTGCCTTTTCCTTCATGTCCCCAAGCTGACCAATTACTATCGGCCGATCAATCATTTCATCTGGATCAATTTTCTGCCCATGGGGCTCCTTGGATTGGCGGACCTTCTTCAACGTCATCACATTTCAACTCAAGTGGTTCACCTCGGAGTGGAGTGGATTGAGAATCACCAATTTTCCATCATCGAATATATTCGAGAAAAGAGCCCACGGATCGTTGCTTTTGATCTCCACTGGCATCATCAAAGCTATGATGTAATAGAACTGGTCAAAAAAATAAAAGCGGCCTTTCCTTCTATCTATGTTCTTCTCGGAGGCTATACCGCCAGTTTTTTTCACGAAGAGATCATGAAAAATTTTGACGAGGTCGATGGGGTTATTCGCGGTGAAGCCGAAATTCCCATGTTGGAATTGGTCAAAGCGCTCCAGAAAGGGGAAGAAGACTTTTTTCCTGTTTCCAACCTAACCTGGAGGAGGAAAGGGAGAATTCTTTTCAACCCGCTTTCCTATGTCGCAACAGAGAAAGAACTCAATCACCTCTCCTTCACCAATTTTCTCTTATTGAAAAACTATCCCACCTACATCCGTTATATCGGGCAGCCCTTTTATGTCAAAGGAGTCTCCAAAGAAAAGAATTTCTGGATGTATTCTCTCAAATCGCCCATCTATCACCTCACAGTGGGTAGAGGGTGTCCTGTCCAGTGTACGTGGTGTGGGGGAGGATATTCCTCACTGGAGACCATTACGGGCAGGAAAGAAGTGACTTTCAGAGAGATCGAGAGTGTTTTACAATCCATTCGAGAAGCGGTTTCTTATGGATATGAGACGATGCATATCTGCTTCGACCCTTTCCCCCAAAGGCCAGAATATTATATCGAACTTTTTTCTCGCATCCGTAAAGAAAAAATTCGGGCGGAATGTTTTTTCGAATCGTTTGGTCTCCCCACCCTCGATTTTATTCGATCTTTTAAGGAAACCTTTATTGGGCCAAAATCCCTGATCGCCCTCTCCCCCGATGTGGGATCGGACCGGATGAGGAAACTTCATAAAGGGCATGCTTATTCCAATCAGGCTCTGATCGAGTCTCTGAACCAGCTAAAGGCAAATGGGGTTTTCTGTGACCTCTTTTTCACCATTGGTATGCCTTTTGAGAAAGAAGGGGATATCCAACAGATGATTCGGCTCCAGCAGATGATCCGTCATCGGTATTCGAATGTGAGAGGGATCCGGACTTTTACTATTGAGATGGAACCGGGTTCACCCTGGCAAATTGACCCTGAGGCCTATGGAGTTGAAACCCCGCTTAAGAATTTTATGGATTTTTACCATTATCATTCTGCAGACCGAAGTACGTTTTCCTCCTTGGGATATTGGATTCCGGATTACTTTGAAGAGCAAAAAGACTTGAAGGGATTTGAGGAGGCATTACAAAAGATCAAATGTCGCCATTTCTGCTTCATTCATCCCGAGGCGAGGAAATCATCCACTCCCTTCTGGGGGAGGAGTCTCTGTCACCTTTCTCACCTTTTCTGGAGGGTTAAACAATTAGGAGGGAAAAGTGATTGACTCTTCCCTCCCATTCTCTGCTTCTATTCCCAACATCTCTTATGATTTAATCTGACGTGGCTTTCTGATCACCAGCACGTGACAGGGGCTTTCACGCAGAACCCTTTCTGCCGTACTCCCAAAGAGAATGTGTTCCCAGCCACTCAGGCCATGACTGGATAGGACAATTAGATCCATCTTGTTCTCTTTAGCATAACGGATGATCTCCGTATAGGGTCTTCCACGAAGCAATTTGGATTGACAGGGCTTCACTTCTTTACTAATTTCTTCAGCTAATTCTCTAAGTTTTTTTTCTGCCTCCGTTCCCAAGCCACGAGCCACACGGATCCAATCCATTTGAATATTAGAAGAGATGCTATATTCTGCGAGGTGCTCTGGATCTTGATAGACATGGATCACATGGAGCGTAGCGCCATATTTCTTCGTCATATCGATGGCAAAGGGTAAAGCTGCCTTGGCGACCTCCGAAAAGTCCGTACAAAACAGGATATTACGATAGCTCACCATAGTTTGTCTCCTTTCCTGGATCAGAGCATAAAGATGCCCACAATGAGAACCCCAATAAAGCCCAGCAGTGTTGGCCAGAGATTACGCCTTGCAATCTCGACTGGATCCGTTCCTGTGATGGCTGCAGCGGGAATGACTGCCCAGGGAATGATGCATCCACCACCCACCGCCACAGCAAAATATTGACCGAGGGCACCCAAGGTTGCGATATCGAGTTTGGTTGCTCCCCCCAAGGCTTGTGCCAATGTCCCCACCAAAGGTAGCCCAGAAAACCCAGAGCCATCCAATCCTGTAATCCCTCCCACTATCGCCTGAACGATGGCTACAGGGATTTGGCTCAACGGGACAGTATTCGCCAGGGCTTGCCCCAGGTCAAAGAGGAGTCCTTTGGCCCCTTCACCGAAAATGGCTTTTGCCGTTCCTGGAGAACCCATGAAGAAAAAGCTGGCGATGAGGAATACAGGAGCAAAGATCCGTACGCCAAACATAAATCCAGATCGAGTGTGTTCGGAGAGTTTGCCAAATCCCTCTTTGCCATAAACTCCGAATCCAATGATCACCATGACGATCCCGACGGTGCCGCCGAGAAGAGCCGTAGCATCCCCTCCGCGAAGTTTGAAAACAAGCATGCCAATAATATCGAGGGCAAAGAGAATGGCGATAATCGGAAGAGCATATTTTTTAAAGGTAGGGGCGGCGCCGACCCATCTTTCCCTTTCCGCTTTTGCTTCGGGTGTAATTTCAAAAGGGGCCCATTCAATGGGCTTTCCGACATTTGCTCGAATATCTTTTTTTACGGCAAGGTAAGAAAGCGGTAGAGCGATTGCTCCCCAAACAATGAGCATGGGGAAACTCTTCCACATCACCATACCGGGTGTTATCCCAGCAGCTTTCGCTGTAATTCCAGGAGCCCCCTGAATGATGAAGTCGGTCGTTAAAGCGCAACCATAACCAAACATACTGATGGCCATGGCCGCATTAATCGGCGGAAGCCCCACCTTAATCGCTGCGGGGAGAAGCAACGCACCCACCAAAGCAATGGCTGGAGAAGGCCAGATCACCCAGGCTACAATCATAATGACGAATCCCATCACCCAGTAGGCGATTCCAGGAGATTTCATGATTCCCTGAATGGGCCGGAACATCATCTGTGCTATGCCAGTCTCTTCTAACATCTTTGCCATGGCGACAATCAAGGAAATAATGGCTACCACTCCCAGAAGTTCACTGAAGGCAATGGTGATCGAATTAAAGATGGCCTGCACGGCCTTGACCAAGTTCCCTGTGATCACCCAGGAGAGAATAAAGGATCCAACAATGCAGACGATGGGTGTCTCCCTTCTCAAGGACATCGTGATCAAGACAAGAACGATAAAAAGGGCATAAATCCAGTGGGCAGCAGTCAGTTCGACCATAACGCACCTCCTTTTAAGGATAAGGTTAAAAAGGTTAGAAGAAGCTAAGAAAAACCTCCAACCGCCAAAAACTCCCGAGACGAAGTCATTACCACAAAAACATATAAATTTTCATGAACGATGGATGGCGATTCCTCAGCGAGTCCTTTGAGAAAAGATCCCTGTCATGCCTGATTCGGCCACCCGTCTTTCGATCTCTTTAATTTGAGTCGTGTAAAGGTTCTTCTGCTTCATTCGATCGAAATAAATGGAACCGGAAAATGTGTATTTATAGGCCAGACCTTCTTCAGTTTCCATTTGGGTTCGAACATAGGTGATGGCATCCCCTACCGCAAGACTTGTTGGGAGAAGTAAAGGTTTCTCTTTTAGGATATATTTTACTGCATTATGCCCAGCCAGTGTCCCCGTCACTATGGCTTCGGTATGACCGACCAGCAGTCCGGCTTTTTCTCCTGCGCAGAAGAGGTTCTCGACACCTTTCACTTTTAATGAATCCTCCCTGGGAGACATTCCGATATAACGAATCGAATTGCCGAGACCTCCTGCATAGGGGTCTTCGTATCGTGCATTTTCACATCCCGGGATTCGACGGAGTACCTCCAAAGGGAAAAAGGGAACCATCAACTTGGCATGGCCTGTATTTAAAAGGACAAGGTTCTCTTCGAATTCAGGAAGGGCATATTGCTGACAGGCTTTGATCGCGAGCTTTCCTTGGGATCGCTCCGATGGGGGAATGGAAATGACGGCGACCCCTTTCTCGTTGAGAAGGTTAATAATCTTCTGGGATAAAGATTCTTTAAGAATTTTACACGAACCACTCATCGCTCCGATCTGTTCCCCTTTTCGGCCGACCATTTCTTTAATTCCCGTTTTGGCCGTCAGGCTGATTCGCCCACCGAAGGTAGGGCATCGTAGGATACACATGACGCAGCCGTTTCCGTATTTTGTGCAGTTTGAAGGCGGACCCGCCGTGCCTGTCGTGTCAACAAAGACATCGCCTTCGAAACGGATTTTCTCATCCTTCTGTTTTCCAGTAACGGCTTTGATCCGGTTTCCCTCCATCTCCACTTCCTCCGCACGAGTCGAGAGATGAAGGTCGAGATTCTTACTGAGGAGGAATTTTTTAACGAGAGGCTCCATGGTCGCCACATTATAAAGGGAAGCATGTCGATGTCCCGGAAAATCGATATTGTGGTGGAGACAATTCTGGTCGATGAGCTCAAAAAGTTCACCACCAGACATCGCCATCATCTCCTCGGCAGCAGTGAAACGGCCATTGTTTCTCATGATTCCGCCCACCAAGCCTGTTCCCAACAACATGTCGGTCCGTTCGATCAAAATAACTTCAGCACCCTGTTTTAACGCCGAAAGAGAGGCGGCGCATCCTGCCCATCCTCCTCCGACCACAACTACTTTCATTTCAAGAAATCTCCTCTCTTTGCCTCTGAGAGTCTAATTGATAAGGAAGTGATGAAACTTACTCAAGAGTCAGGTTTCGAAATAGGATCCATCAAGCGTTCCTTTATTTCAATCTGAAATCAAGAAGCGCCATTCCTTTCACCACCTGTCCTTCTTTAATACTTTGGTTGACTGAATGGATGAGGAGGCGAAGGGGCAAATCATCGGAGTAGATGTGTTGAGCTTCCTGAAATTTTGATAAGGCAGCGTGCAAAGAACCTGATCGATATAGACTAATTCCATCTGACAGGATGGGTTCAATTTGGTCTTTGAGATGGCGCACCTCTGGTGGGTCTTGGTCATACACCTCCAAAATTCCGATCGGTGTTGAACTTCCCTTGACATATACCTCTCCCAACTTACGGAATCGATGGCCATGACCACTCGGCAGTTGATCAGCAACCTGGTCCGAGATGAGCATATCAACCCCCAAGGGTCTGGTCACTTCTTCAAGACGTTTCGCCAAGTTGACCGTGAGGCCGAGGACGGTGGAGTCCATTCGATTAGGAGAACCAATCGTCCCTAAAATGACAGGTCCGGTGTGAAGGCCGATACCGATTCGCAAGTCGTGGTCGCCGGATCGGTTTTCATCCCTGTTGATTGACTTTACCACCGTTAATATATCCACGCCACAATTGACCGCTCGTTGGCTGGAATCCGGCCCTTCGAAAATGCACAAGATCGCATCCCCGAGAAATTTGTCGATGACTCCGCGACGCCAATCGACAACTCGCGTTATTCTCTCAAAAAGATGGTTGAGCAGCGCGATCAACTCACTTGGTGTGGTCCGTTCGGATAGGGAAGTAAATCCTCGGATGTCACAACAGAGGATGGTTACCTTTTGTTGATCGGCTTCACCTAAACGGATGGACTTTAATCCTTTTGCTGCAATGCGGCGAAGATATGCAGGAGGGACGAAACGCTCGAAGACATCTCGGGCCTCGCGAATGGCTTGGTTTAAGGATCGAAAGTGGAGCGCCACAGCGACACTTAAGAAGACTGAGAGCCAAAGAGAAGTGATCCATAAGATCTGGCCTTTGATGGGAACCAAGATGCCTGCAGAACGTATGGCATCATGGGCTCCGCCTAAAAACCAGAATAACATTCCGATACCGAAAGGAATCAGATGATTAAGCTTTTCAGATTTTAACCGTTTCAGTCTGACCAGGGTCAAAACAAAATAGAAAAAACAGATGCCCAGACAGAAAAAATGGATGAAGGGTCTAAGAAGTTTGGATTGAGGTCTCAAGATACTGGACTCAATTTCATGGGGGACGAGAGGAATTCCTAAAAACCAGGATCCGCTTCCCCAGAGGGCGCAAGCTGCTAAGGCAAAGCCAATCACGCTTACGGCTTTTGAGAACCTTCCCATACGTTTATTTGAAAGGGCTGAGTCAAACCAGGTCCAACTGGCAGGGAGAAGAGCGAGTGCGGCCAGATCAATCCGATATCCCAAAAGAATCGATTCGGGCGATTTTTGAATGCCATAAATAACCCAACCCAAAAAGAGGAAAGTCGAAAAAAGGTAGAAAAGGAAAAGGCTTCGCAGGGGCCGGTAGTGGTGATAAAGCGATAAGATCGCTAAACATAACACCGCCAGGATCCCATTCGTAGCAAAGCCAAAAAAGGGCCCCACACTGTAATGAGGAAGATGGTCAGGTAATAGGCTCATGGAGGAGTTTCAAGGGGATTTTAATTTTGATATGAGTCTATTCGTTATGGAGAAATAAGTCAATAAGATTTAAGGGAACCTCTAATAATTCCTAATTCGTCACTCCCGCCCCGTATCAGGTACGGGGTAAACTCCAGTCATTTCAAAACTTTATGGATTCCTGCTTCCGCAGGAATGACATTTTTAGAGGTTGCCTTAAAAAGGTTATCCATTAAGGTTTTAAGGAATAGTAATCTTTCGCAGCCTTTTCGGTAACCCGGACGATTCCTTTTTCTTTCAGGATTCCCAGGTGTCCGACGACTTCGGAGATTCCAAGAAAGATTTCGAAAGGAGGGACTCCGGGAAACAGATCGTTGGTGATTTCAAAAGGTGTCTTCTCGCTTTTGGATAAAGAAAAAAGAATATGGTCCATTCGCTCCTTGTGATGGGCAAAGATTTTTTGGATCAGACTTCTGACCTCAAAAATTTCTTCTCCATGGCCCGGAAGGAGGAGGGAAAGATCGAGTCTTTCAATTTTTTCAAGGGAAGCTAAGTAATCCTTCAGGCTTGGATACCGGAAAGGAGGATGGTATTCGGCAACACTCAGGATGGGATTAGGGGTAATTTCTTTTAAGAGATGATCTCCCGTAAATAAGATTTTTTCCTCCGGCCAATGAAAGCAGATCAGACCAGGACTGTGGCCAGGACAGTGTACGGTCTTCCAGACCATCGATTTGAAAAGAATGGGATCCCCATCCTCTAAGAAAAAGGCTTCGTCCAGAGAATCCGCCATGATCTGGGCAGATTCCATATATTGAATGGCTTCGTTGACGAAGACCTCCGGCGCCCCATTTCTCAGTAAAATCGATTTAATGAACCCGAGCGAATGGATGAAGGAACGAATCCTCCCGTATTCTTTTGAATGGATATAGATGGGAGCACCAGAGAAAGAGGATAATTTTTTGGCTTGACCATAATGATCGATATGACCATGAGTGATGAGAATCCGTTCAATGGAATTCAAGTCATATCCAATGAGGTTCAATCCCTTTTTCAAAGCATGATAAGATGCCTCTGTCTTTATTCCTGCATCGATCAGTGTTTTAGGAGAATCATCAATAAAATAGACATTCGTGGTTCGAAGGGGAAACGGAATGGGAAGTTCAATTTTATGGATTCTTTTGAAAACCTGTTGATTCATTTTTTTGCCTCTGATGCCTTCGTCCATTTCCAAGTGATTTGAGGCTAACATAGAATCCAACGCTTTTCAAAAGGATTGTTGAGAATCATCCAGAGCATTAATGAAAAGGAATTCTTAAAAAAAATTCAAAATTTATAAAATTCCTCTTGACAACACAAAATATTGTGGTAAGGTTTTTTTTGTGCCTTATATTTAGTGGAGGAGAGAAGAAGATGGAGTTAGCTCAATTGACCCCCAATGCCATGACCGTTCTGAAGAAGCGATATCTTAAAAAAGACCCGGATGGAAACGTGGCCGAGACACCCGAAGAGCTCTTTAGACGTGTGGCAAAGAATATTGCTCAAGCAGATCGGCTCTATCAACCAGAGATCGACCTTCTTCAAATCGAGGACGAATTCTTTTCATTAATGGCATCCCTGGATTTCCTTCCTAATTCTCCCACGTTGATGAACGCGGGGAGGGATCTTCAACAACTCTCTGCCTGTTTTGTCCTTCCTGTTGGAGATTCCATGGAGGAGATTTTTGACGCTGTAAAACAGATGGCCTTGATCCAAAAGAGCGGAGGTGGGACAGGATTTTCTTTCTCACGGATCAGGCCCAGAAATGATGTGGTGGGTTCCACTCAGGGGGTTTCAAGCGGCCCCGTCTCTTTTATGAGCGTTTTTGATACTGCCACCGAGACGATTAAGCAAGGAGGAACCCGAAGAGGGGCGAATATGGGTATCCTCCGTGTGGATCATCCTGACATTCTCGATTT
>JACAEV010000185.1 GCA_013388645.1 Syntrophaceae bacterium | reverse complement strand
ATCGTGTCCTTTGTTGTCCATTAAGCTTGTCCTTCTTACATACCCAACATATTACATTTTAACCCATAACATACACGCAAGCTAAAGCTTGCGGCTACGATCATGATCTTTTACTTTAGGTTTCTGGAATTTCATATCCGGAAGATTCAAGGAGCTTGATCAGGGCTTCTCGTTTCCGCTCATATCCCTGAGAAAATAGTGGCTTGCATTTAGAGATTTCAGCCTCATGCCTTATCAACTTAAAGGCAAAGGAAAAACAGGTCCTCTCGCCACACTCCTTGCAGTTCGTTCCGGGAAGAAGCTTCAATACATCAGAGGATTTCAGTTCTTTCGCAGTGGTGTAATTGGGTTCAATTTTTTCCCGATTCTGGTAGGTATCATTGATAATTCCCTTCAGTTCCTCCATAACTTCCCGAGCTTCTTTTTCATCCTCCAATTTGGTAATAGCGATCTCTCTGGGCCTAAATGTGATCAAATGGCCCCCTCTCTTGACGGTTAGTATTTTGCTCTGATCAATGTAGTTCATTCCCTTAAGCACTCTATTGAGATAAGGAAGGATTCCGCCGATATCCTGAGAGAGCGTTACAATGGCATTGACCTTTTCTGCCGAAAAATTACATTCCGGAAGAACGATCCTCAATTGATAATCATTTAGCAACATCTTCCCTGCCTCCTTTTTTCTTCAGGATTTCCAATTTACCCTTCTTCACCGCAATAATTTCTGCCGCGATGCTAATGGCAATCTCCTCAGGGGTTTCTCCGCCAATATCCAATCCAATTGGAGCTCGGAGTTTGGAAAAGGCTTCTTTTTGGACCCCTTGTTTTCTCAGATTTTCCTCCATGGCCTTAATCTTTTTCCCGCTTCCAATCATCCCTATGTATTTGAAGTCTTTCTGAATAAGCTCCCGCAAGATCGCTTCGTCCCTTGAGAATCCTCTTGATAAAAGGACAATATAGGCATTCGGGTCAGAAGGAAGTTCCTTTGCAGATTTCTCCATATCTGTTAGCCTCAAATCTTCAATTTCAGGGAATTTATCCTTTTGAAGAAGCTCTGGGCTATCGTCAATGACAGACACAAGGAAACCCGATTTCTGCAACACCGGGGCAAGAGCCTTCGTAATATGACCGGCACCGAAGATGATCACTTTATCATCGGGAAGGATAGGTTCGATATAGACCTCAAGCTCACCTCCGCACATCATATCGAGTTTTCCTTTCTCCCTATCCAGAGTAAAAGAGGCGATTTTCGGTTCACTTCGTCTTATGGCTTCCAATGCCTCTTCGATCACCCTCTTTTCGAGATCGCCTCCCCCCATCGTTCCAATCGTCTTTCCGTTCTTTAGGATGACCATCTTAGCCCCGTCTCTTCTTGGAGTGGATCCTATTGTTTTGATGATGATAGCCAGAGCAGCAGGTTCTCCGGATTTTTTTAGATTTACGATTGTCTCAAAAAGGTCTTCCATCGCGCAATCCCTTCCCTAACTTTTTTCGGATTCTAAGAACTCCGAGGGGACTTTAAGACCGGCATTTTTGAGGGTTTCAAGAAGCACTTTTCGTTTCGCTTGATATTGACCTAAGAAAAGAGGGAGACATTTATCAATTTCGATCTTCTCGTCAACCAACTTAAAGGCAAAGGCAAGGCAACTCCGGAATCCACATTCCTTACAATTTATTCCAGGAAGAAGCTTTTGAATATCTGATGGTTTGAGCTGATCCCCTGAAGAATAGTTGGGTTCAATTTGGTCCTTTTTTTGGTAAGTTTGGTTAATCAAATCTTTGAGCCAATTTAGAACTTCCTCAGCCTCCTTTTCATCTTCGATCAAAGTCATGGTGACATGGTTGGCATGGAGGGTGATCAGTTTTTCTTCATTCCTGATGGTTAGGGTGAGAGCAGGGTGATTGTAAATGCACCCTTTGATGATTGCATTGAGATAAGGAAAGATTTCGTGAATTTCATCTGACACTTCTGCAATCACCCGGATCTTTTCAGGCTCAGCGATGCATGGAAGGATACGAGTGATTTTATAAGAATGGAGAAGCATCATTTCTCTCCGATAAAAGGGGACAGGCTACTTTTTAGAAAGTAAAATTTAATCAGAAATTCAAAAATTAAATTTAAAAAAATGATATAAAAAGTAGCCTGTCCCCTTTTCCCCATGATTTCCTCATAAGAATAGAGTGATCAATATCCCTGCCAGTGCAAAGAAGAACAGGGCAGTAAACAGTTTGATAGTGGAAGTTCTTCTTTGGAGGAATAAGGATAGTTGTTGTGATGTGGTTCCCCAATAGACAATACCAAAAATGACCACCAACGGAAGGATGTAAACGATATTGTATAGGATGAGGTAAAAGATCGCACTATCTCGAAGAGACGGGATATGGGTCACAAAGAGGATCGTCGGAAGATAGACCTGACTGGTACAGGTGGATTGCAACAGGGTAACGATAAAACCAATCCCCATCGCCGCAAACAGAAAACGAGTGGATTTGCCCTCTTGGTTTGCTTCCAATTCTCCCTCCCTTTTGCGGATGATTCGGTGAATTCTCTTCTTTAAAGAATCCGGCACCTGGAGTGTCATCTTAGAGGGTCGACCTCTCTTGAGCTGGACATAATCGTAAAGGCTGAAGATGCCGAGGAATATGGAAATAATAAAAGTGACGAAATAGACGATTTTGGAGAAGAGGGGTATAAATGAAAGATGCTGAACAAAACCAAGAATTCCAAGACCAAGCAATAAATGGGTGACAAAACCTGCTCCAGTGAAACCCATTCCTACCCAGAAAATCTCTTTTCGTGTCCGGCCTACCATGGTGAGATAGGAGATAAAAAAGACGAGTGTTGCCAGAGCACAAGGATTTAGCCCTTCGATCAAACCTGCCAAAAGGACGGCCGGGACCCCAAAGGATTTGAACCGCTCGATAATTGATGCATCTGCTTTTTGGATTTCATCTTTTCCTACTTCTAAAGTCGGTCTTGTCTCTATCTTTTCATATTTCTGAATCAGTCCCTCAACTTTAGATTCTGTAATATCTTCAGGTGAAAGGTAGTCATTCCCAATAAAAATACTTGGGGCAATGAGTCGCTTATTCGAAGGGAGGTTGAGACGGGCTGACAGGGTTTCATTCAATCGTTTGCCATCGGGGGTATTCAGATCAATCTCTTTAATAATAAGATGTGGATATTTTTTCAGAAGATATTTCAGCAAATAACTTGCGCGGTCACAATAGGAGCATCCTTTTTGGTAAAAGTAGGCGAGCTCCACGGAAAACTTTTTTTCTAAGTTTTCGGTCACTGAAGTAATTTGGATAGGAGGCAAGGGAGGCGCAAGCTCCCCTTTTATCTGATATTCTATAATGAGAGGATCTAATCTCTCCATAACCTCCCGTTCTCCGGAAAGCATCTGGTCGCCAATAAAGATGATTGGCAGCTCCCCGCCTCTCCGGTTGAACCTTTTTTCAAGTTTTGCGAGAGCTTCATAATAGGCAGGATTCGCAAGATCAAAGGTTTTGATATCAAGGAAAGGATACATCGATTTAAGGGTAGGGACATAGCTCTGGAGAATGGCCTGACAACTGGGGCATTCCTCCGCATAGAAAAGATACATCGGAATCGAAGTGGGTTGTTGCCCTTCTCCAGGGATGGCTAAGAGGAGAAGACCGATAGCACATAAAATCATCTTCAGTTTATTCATAGAAGTATTTTCTCCTACAGTGTCATTCCCAAATAAAATAAATAAACGCCAGCGAATACGACCATCACTCCACCAATTCTTTTCCCCCAGGTCGTGATATAGGAAATCCCTTTAGATTTAATGATACTTTCTGCAAATCCGGTTGCGGTCCCTGCAACAAAGATGAGGGCGCAGTGTCCAAGGGCATAAATAAATAACAAAGAAGTCCCATAGGCCACTTCTCCTTTTGAGGCTACAAAAGTCAATATAAGTGCGAGCACAGGAGTGGCGCAGGGGGAGGAAACAATACCAAAGAAGATACCGAGAAGGAATGCTCCCAATATCCCTCTCTGTTTTGGTTGAAGATGAAGGGGTATAGGAAGACTCCATTCAAAGAGCCCAATCAAATTTAGGCCTATGATAATGGCAATCCCTCCAACAATGAAATACCACGCACGGCTGATTACGCCGAAGAGCCCTCCCACCAGAGAGGCAATAGCGCCCAAAATAGTGAAAGTAATCGAGAGGCCGAGGATGAAAGTCAACGAATAAAGAAAAGCTTTCCGTCGGTCTCCTTCCGAATATCCGCCCACATATCCGAT
>JACAEV010000190.1 GCA_013388645.1 Syntrophaceae bacterium | reverse complement strand
TTTTTTAGATTTGTGTTCACACGCCATATAAGGGCCCCCTTGAAGTTTAGATCAGACCTGTTTTTTTATCAATTTAACATAGAATATGTATGCAGATGTGTCAACCAAAAGAAACATTTCCCAAAAGAGCCAAATTTGTTGACAAAGATAGAAATATTTAGTACGATTTTAAATACAATTTGAATTTGAGAGGAAGAGCAGATCCAATGATTCTGGCCCTAAAATTGCTCACTCACCTTTCCTCATATTGTTGGTCAATAGGGCCATACAATTTTCAAACAATGTATTTTCTGGAAAAGCTATAATAAATTTTTATTGCAATCTTTAAGATTGCAGTATTTAGTGTCTGTTTATTTATTACCCCTTCAATCAGAATCATCATTCCGGCCCCGTATCAAGTATGGGGTAAACTCCAGCTGGAATCCTGTATTTTCAAAGGATTCTGGATGCCCCCGTATCAAGTATGGGGTAGGCCCCTCAAGTCTGCCGTGACAGATAAATTTTTGGGAAAGGAGATGGTTTAATGGTCAAGATCGGCCGGCCCAAAGAAAGAGAGTTATACGAGGCGCTTGTCCGCACTGAATCTGAGCTAAGGGCTACGCTCAACAGTATTGATGACGGCGTGATCTCGGTGGATATGGACGGTCGTGTGATCCTGATGAACCCGGTTGCCGAAAAACTGACTGGCTGGGGGGAGCAGGAAGGCCGTGGTAAGCCCTTAGAAGAAGTGTTCCATATCATTAATGAAGAGACGCGGATCAAGGTGGAAAACCCTGTAAAACGTATTCTTCGCGAGGGCACTATGATCGGGCTGGCAAATCACACCCTTCTGATCGGGCGTGATGGAACCGAACGTGCTATTGCAGATTGCGGTTCGCCTATTTACGACAAGGAGGGCAGGGTTACGGGTGTTGTGCTGGTATTTCGGGACGAGACCGAGAAACGCAAGGCCGAGAAGGCTGTTGCTGAAGCGCTTGCATTTGCTCAAAACATTATTGCCACTGTGCGAGAGCCGCTCGTGGTCCTGGATGCCGGTCTTCGCATCCTTTCGGCTAACCGTGCCTTTTACCAAGTCTTTGAGGTAATGCCAAAGGAAACTGAAGGCTGCCTACTTTACGAATTAGGCAATCGCCAATGGGATATTCCTGAGCTTCGCAAACTCTTAGAAGATATCCTACCTCAGAACACGTCTTTTAATGATTATGAAGTCGAGCACGATTTTCCCCGTATCGGGCAAAAGACCATGCTTCTCAACGCCCGGCGGATTTACCGTGAGGCAAATAAAACTGAAATGATTCTCCTTGCCATCGAAGATATCACTGAGCGAAATCAGGTTAAAAAGGCGCTACGAGAGAGTGGAGAAAGTTTTAGAGCTGTCATTGAGAAAGCCAATGACGGAATTATCATCGCAGCAAGCGACGGGACACATCTTTATGCCAATCAACGAGCCTCTGAAATAACGGGTTATAGTGTTGAGGAGCTTCTTAAGATAGGGATGAAGGGGCTTGCCCACCCAGATGAAATTCCTAAACTATTAGAAAGGATTAGAAAGAGACTTTCAGGTGAAGAAGTTCTCTCTCTTTACGAGACTCGAATCGTTCATAAAGATGGAAACACGCTGGAGATCGAAATAACAGGTGCAAGAATATACTGGCATGGAGAGGTCGCAGATGTAGTCATTATACGGGACATAAGTGAGCGGAAAAAAGCATTAGAGGCTTTAAAGGCGAGCGAAGACAAATATCGGGCCCTGGTTGAGAGATCACTTCAGGGGATTCTAATCGTCCAGGACTTTCGCATCGTTTATGCTAACGAAAGGTGTGGAGAAATAATCGGATATACTGTTGAGGAATTATTATCCCTTTCGACTGAAAAAGTCATAGCTCTTGTCCATCCTGAGGATCAGGCTTTGGTCTGGGGGAGGTTTAAGGATCGTTTGGAAGGGAAAGATGTTCCACCTCATTACGAATATCGAGGGATTGGAAAAGATGGATCGACCAGATGGTTAGAGATGTTCTCAAGCTTAATAGAGTATCGTGGAAAACCTGCTGTTCAGGCAGCCATTGTAGATATTACAGAGCGCAAGGATGCAGAGGAGACGTTGAGGAAATCCGAAGAAAGCTATAAAAATCTGGTTGGAACAGCAAGAGATGTAATTTTTACTTTATCCCCTGATGGAGTTATTACATCCCTGAACTCTGCGTTCAATACAATAACCGGGTGGTCAAGGGCTGATTGGGTCGGGAAACCCTTTAACCTCCTTATACATCAAGATGATCTTTCACTCGGCATGGAGAAATTCAAATATAGCTTACAAGGAGAATTGAGTAAAAGTTTTGAGTTACGCATCCGTACCATGCCTGGTGGTTATGTAATAGGTGAATTTGTTGTAGCACCACAGACTCAGAATGGAAAGGTGGTTAATATTTTGGGTATCGCTCGTGACATCACCGAGCGTAAACGGACAGAGGAGGCACTTAAAAAATCTGAAGAAAGATTCAGAAAGCAGTTTGAAGAGGCACTGGATGCTATCTTCATCGCCAATGCTGAAACAGGTATATTGGTTGATTGTAACCGTGCCGCCTGCGAATTGGTCGGCTGGGAAAAATCGGAACTAATTGGTAGACACCAACGGGATCTCCATCCCGCAGGGGAAACCGGAGAGGAATTCAGCAGGACTTTTAAGCAACACCTCCAAGAAAGGGAAGGAAGAGTTCTGGAGACACAGGTTATCACGAAAAGTGGAGAGATCAAAGAGGTAGCAATCAAAGCCAATCTGTTAGAGTTTGGAGACCAAAAAGTGCTTCAAGGGATATTCCGGGATGTCACCGGACAAAAACGGGCGGAAGAGAGGCTCAAAGGAGCTTACCAAATAATTGATAAAAGTCCTGCTGTGGTCTTTGTTTGGAAAAACGAAGAGGGTTGGCCTGTTGAGTTCGTTTCTGATAATGTTAAAGAAGTGTTTGGCTATTCCGCAGAAGATTTTGTTAATGGTGTTGTTTGTCAAGAGATTTGACCCCCTATACGCAAATAAAATTGACCCCTTTCAATTTCTCTTCTTCTCAAGTTTACTCTTAAGCCTGTAGCTTGATCCATTGATAAAGAAGATTCT
>JACAEV010000059.1 GCA_013388645.1 Syntrophaceae bacterium | reverse complement strand
TGTTCACATTTCACCTATCATGACTTCGCATCAAAGCGAGGGGTTTCTACCATCTTCGAAGCGGAGTTAAAGATGATATCAATTTTTTATGGAATCGTAATAAAGAATAAAAAGAATTGAGGGTCATCAGGTCTCAACAATCAATAAAATCTTATCAAAAGTTGAGATCAGGTCCGATGATATGACATCCCATAACGGGTGACCCATGGATGGCTAATTATCATGACAGGAATGGAATTTGGCAACTGTGCTAAGGATACTGTATTATTGATGATATTGAGAAGCAGTTTCGAAATTTTGTGAGGCAATTAAAACAGGCTTAGACAATTTCATTCTTCACCAAGGGCTTCCAGGTCAGCAAGATCTTTCTTCCTCCCTAACGCTCTTTTATTTAAGACGAATTGTTCACGTCCGATAAAGTTGACGGGAATATTCCCATAAGTCCCTTCAACCCGTCCCGAAGCAGCTTCTTCCCATGTAACGCCGGTTATCGATGTGACGATATCGACTCGTACTGGGGGAAACCCGAGTTGTACCACCTTATCTCCAATTTCGAAATCTGCTACTGTTAACCCCGTCGAACCGAATCCAAAATCATTCAAGGCCGCCATAACCCGCTGCGCATTTTTGGGGTCGGGCTTTACGAATATATCTATATCACCCGTATAACGTGGTGCACCATGGAAGGCCAATGCATAGGCACCGACGATTATATATTGAACTTTATGAACGTTTAATAATTCGAGCAGATCTCTGAAGTCTTTCTGTACTTCCATAATACTGCTTCCGCAAATAATCGACTGCTGCGACCCGTTCTTCAGGAGTTTTACTCAGCCAGTAAATCAGGTCTTCCTTAATGGATGAGAAATCATGGAGATACCGTTTATTAATCACTTTTTGTATCATGTTTTTAAAATATCATCAATTTAGATTGGAGTAAAGAATTAATAACGAAAAAGGGGCTGAATACTTGCGACAGCCCCTTTTCTATTTTATGGCTGGGGGACGAGGAGTCGAACCTCGATTCACGGAGTCAGAGTCCGGTGTCCTACCATTGAACGATCCCCCAATCAAAAACCCGCATAGTGGAGAGAGCATAGCGCATAGCATATAAAACCGTTAGTTGTTAGGCGCAACGCGTAAAAGGTTTTAAACCATAATATCACTAACGCATAAAACGTTCAACCCTCTGGACTTCATTCTGGACTTCATTCTTGGTGTCTTGCTTTTTCCTTTATGATATTTACCAGATCGAGAATCGGGATTTCTTCCTGGACTTTATTTCCCATGTTCCTCAAGACGGCTTTTCCGCGCTTCAACTCGTTCTCTCCTAAAATGAGAACATATTGGGCCTTCAATTTATCAGCTCTTCGCATCTGGCTTTTCAGGCTTTTCCCCTCGTAGTCACACTCCGCTCGAATTCCCTGAAGGTGGAGTTGGTTGATGATCCGGTAGGCCTCTTTAATCGTTTTTTCTCCCAAAATAGCAACGAAGAGATGCGGAGTTTGGATAAACTCCTTGTCTTTGGGGAGCAAAGAGACGAGCCTTTCCATTCCAATAGCAAAACCAATCCCTGGAATATCAAGGCCTCCAATCTCCTGGAAGAGATTGTCATACCTCCCTCCCCCTGTCACAGCGTTCTGGGAGCCCAATTGGTAAGATACCACCTCAAAAGCAGTACGGGTGTAATAATCTAACCCCCTTACCATTTTGGGATTTAAAACATAGCTGAGTCCTGCTGTCTCAAGATATCCCTTTACCTGGTCAAAATGCATCTTACATTTTGAGCAGATGAAGTGAATTACTTTCGGTGCATCGACGATGGCCTCTCGACAGGTTTCCACTTTACAGTCAAAGATGCGTAAGGGATTGGTATCAAGTCTTCTTCGACAATCTTCACAAAGTTGAAACGCCTTTTGAGCAAAAAACTTCTTTAATTCTTCCCGATATCGGGGCCGACAGTCGCGACAGCCCAAAGAATTAATTTGAAGCTCGAGCTTCTCGAGCCCAACCCTTTTTAAAAAATCGATGAGCATCACAATGACCTCAGCATCCACCATGGGGTTTTCTACCCCAAACACCTCAGCATCAATCTGGTAGAACTGCCGGAAGCGGCCTTTCTGAGGCCTTTCATAACGGAACATGGGTCCGATGCAATAAAGTTTGGCAACGGGATCAAAGGTGTAAAGCTGATGCTCTAAATAGGCGCGTGCCATGGAGGCAGTCGCTTCAGGACGAAGGGTCAGGGAGTTACCGCTCCGGTCCGTGAAGGTATACATTTCCTTCTCAACAATGTCGGTGGCTTCTCCAATCCCACGAGAGAAAAGCTCTGTCCGTTCAAGGATTGGAATCCGAATCTCTGAGAAACCAAACCCCTCGAAAACTTCCCGAGCGGTAATCTCTAAGAACTGCCATTTTCCAATTTCGTCGGGAAGGATATCATTAAAACCACGGATGGCCTTAATTTCCATATTTGAATTCCTCAGTTTTTGTAATTTAGCCCATCCACCTCAAAAAGTCAAAATGCAAATCCCCCTCACCCTGCCCTCTCCCCCTTTGTGAGAGAGGAAGAAGGTGAAGGGACATCGAAATGCAAATAGTTTGATTCTTGTGGAAATTTAGGATAATTATTATTTAAGAATACAATTCAAATTGAGAGGAGAACCTATGCAGATCAACCCTCAAATTTTTAGGGAATATGATATTCGAGGAGTGGTCGATAAGGATTTGACACCTGAAATTGTCAGGACAATAGGTCAGGGGTTCGGAACCTATATGGCTCGATTGGGTCATAAAGAACTGGTGGTCGGAAGGGATGGGAGAATGAGCTCAAAAATCTTTGAAGAGGCTTTGACCTATGGTCTGATTTCAACAGGATGTCATGTTGTGAATATCGGCCTCTGCCCTACACCGGTCTATTATTTCTCTATTTTTCATCTCGACAAAGAAGGGGGGATGATGGTCACCGGAAGTCACAATCCGCCAGAGTTCAATGGATTTAAAGTATCTGTTGGAAAGAGTACGATCTTCGGAGAGGAAATTCAGAATTTGAAGCAGTTAATCGAAAAAAGAGAATTTGTGGCGAGGCCCGGTAAGGGGTCTACAGAAGAAATCATCAAACCCTACCAAGATTATATCAAAAAGAATATTCGTTTGGAGAAAAAAATTAGGGTGGTCATCGATGCTGGGAATGGGACAGCAGGGATTGTGGCGGGAACGCTTCTGAGAGATTTAGGCTGCGAGGTGGAAGAACTCTATTGTGAGGTGGACGGTCGTTTTCCCAATCATTTTCCAGACCCGACCATTCCAGCGAATTTAAAAGATCTCATCGACCGTGTGAAAAAAAACCACGCAGACGTCGGCATTGGATATGATGGAGACGCAGATCGCATCGGGGTGGTGGATGATCAGGGCAACATCATCTGGGGGGATCAATTGATGATCCTTTTTTCAAGAGAGATATTAAAAGACAAAAAAGGAGCAACTTTTGTAGCTGAGGTAAAATGTTCTCAGAATTTATATAATGATATTGAGAAACATGGTGGAAGGGTAATTATGTGGAAAACAGGCCATTCTCTGATCAAGGAGAAGATGAAAGAGGAAAAAGCGGTGCTCGGTGGAGAGATGAGCGGGCACATCTTTTTTGCGGATCGTTACTTCGGTTATGACGATGCCATTTACGCTTCTTGCCGCCTCACCGAGCTCCTTTCGAAAAAAGATGAGAAACTATCTCAACTCCTAAGCGATGTTCCCAAGACATTTATTACTCCAGAAATTCGAGTCGATTGTCCGGATGACATTAAATTTGAAGTCGTTGATAAGGTTAAAAATGCATTAAAAAGGGACTATCCGGTGATCGATGTGGACGGAGTCCGGGTCATCATTGAGGATGGATGGGGGCTGGTGAGAGCTTCCAATACTCAACCCGCCTTGGTCCTCCGTTTCGAAGCCCTGACTGAAAATCGGCTCCAAGGGATTAAAAAAATGGTTGAGGATAACGTCAAAAGCGCTGTTTCAAGTTCTCGGAAATCATGATAATGATCGTTTAAAAGCCTATTGTTGAGTTTAAGAAATTTTGGCCTTGACCTTTCTAATGAAAATTTTTTATTATGATTGCAGGATGGGGGTCTGATGATTATATTAAATAAAGGGGAACATAGACGAAAGGGAGGGGAGTGACATGAGAATAAAAGACGTCATGACTAAAAATCCAGTTACCGTCGATAGTGATACGTATGTCTTAGATGCTCAAAAAATCATGAAGGAAAATAACATCCGAAGACTTCCTGTTGTTGATAAAGGCAAGTTGGTTGGAATTGTCACCCAGCATGACCTCCTTGCCGCTTCGCCTTCACCTGCTACCTCACTGAGCATCCATGAATTAAATTATCTCCTTTCAAAAATGAAGGTAAAAGAGGTCATGCATAAGAATCCTTTGACATTTACTCCTGATACACCATTTGAAGAAGCATTAAAAGTCGGACAGGAGAGGAAGATCGGTTCATTCCCCGTCGTGGATAAGGGAAAATTGGTCGGGATTGCCACCGAATCGGATATCGTTCGATTTCTCACTCGTGCCTTAGGGGTAAGAGAAGAAGGGTCAAGAATTACGATTGAAGGATTAGGGGCAAGTTTAGGTGAACTCGAAAAAATGATTCAAATCGTTAACCAACATGATACCATCATTTTAAGCATGATCTCTTTACCCAGGCCGGAAAAAAAGGATTGGATGGTCGTGCTCCGGTTAAAAACAAGTACACCCGATCCCATTGTCAAGGATTTAAAGAAAGCTGGTTTCAACGTGACTTATTCGGCTTGGTTTCGTTGTGAAACAGGAAGCGCCTGAAAGGCTTCATGCTTCTATTACGAAAAGGTGACGAAGAAGCGGTGCATCGACTTAGATCGGTAGATGCACCGTTTATTTATTTCAAGGCCCTCCTTCCTTCTTCATCTTAAAAAAATGATAAACGATTTCAGCCGATTTTCGGTTCATCTTGGGAGCTCTGGTCAATTCTTCTTCTGTCGCTTCCCTGATCTTTTCAAGGCTGCCAAAAAATTTTAATAACTCTCTCTGCCTGATTCTTCCAATGCTCGGAATCTTCTCTAACTCTGATTTGATCGTCTCCCTATTTCTTACCTTTTTATGATAACGTATGGCAAAACGATGGGCTTCATCCCGGATTTGATCAAGAAGGTGAAGGATGGCAGAACGCTTTCCTAAGATGAGAGGCTCCTTATGCTGGGGATGAAAGATTTTCTCCCCGGTCTTTCTCAACATTGAAACACGAGATCCCTCAATCACTTTTTCTTTAGCCAAGCTGATGAGATCGACTTCATTGATTCTCAATTCTCTAAATACCTCTTGAGCCACGTTCAATTGACCTCTTCCCCCATCCAATAAAACTAAATCCGGAAGATCATTTTTCTCAACGGCCTTTTGATAGTGCCGGAGAAGCACCTCGTACATCATTCCTGTATCATCCGACCCCTCACCCGTTTTAATCTTGAAATGCCGGTATCGCCCTTTATCGGGTTTCCCGTTGTAAAAATAGACCAAGGATCCTACGGCATATCCTCCTTGTAAATTCGAAATATCGAACGCCTCAATCCGCCAAGGAATTCTTTTGAGACGAAGCTTCTCTTTAAGGGCCTCTAAAAGTTTCTCTCCATCCTCTTCAGTCTCCTCTTTCCCAAGTAGAAATTGCTTGGCGTTTCCACAAGACATGTCGAGGAGGTGTTTCTTGTCTCCCTTTTTGGGCACCAATATTTGAACCCTCTTCCCCTTCAATTCTGTCAGCCACCCTTCGACAAAGGGTTTTTCAGGAATGGTCCTTGGAATCAAAACCCGTTCAGGGATAAATTTACCCGCACGATAATATTGATGAAGAAAAGAAGAGAGGATTTCCTGGGCAGGAAGTCCTTGGGAGTGAAAAGTAAAACCATTCCCTCCCAAGAGCTTTCCTCCCCTGATGAAGAGTGGATAAATGGCAATCCGATGGTCTTGGCGGTGGAAACCAATTACATCCTGGTCAACAAAATCGCTTGAGACGATTTTTTGTTTCTCGATCACATGTTCAATATAGTCAATTTGATCTCGGAGCCTTGCTGCTTTTTCAAAATGGAGTTGTTCGGATTCTTCTTCCATCTTTTTCTTCAACCCCTCGACCAGATCTTTGTTCTTTCCTTCAAGAAACATTTTTACTTCATGGACCACTTCCCGATAATGTTCTCGGTCGATCTTTCCACAACATGGACCAGCACAGCGATCCATTTCATAATTGATGCAGGGCCTGAGACGGCCAGAAAATTTGTTATCCAGGCAGGTGCGGATGGGAAATAGTCTTCTGATTAATCTCAAGGTCTCCCTGAGAGAAGTGGCTGAGGGATAAGGCCCAAAGTAGAGCGAACCATCTTTCTTGATCCGTCTCACGATGGTGAGGGTAGGGAAATCCTCCTCGATGGAGAGTTTCAGACAGGGATAATTCTTATCGTCTCTCAGCTTGATGTTGTATCGAGGGTGGTGGGTTTTGATGAGATTGTTCTCAAGGATAAGGGCCTCCTTTTCCGTGTCAGTGACAATGGTATCAACGTCTGTTACCTTTTCCAACATCATAAGGGTTTTCCCATCCATTTCCCCCCGTTTCCCGAAATAGGAACTCACCCGATGTTTAATATCCCCTGCCTTCCCGACATAGAGGATCGTCCCTTTTTTATCTTTGAACAGATAAACCCCTGGCTTGGTGGGTAAACGAACAATCTTTTGATTTAAAGTATCCATCTTTATTCTAATTATCTCAGATTATATAGGAAATGCAATCACCCGAGAAGAGAACTCTGAATTTTTCCCCTTTTGGTAATCCTTTCCCTGTCATAGACAGGCAAAGGGGAATTGAGGGGGGATTTTCAGAAGCGAGGTTCAATAGGCATTGTTAGATTGCCGCTGACTGCCTCTTTCACCTACTTATTTTTGATGTGGGCTAATCTTCAACATTGATGATTACGGGAAAAAAGAAAGGATAACGGATGGATCAGCCGCTGCTAATAGCAGTCGGTTGCATCAAATCGTAAGGTCAGTCTTTTGTTTTATTTTTTTCTTCCCAACTACCCGTATCTGCCCCTCTTAACTGGCCTGAAGTTGGACATAGAACCTTAAAAAGCATCTCGACGACAGAATTTGGTGGAATAGCCTTCAAGATTCTGGGAAAGTCATATGTATCTATTAATGTACCATCCACCCTATACGTATAGTCTGTTCGAATGGCAAACACGATTTTGCTGCAATTCAATTCGTACAAGTACAGTTCGTGGCCATAATTCTCATGCTCTGGTTTATAAAGACCCGCTTTTTTCAAGTCCTCTATGCCCTCCGTTTTGTCGATGTATTCGGTTTTCACCCAGACTTTGATAATGTCCTTGGATGCGTAGTTCACGCTCGCAAGGTCGTAATAGACTACCCGGTTAGTAGAATAGCCTAAATGTTTCCATATATCCGTGCCCGTGGTGCGCTCTGAAAAAAGCATCTCATATTTCTTAGGGGACTCTTTTCTAAGCAGCTGAAGGAACTCAGGCCCCAGCCATTTTTGGGCATGCTCGAATTTGCTTTCACCGTTGTCCCAGTCCCCGTCCATCGCTGCTATCGTATGTATCATGATTCCCACCGACATATTTAAACCTCTCGTATCATTATTTCTTATAGCGTTTTCAATTGTGGAATCAACCTCCTTCACATAATACTCTGGCAGAAATCGAATTATTACGTTGTCCTTTTTCGCCAGAGCAATAACCTCCTTCATAACCTGAAGCTTAACTTTCGTATCCAACTTCATCCAATTCGAAGCCGTGAATTTTGATCGAGGGAGGGCCGCCGTTGTTGTGCCATTCTTAGGGCCGAATGAAGTAGAAGAGCAGCTTGTAGCAAGCATGGTGACGACCAGAATCACCCAACGCAGAATAAACTTGTTCACAACACCTCCTGTTGATTACCAATTCAATTCTACACTTTCTCGGAGAATCTGTCACCTCTCGCTTTCAGGAAGTGGTTAATACCTTACTTGATATTACTTGTGGTGTTAAGCAATATCCTTTACACCTGATCCGGAATGTGAAACTTACAGTCAAAGGTATTTAAGTTTGCCTATTTAATGTTTGGAGCTAAAATATTTTGTCCGAAGGGTTGGAAAGTGAGGAACAATCATTTCGTAGTGTTCATCATGATGGAGCAACAGACCTTTGTTTTCGATGGCAAGGGCAGCAATGATCAAATCCACTGGCGGGATGGTCAGTCCCTTTCTCCTAAGTGAAAACCCAAGTTCATAGGCTTGTTCCCAAACCGATAAAGTAATAGATAAAATGTCGAGACTCTCCAGCTTAATTTTCAACGCATCTCGTTCTCCAACAAAGCGACATCCTTGGAGGAGTTCCAATATAATCACAGGTGAGGTAACCGCAAGGCCGGAAACAATGGCTTGCTTCATAAATTCTTTAAGTTCGTGATTTCCTGTCTTCTTAAAACTGGCGATCCAGGCAGAGGTGTCAATCAAAATCATCTTAGGAGCCCTTCCGCATCTTTTCTAAATCTTTTAGCGTAACATCAAATTCTTCATAATTGCCGATCAAATCACTCAATTCCTTCCGGCGTTTCGCACGGAGAAATTCCTTCATGGCAATCTCGATTGCTCTCTTCTTGGAACGCGCTCCTGTCGTCTTCACAACTTTTTCGATGAGCTCTGCATCAATATCAAAGGTTGTTCGCATAATATCCTCCCAATATTTATGCATAAATTATATATAAATTGATGCATTAAGTCAAGACTTTTTTATCCCAATTTCAATTCCATCTCTTCGAGGCGATGGATCTTATCTCGAATTTCTGCTGCCCGTTCAAATTCTAAACGGGTGGCTGCTTCCTTCATCTCTTTTTTCAATTTCTGAATCATCGAAGGGATCTCTTTTAGTGGAACATATCCCTCTTCGACATCTGCCACAGCAGGAATGGTTAAATAGTCTGCCTCATAGATGGAAGCCAATATATTTCGGACCGATTTCTTCACTGTTTGTGGGGTAATCCGGTGTTTCCGATTGTACTCCTCCTGAATCTTCCGTCTCCGATTCGTCTCCAGAATGGCCTGATCCATGGCCTCCGTCATTTTGTCCGCATAGAGGATCACATGTCCATTGATATTTCGCGAAGCACGGCCGAACGTCTGAATCAATGATTTTCCAGAACGAAGAAATCCTTCCTTGTCGGCATCGAGAATGGCCACCAAGGAAACTTCTGGAAGATCCAGACCTTCCCTCAAAAGATTCACCCCGATCAAAACATCAAACTTCCCTAACCGGAGATCTCTGATGATCTCGACCCGATCGAGGGTGTCGATATCGGAATGGAGGTATCTCACACGAATTCCAAGGTCGGTATAGTATTCGGTCAGGTCCTCGGCCATGCGCTTGGTCAGCGTGGTGATGAGAACCCTCTCCTTTTTCTTCACCCGCTTATTTATTTCTCCTAAAAGATCATCGACCTGATTCCTGGCGGGTTTGACTTCAAGGAGAGGGTCGCTCAACCCCGTGGGGCGGATGATCTGCTCCACAATCTTGCCACGACTCTTTTTCATTTCATAATCACTTGGAGTGGCTGAGACATAGATGACCTGGTGAAGGCGTTGCTCAAATTCCTCAAACATGAGAGGTCGATTATCCAACGCAGAGGGAAGACGAAATCCATACTCCACCAACGTTTCTTTCCTGGACCGATCTCCCCGATACATCCCAATGAGTTGAGGAATGGTCACATGGCTTTCGTCAATGAACAAAAGAAAATCGTTCGGGTAGTAATCCAACAAGACGGGAGGAGGCTCCCCGGGTCTTCTTCCGGTGAGGTGACGGGAATAATTTTCAATTCCCTGACAATAACCGAGCTCTTGAAGCATCTCCAAATCAAAGTTTGTCCTTTGCTCCAGCCTTTGAGCCTCCAGAAGCTGATTCTGAGATTTAAACCACCCTACCCTTTCTTTTAATTCCTCCCGTATTCCCTGGATGGCTTTCTGCAGTTGCTCCGGAGGGGTGACATAGTGGCTTCCCGGATAGATGGGGACTTTATTTAAACGTTCCATCACCTTTCCCCTTAAGGGATCGATTTCTGAAATAGCATCGACCTCGTCTCCAAAGAGTTCGATCCGAATCGCCCGATTCTCTTCATGAGCAGGGAAAACTTCGATGACATCTCCTCGAACGCGAAAGGTTCCCCGATGAAAATCGATATCATTTCGCTCATACTGAATTTCGACCAATTTTGAAAGGATCTCCTCCCTTGAAATTTTCATTCCTTTTTCCAGATAGAGAAGCATGCCGTGATAAGCCTCCGGAGATCCCAGGCCATAGATACAGGAGACACTCGCCACGATGATGACATCATTTCTTTCAAGGAGGGACCGGGTGGCAGAGTGGCGCATCTTATCGATGTCTTCGTTGATCTGAGTGTCCTTCTCAATATAAGTATCCGTGGAGGGAATATAGGCTTCGGGCTGGTAATAATCATAATAACTGACGAAAAATTCTACCGCATTCTCTGGAAAGAGCTCTTTAAACTCACCATAGAGTTGAGCGGCCAAGGTCTTGTTATGCGAGATGACCAGAGTGGGCTTCTGTACCCTCTCAATGACATTGGCCATGGTAAAGGTTTTTCCAGAGCCCGTCACCCCTAAGAGAACCTGATGTTTCAACTCTTTTAGAACACCTTGGCTCAGTAATTCAATGGCCTGCGGTTGGTCGCCTTTCGGTTCAAATTCAGATACCAATTTAAAACGATTCATAAAATTTATTTTACAACAAAGAAACAGATGGGAAAAGGTTTAACGAGGAGATAAAGGAGAGAAAGACTTGGATTTTATCCTCTCCTATAAATTAGAAAGTGACATTGTGATGGCGCGAACCTCATCCACCGGGCATCCCCTTTGGATCAGGTGGCGCTGACCTTTTTAATCCGAACCTTGGAGAGGTCGATTTCACCCAGACCTAAATCGTAAGCATTTTTGACAAACCTGATTTCTTCTGGTTTGAAAGGTTTTCCGGTTTTGGGATGTTTGAAAAAGGCGGCTGCATAGGCATCGACCGCTACAATATCGGTGGAAGCAATGACCTCACCAATGTCTTCAGTTTTTCCGGGTCCCTTCGGACCATTCGTCGTCAGGATCCGAATCGCATCCATCACGACCAGGTCTGGCTTCCGAACCGTATTGACATCGGCAATGCATTGGTGGAGGTCAATTTTATGGAGCTGTTCCATATCCCATACGATCCCGATTAAATTTTTCATCCCAAGGGTGAGTTCTGTGGCAAAGTGATGTTTGGGAATGGGGAAATTAATAAAAACATCTGAATCGATCACATCGCTGATCAATTCAACCGTCTTGAGCTTCTTTCCTTTAGGGACGTTTACCTGCTTATAAACGTTTCGACCATGGCCGGAGAAGATATCTGCTCCTGCCTTTTGAGATGCCTCTTTTAATCCCGACCGCGCAAAACAAAATTGGTAATTATCACAGGTGTGATCCCATACGGCCACTCGTTTTGCCCCTGCGTCATAGCACATCTTGACCAATGCAAAAAGAAGATCAGGGTTATTGGTGCAGGCCTGTTCGGGTGTTCTTGCCCAAGCGATGTTTGCTTTGATCACCACTCGCTGCCCCCTTTTGACAAATCGACCCATACCTCCCAAAGGAGCCATCGCAGATTGAAGAAGTTGGGAAGGAGTCCCATTTTTAGCAATGACCAGATCAGCCTCTTCAGCGGCGTGCGCCAGAGAGCCATAAAATGGAAGTCTATCTGCCATCCAAGGAAGTGCTGCCACGGCTGCCGTTACCTTAATGAATTGTCTTCGTGTTATTTTCTTATCTGAAAATTTATCCATGTGATCACTTCCTCTCTTTCCTCCAACTATTCTGAACGCTACAAATAAGTTGACATTCGCGCGGTGTCATTGCGAACGAGGTGAAGCAACCTCAATAGATTGTCACGTCGTTCCAATCCTCGCAATGACCACTTAAACTAAGACATTCACCATTATTCCTCATTTCAAAATTGATGATATCGTAAAAAGTCTGAAAAGGCCATTTTCTGTCATTCCTGCGCATGCAGGAATCCAGTATTTTCATGTAGTTAGAATTCCCTGGATTCCCGTTTTCACGGGAATGACGAGTTTTACGATTCCATCAATTCCGAAATCCGCAATATCATTTATGGCGTCAATATCAGCCGTGATGCACCTCTATCTGTCCCGAACCAGATACTGCTCTTGTCCTCCGCTGCACAAAATACCATATTGCTCAAAAGACCATCGGAGACCGTCAACGACTCCCACTGCCCGGTTGGAAGATCATATACACTCACTCCATTGTCTCTACAGACAAACACTTTCTCTTTCGCCACAAGAATAAAATGAATTCCACCATTCTTCAATGGATCCGTAGGTTCTATCCTTTTCCAACGGTTCGCAACGGCATCGTATTCAAAAAGAGTTCCCCCAATCGCTCCTGCCCACATTTTCTTTCCAACAATTACCAAAGATTTAATCTCCGACTCGGTTAACCCCTCTTTTTGAGAATAGGTCACCCAGGTTTTCTTAGACTTATAAAAATGACTAATCCCTGCGTTGGTGGCCACCCACAGGGAATCGGGTTGATTTAAGATGGAGTTAACAAAATTCCCTGAAAGACCATCTTGTGTGGAGTAAAAGCCTTTCCAGCTCTCTGTCTTCTTGTCAAGGAGGGAGAGGCCTTTTTCAGAACCAACCCACAACCATTCTCCATCGACCACCATCGAGACAACCTTCTTGGCACGGCCATCGTTCGTATTGAAACGTTTCCAGGGGGGATTTTTTTGAGGTTGGTAATAAGAGATTCCACCCCCTCCAAACCCATAGAAATAGGTACCGAACCAGATGCGATCCTTATCTGGAACGATGACCGAGACATGGTTATAGGAGAGGAGATTTTTCCAATTGATGCTCTTTCCGTCATCGACCTTCTCCATGGGTTCACCCTTGGTCGTATAGGCTTTATAAACGTTTTTAGACCTGTCATAGAGGGTGGCTCCTCCTGCATACGTTCCAAACCAAACTCCCTCACCCTCAACCGCTATCGCATTGACCATCTCACTTGAAAGACCCTCTTTCGGAGTGACATGTTGAAAGGATAAAGGCCTCTTGAACAAGAGGGCTTCCGCTGGGTTGTAAAAAGAAAGCATCCATATGATTAAAATAAACGGCCCCACGAAAAATCGAAAGATCTGTTTCATGCATCCCCCTTTTCGAATTTCCATAATTATGTCGAATCAAATGGTGATTTTCAATATCCTTTCAACACTCTAAATTCAAAAAATGATAAACATACCTTGACAATTCTTTCCCTAATGATTATCTAATTGGAATAATTATTCCATTTATGAGTGGAATGTTCTTTTTCCCAGAAAGGCCATAACCAATTAATTCTAAAGGGTTTTTTCGAGGAGGTGATGTGAGATATAGAGCCATAAAATAATTTAATTTTTCATTTGAACGAATTGAAAATTATTGATCAAGAAAGGAGAAATGGAAGATGAAAATTAGGCCTTTACAGGACAGAGTAATTGTAAAACGACTCGAGGAAGAAGAAAAGACAAAGGGTGGGATAATCATTCCCGATACCGCCAAAGAGAAACCCCAAGAAGGGAAAGTCATCGCAGTGGGAAAGGGAAAGATCACAGAGGATGGTAAAGTGATCCCGTTGGATGTGAAGGTCGGAGACCGAATTCTTTTCGGAAAGTACGCCGGCACTGAGATTAAGATTGAGGGTGAAGAACATCTTATCATGAGAGAAGAGGATATCTTAGGAATTATCGAAGGAAAATAACAAATTTTAGAGAAATGGAGGTAAGTCAACATGGCAAAGGAACTGAAGTTTGATCAGGAAGCCCGTAATGCAATATTACGAGGGGTCAATATTTTGGCAGATGCGGTCAAGGTCACTCTTGGCCCTAAAGGAAGAAATGTCATTTTGGAAAAGTCTTTTGGTTCTCCAACAGTGACCAAAGACGGAGTCACGGTTGCAAAAGAAATCGAATTAGAAGACAAGTTCGAAAATATGGGTGCCCAGATGGTCAAAGAGGTTGCGAGTAAAACCTCTGACACCGCAGGAGACGGGACGACCACAGCAACGGTTTTAGCCCAGGCCATTTATCGTGAGGGCTCGAAGGTGGTCGCGGCCGGGGCCAACCCCATGGATGTAAAACGTGGGATTGATCTCGCCGTCGAGGAAGTGGTGAAAGAGTTAAAGAAATTAAGCAAACCGACCAAAGATCAGAAAGAAATCTCTCAAGTCGGCACCATATCTGCCAATAATGATGAAACTATTGGGAACATCATCGCCGAGGCGATGAACAAGGTAGGTAAAGAAGGGGTGATCACCGTAGAGGAAGCGAAGGGAATGGAGACGACGCTCGATGTGGTCGAGGGAATGCAATTCGATCGAGGGTATCTCTCCCCATACTTTGTCACGGATCCAGAGAAGATGGAGGCGGTCCTTGAAGATGTGTATATCCTTTTGAACGAGAAAAAGATCTCCAACATGAAAGATATGCTTCCCATCCTGGAACAGATTGCCAAAATGGGAAAACCTCTCCTAATCATTGCTGAGGATGTAGAAGGAGAAGCCCTTGCGACCTTAGTCGTCAATAAACTCCGTGGAACACTTAAATGCTGTGCGGTGAAGGCTCCTGGGTTTGGAGATCGCCGAAAAGCAATGTTGGAGGATATCGCTATCCTCACCGGAGGAAGGGTCATTTCAGAGGACCTGGGAATTAAATTAGAGAATATCAAATTAAATGATTTAGGCCGAGCCAAACGAATCACTGTGGATAAAGACAATACGACCATTGTGGATGGCGCAGGAGACAAAGATGATATCGAGGCAAGAGTGAAACAGATCCGTGTCCAAATCGAAGAGACCACTTCCGATTATGATCGAGAGAAACTTCAAGAACGTCTGGCGAAGATCATCGGTGGGGTGGCCGTTATTAATGTCGGCGCCGCAACCGAAACGGAAATGAAAGAGAAGAAGGCCCGTGTCGAAGATGCGCTCAACGCAACTCGGGCCGCGGTTGAGGAAGGAATTGTTCCGGGTGGGGGCGTGGCTTACCTCCGTTGTCTCGCAGCACTAGATAAAATGAAACTCGAGGGAGACAAGAAGATTGGGGTCGATCTGGTGAAGAGAGCCTTGGAAGAACCTATCCGACAGATTGCCAATAATGCCGGTCAGGAAGGTTCCGTCGTAACAGAGAAAGTAAAAAATGAGAAAGGAGCCTTCGGGTTCGATGCTTCGAAAGACGAGTATGCAGATATGATCAAGGCCGGAATCATTGATCCCACCAAGGTCGTAAGGCTCGCCCTTCAGAATGCTTCTTCTGTTGCATCGTTGATGATCACCACAGAGGCCATAGTGGCCGAGAAGCCAGAGAAGAAACCCCCCTATCCTCCAATGCCTCCTGGCGGTGGAATGGGCGGAATGGGTGACATGTACTAAGACTCTGATTTATAAAGGACTCGAAAAAGGCTTGGGAGATTAAATGATACACCCAAGCCTTTTTTATTTCAATTCTTTCATAAGGTTCTCTATTCAAAATGAGAATAGTTTTTCTTTAAGAGAATTTAACTATTTGAATTTTAAGAAATTTTAAATAAAAAATGAAATTGTTAAATTCTAATTTTAAGATCAAAATAGAGATAACTATTGAATATTAAAATAAAAATTAAATTTTCTCTTGCAATTAAAAAGGAAGAGTTATAATATTTTAGCCGTGGTGCAAAAATTGTCTCTACAGATTGACTTTAGATATCTGGAAACATTTTGTAGGGTAGCCGAATTAAAAAGCTTCTCTAAGGCCGCTGAAGATTTATACCTCACTCAGCCCACGGTCAGCGGTCACATTCTATCTTTAGAGAAGTCTCTCTCTTTGCGCCTTTTTGACCGGACAAGCAAGGAAGTTCATCTTACCAAGGCCGGTGAGATCTTCTTAAAGTATGCCTTAAAGATTTTATTTTTTCGCAAAGATTTACTCAATGCCCTGAGTGAATTCTCCCATGGTATGAAAGGAGAAATTTCTTTAGGAGCAAGCACCATCCCCGGAGAATATCTCCTCCCCAAACTGATGGGCGACTTTAAAAAAGAACATCCCAATGTGTTCATTTCTATTAAAATTGCTGATACCAAGGAAATCGTACAGTATGTCCTTCAAGATAAAGTTGAATTGGGCATCATCGGTGCAAAAATAACTCAGCCTTCCCTTCGGTATGAAAAATATGAAGAGGATGAAATTATTGTCGTCGCTCCTCCTGATCACCCCCTGGCCCGAAAGAGGAGGGTCCAAATTGAAGAACTGTTGAAAGAACCCTGGATCATCCGGGAGGAAGGATCTGGAACTCAGATGGCCGTTGAAAAGGCTTTGAAGAAGAAAGGAAAAAGTTTAAAACAATTTAATTTGGTCATGGAGATGGGGAGCACCTCCTCCGTGAAGGAAGGGGTCAAAGCCGGACTGGGTCTGGCCTTCCTCTCCCAAAAGGCTGCTGAGGAAGAATTGAACCGTGGCATCCTCTGTAAAATTGATGTAGAGGGGATGGATCCCGTGGGGAGACAAATTTATATTGTCTCTCATCGTGGGAGAACGCTTTCTCCGATCGGAATGAAGTTCCTTCAATTTATTAGAACTCAAATGGAGTCAAAGATAAATTCATGACTTAAAAACGATTCCCCTCTTCAGCGGAAGGACAGGACAAGATATTGAACCTCACTTTAAATTGACATTCTAAAAGACGTTATGACATTTTTGTTTTATCCCCTTCGGGACGCAAAATCGTGCAGATTTAGTAATAGAAAGAGGGAGAAAGACTGAAATGGTCCTTCCGAGAAAACCTGGCACTCATCTTTTTTTAATAATGCTGGGGATCTCTCTTATCATCCATATCGTCACGGTGGTGTTCTTCAACCTTAATCTATGGTCCACGATCATCAAAGTTCGGCCCACCGTATATACGGTCACCCTCATGCCTATTTCCTTCTCTGAACCTGAGACTCCAAAAACCATTTCTCCCCCTAAGGAGGAAAAGGTAAAACCCATTGAAAAGATCAGACCAATAGAAAAACCCAAAAAGGACGACATTGTTGAAAAAGTGAAAAAGAAGGAGAAGGAAAAAGAAGTGGATAGGGAGATGCTCGAGCGCCTTCAGAAAACGCTTGAAGAGACTCGAAAAAAGATTGCCATCGATGAAATTCAAAAGAAAGTGGCCCGTCGGGAGCCGGTAATAGATAAATCACCCGTCACTCCCTCACCCAAAATTTCTTCAGACTCAAACATGAAATCAGAATTGAAAATTGGATTAGAGGATTCCTATTATAAATACGTCGAAAACAAAATTAAGGAAGAATGGACCCTTCCTGAAAATCTTTTAAAAGAAAAAGAATTGGTTGACTTAGAGGCCATTATTGTCATAATAATAGAGAAGAATGGAAAAATCCAAAAATGGTGGTTCGAAAAAAAGTCCGGCAATGTGCTTTATGATCAGAGTGCCATGCGGGCCATTAAAAAAGCAGAGCCGCTGCCTCAAATTCCTCGGGAATTAAATAAAGAGACGATCGAATTCGGAATCCGTTTTCGACCGGATTGAACCATGATGAAATATTACTTTCTCATCTTTCTTATGATCTTTGCCCTCACCCCTGCTTCAGAAGGAAGGGTTTACTTGGATATCAACGCCCCGACTTTTGTCCAGATTCCCATTGTCCTCGCAAAATGGAAATCGGTGGATAAAACGCCACCTTCCTTCTCAGAAAAAGTTTATGAAATTTTAGCCAATGATCTCGTTCTTTCTGGTTTTTTCAAGGTGATCGATTACCATCTCCTCCCCCCTTCCCTTCAAGGAAAAGAAGGGATCCCCCCTACCTCCTTCCTCCAAGAATGGGTCCATGCAGGTGGAGAAATTCTTTTAGCCGGAGAGGCTCTCTTTGACCCCATTGGCCTTAATTTCAAAATTAAATTTCATTTGGTCGATTTAGTGGAACAGAAACACATCGTTGGGAAACAGTACGAAGGGTCTATTCAAATCCTCCGACCTGCTGTGCATCGAATGGCTGATGAGGTGACGCTTCAATTGACTGGAGAAAAAGGAGTTCACAATACAAAAATTGCTTATGAGGTATCACAGGGAGCGGGCAAGGAGATTTTCATCGCTGATTTCGATGGCGCAAATGTCAAACAGATCACTCAAAATCAATCCATCAACCTCTCCCCACGCTGGTCTCCGGATAATAAAAAAATCGCCTTTACCTCTTATCTCAAACGAAATCCAGACCTCTACCTTATCGATACGGACGGAAAAAATCTTCAACGATTCGCTTTTTATCCCGGATTGAATCTCTCCCCTTCCTGGTCGCCCGATGGAAAACAGATCGCCCTGATGATGGGAAAGGAAGGAAAGTCAGATATCTACCTCATAGATGCCAGTGGAGGAAACCCGGTGAAGCTCACCAAAGGACATGGTAATGAAGCTTCGCCCACCTGGTCTCCAGACGGCCAATGGATTGCTTTTGTTTCAGACCGATCCGGATCTCCGCAAATTTACATCATGGGAAAGGATGGGTCCAATGTTCGTCGTTTGACCTATGAGGGAAGTTACAATACCAATCCTTCTTGGTCGCCTAAAGGTGACCGAATTGCTTTTTGCGGAAGGGCAGAGGGTCGGTATCATATATTCACGATTGGCGCTGATGGGTCCGGGCTCCGCAGACTGACCTCCAATCCAGGCAATCATGAAAGTCCCGGTTGGTCACCGGATGGCCGTTACATTGCTTTCAGCTCAAATCGGACAGGGGGATCAAAGATTTTTATTATGAATGCCAACGGTTTTAACCAGAGGGTTGTCACTCCATCGAAAGGAGGTGAATCGAGCCCAGCTTGGTCTAAGCGATTTGATTAAAATGGATATTCCCATTATTTATCAAAGGAGGTTGTTATGGTTAAGAAAAGCTTCACCATCATGATTTGTTCTCTTTGTATCGGACTTATTCTGACGGGCTGCCCGAAAAAAACGGTGATGAAAGAAGAACCCTCCGTCAAGAAAGAAGAGGCAGCGGCGAAGGCCGAGGCAGAACGTATCGCAAAAGAAAGAGAAAGGGAAAGAGAAGCGAGAATGAGGGAGGAGGCTGCAAAAAAAGATTTGGAAAAGAGCCTTATGGCTAAGAAAGAACCGGGGATCGAAGGGGTAGTCTTTGAAAGCTCTCTGCTCAAAGATATTCACTTTGACTTCGATAAATATGACATCCGTCCCGGAGATGCGGCGATTCTGAAGGAAAATGCAGAAATCTTGAAAAAATACCCTAAGGTGAAGATCCAAATCGAAGGCCATTGTGACGAAAGAGGAACCAATGAGTACAACCTGGCACTTGGAGAAAGGCGAGCCAATAGTACAAAAAACTATCTGATCTCCTTGGGCATTTCTTCGGAACGGATCTCCACCATTAGTTACGGAGAGGAAAAACCACTCGATCCTGGCCATAACGAAGAGGCCTGGGCAAAAAACCGAAGGGCCCATACCATTATCATATCGAAATAACCTGAACAAACCCTTCGCAGAGGGTTTGGATGGTTTGTGAGGAAATTCGGCTTATAAAAATTAAAGAAAGGTGATGGCATGAAAGCATGGATTGTTGCTCTAACAGGATTGTTGCTTTTTGGATGCGCAACTTCAAAAGAGGTACAACTGCTCGACCGGAAAATGGATAAGCTCCAATCTCAAATCAATCATCTCCAATCTCAAGCCAATCATCTTCAAAAAGAAAATAATTCCATCAAGAGCGACATGGCTGCGCTCAAAAATGATTACTCTTCGGAAAATCAAAAATTGAAGGCGGATCTTTTACTTCGACTTGAAACGCTTCAGAGTGAAACCCGAACCCTTTCCACCGGCGTCGAAGAGTATAAGGAATACCTAAAAAGGCCTTCAAGGGAGGTGGATCGGGTGAAGGCGGATGTCGAGGGTCGATTAAAAATCTTAGAAGAACGGGGAAAAATCTTCGACGAAAAAAATAGGAACCAAGAGGGAAAAATTAAAGAGTTGGAGGATCAACTGAAAGGGCTGGAAGGAAAGATTTCAGCAGTTGCCTCAAAACAGGCAGAGCAAGATAAATTGATCTCGGCCAAAGAGATCTCGGCTGAGCTCAAAGGGTCCTCCACTGGAATGGGAGACCTCTACAAAGATGCTTATGAGACCTTTTACAAGGGAGACTTAGAGGGAGCCCGAAGGAAATTCGAAGCTTTTCTCAAACAATATCCCAATACCGAACTCTCTGATAATGCCCAGTTTTGGATCGGAGAGACTTATTACATGAAAAAAGATTTTGAAAAAGCGATCTTAGAATATGAGAAGGCTATAGTGAAGTATCCGGAGGGGGACAAAATCCCAGCAGCTCTCTTCAAACAGGGCCTCGCTTTCTTGGAGCTCGGAGATAAGACCAATGCACGAAATTTGCTAAAACGTGTAATCGAAAAATATCCTCACTCCGAACAGGCCGACATGGCCAAGAAGAAGTTGGAAACGATAAGATAAAAACGCGAGCGTCGAAGGCCGAAAGAGGCGCTATATTTAGCTCACCTTGAATATTAAGACGATATTCCGAAGTCTAATCGGTTTCTTCGAACAAGCGCAAATCGACTATGCTCTTGTTGGCTCTTTTGCCTTGAAGGCCTATGGGTATTTACGGGCAACACAGGATGTGGATTTCTTGGTTCGAAGTCCCCATCAAAGTAGGATCATCGCATATCTGGAATCCCTTGGTTACGAAACGATCTATCGCTCGGTAGGTTATTCGAATCATGTGCATCCGCTCACAAATCTTGGAAGGATCGATTTCATTTACGTAGAAGGCGAAACGGCCGATGTGATTCTTTCGGAGGCCAAGCCGCTACTCGTTCTCGATGACATATCAGTACCCGTTGTGCGGGCTGAGCATCTAATTGCCCTTAAGGTCTTTGCCATGAAAAACGATCCGGAAAGATCGTTCAGGGAGATGGCAGACCTTCAGTACCTTTTGAAGTTGCCCGGGCTGGATATGGAGGAGATTCGAGGGTACTTCGAAAAATATGGACAGATGGAGAAGTACGATGAGCTTACAAAAAAGAAGAAAGAGAAGCATCGACCTTGAGAAAGATTGGGTACTCACCAAGGAAGACTTCGGGGCTATTGGCAGGCCAATGTTTCATGAACCCAGGGATTTAAGTAGCTATCTTGATTTTCTCGATCTACTTTGGAGATCTCAAAGGAATGAAATGAGCAGGAGGGTTTATTCCGAGCAATTCCGACTGTAGCTCTTTACCCACTTTTTTCTGCAATACGGACCTGCACATCATTTCTAATCCCCCACCGGTGCTTTTCACTGAGACCCCTAATGGGTAAGATTGAATCAAATTCATGAATTCCCGCACCGATCTTTCTTCGCTTTTCTTGATTCAAGGACTGGAGATGCCTCGATGCCCCGCGGTTGGATGGGATCAGGAATAGAGTTCGTTGGAAGATGAAAAGGAAGTTTCAAAGCGTATAACCATAGTAGTTCTGTCCGTTCTTCTTGGTCCAGCGGGCCTACGTATCCTTCTGCCGCCTCTTCTGCTCGCTCCAGCCTTCTGGAGCCTCTCCCTGCTTGATCCTCTTATTTTCTTTCCGACTGTTCCTTTGCCTCGGTCCCGGAACAATACTGGCGTCTACAATCTGTCCTTTGCGGGCCGAGAAACCCTGTTCCCAAAGATACGCTTCAAATTGGTCAAAGGCCTTTTCAATCACCCCCGCTTCGGTCAACTGCTCTCGAAACAACCAAAGGGTCTTGGCGTCCGGAACGTCATCTTCCAAAGACAAATCCAAGAACCGCATAAACGAGAGACGATCTCGAATCTGAAACTCCGTCTGCTCGTCCGAAAGATTGTAAAGAGACTGAAGAATCAGGGCCTTGAACATCACGATGACATCCTTTTTTTCTGGTAAACTTTTTCCACCGTTCTCCGGCTAAATACAGAGCTTCACGGCTGGATGGAACAAGCCTGATCCCCGTGTCCAAAAGAAAATTTCTCAATTCTCTTTCCGAGGGGAATTGTGAGGAAAGTTCCGCACAAACAACTTCGCATATCACCAACTGTCCTTTTTCTAAACATCGATCGAGCAATTGTTTTGAATTCAATGAATGTGTTTCGTCCGGAATCAGTATATCCAGTAATATATTCATGTCGATTGCGGTGATCATTTTCCTCTTAAACCATCGATCATTTCATCTGACTGCAAACCTTTGAGCCCCTTCAGCTTCCCCATCCATTTCTCAAACGGAGATGTCTTCACCTGCTTTTGGATAAAGAACACTCCATGCCTCTCGACAAATCCCAACTCTTCCCCCGGGGATATCCTCAGCTTTTCCCTGACCTCTTTCGGGATTGTGATTTGTCCCTTGGAAGTGACTTTCGCTGTTACCATATAAATCTCCTTGTAAGATTTAAATTCCTTACTTCATTGTAGGGAATCAGCTAGTATTTTTAACCATTTTCATAAATTCCAAAATTATATCAAATTGCACTCAACGCATCCAGGTAGGTAAAAGAAAAGGCCCATTCCGCCAACATGAGAATGGGCCTTATTCATATTACCTTTAGAATAGTCTTTCTTATTAGGCAGCCACTTCTCCCGCTGTCTCCCTTTCCCCACCCGTTGGAACTTTTTCTTCAGTGTATCCTTCCACCCAGAGAGGTAATTGTTTGTATTTAGCCAAACCCGTTCCTGCTGGGATCAGGCGACCCATGATGACATTCTCCTTCAATCCCTTCAAATAGTCCACCTTCCCCGCTACAGCTGCTTGAGTGAGTACCTTAGTGGTCTCCTGGAAGGAGGCAGCAGAAATAAAACTATCCGTAATGAGAGAGGCCTTGGTAATTCCCAAGAAAAGAGGTTCCCCAACAGCCGGTTTTCCTCCCTCTTTCATCACCCGGGCATTCTCCTCTTCAAATACAAATTTTTCCACTTGATCATCCACCAAAAAGTGCGTATCTCCGACTTCTTTAATTTTCACTCGCTTTAGCATCTGACGAACGATCACCTCTATATGTTTGTCATTGATCTTCACCCCTTGGAGTTTATAAACCTCCTGGATTTCATCCACCAAATATCGGGCCAGGGCTTTATCTCCTAACACTCTTAAAATATCATGAGGATTGGAGGGACCATCCATCAAGGCCTCTCCTGCTTTAACAAAATCTCCTTCGTGGACGCTTACATGTTTTCCCCTCGGAATCATATATTCCTTTGGTTCCCCTACTTCCGGTCGAATGACCACCTTCCTCTTTCCCTTTAGGTCTTTTCCAAATTCGACCATCCCGTCGATGTCACTGATTAAAGCATATTCTTTGGGTTTTCTTGCCTCGAAAAGCTCAGCCACCCGTGGAAGGCCTCCTGTAATATCTTTCGTCTTGGTTGTCTCACGGGGGATCTTCACGATGACATCCCCGGCCTCCACCATATCGCCTTCAGAGATAAAGATATTGGCTCCCACAGGGAGAAGGTACCGCGCCTGGGAAGTCGAACCAGGAAGATTCATGGTTCGGCCCTTATCATCCTTGATGGAGATCCTTGGCCGAAGTTCTGGGTCTTTTGATTCCGTAATCACTTTTCGAGATAAGCCAGTAAACTCATCCACCTGTTCCTGCATTGTTACCCCTTCAATGATGTCTCCAAATTTCACCAGTCCCGACACCTCTGTTAGAACAGGGATGGAATAAGGATCCCACTCTGCCAAGATCTCTCCTTCCTTGACCTTCTGTCCATCCTTCACCTTTAACTTGGCACCATAAATGACGGTATATCGCCTTCGTTCCCTCCCGTTCTCATCTAAAATGGCAATTTCCCCATTTCGATTCATCACGATCAGATTTCCTTCCCGATTCTTCACGCTCTTCAGATTGATGAATTTTACCTTCCCGTCAATCCGACATTCTAACGTCGTTTGCTCTGCTCTCCGGCTGGCTGTTCCCCCGATGTGGAAAGTCCTCATGGTCAGCTGGGTCCCCGGCTCACCAATGGATTGGGCGGCGATGATGCCGATCGCCTCCCCCACATTGACCAATCTCCCACGTGCTAAATCCCTACCATAGCAGAGGGCACAGACCCCCTGTTTCGATTTGCAGGTGAGCACGGACCGAATCTTCACCTTGTCAATCCCGATGTCCTCGATGCGATCGGCCAAGGTTTCATCAATTTCTTCATTCCCTTTGACGATCACCTCTCCTGAAAAGGGATCTCGAATTTCTTCTAAGGCCACTCGACCGAGAATGCGTTCTCTCATGGATTCGATGATTTCTCCCCCCTCGACGAGCGATTCGACTTCAATTCCATCCAGGGTTCCACAATCATTTTCCCTGATGACGACATCCTGAGCCACATCCACCAATCGTCGGGTGAGATATCCTGCGTTGGCTGTTTTCAATGCGGTATCGGCAAGCCCCTTTCGAGCCCCATGAGTGGAGATGAAGTATTGGAGGACGGTCAGCCCTTCCCGAAAATTCGCAGTGATGGGAGTTTCGATGATTTCTCCAGATGGCTTCGCCATCAAACCCCGCATGCCCGCTAATTGTCGCACCTGCTGAGCGCTCCCCCGGGCTCCGGAATCAGCCATGATGTAAATGGGATTTAAACTCTCCGTGGTCTTTTTCTCCCCGGACAACCCTACCACTTCCTCGCTTCCCAGCTCTTTCAACATCACCCCGGCAATGTTTTCGGTTACCTGGGCCCAAATGTCGATGACTTTATTGTATCGCTCTCCATCGGTAATCAATCCCTCGGTATATTGTTCTTGAACCCTCTCAATCTCCTGCTGGGCTTCTTGGAGGAGTTTCCCCTTATTAGAAGGAATCAGCATGTCATCCAAAGAGATGGAAATCCCAGCCAGCGTTGCATAGCGATATCCCACATCCTTTAACCGATCGGAGAGGAGCACCGTTTTCTTCTCTCCTCCGTACCGGTAACAATAGTCAATCAGGTTGGCGAGTTCGCTCTTCTTCATGACTTTGTTGATCAGTCGAAAGGGGATCTCTTCGGGAAGAATCTCCTTGAGGAGGATTCGACCAACCGTCGTCTCAATGAGTTCACCGTCCAATCGAACCTTGATGCGTGCGTGGAGGTCGATTTCGTGTGCATCATAAGCAATTCGCACTTCCTCCGGATTGGAAAACACTTTCCCCTCTCCCTTCACAAAGGGACGTTCCCGAGTCATGTAATAAATTCCAAGGACGATGTCTTGGGTGGGGATGATGATCGGTTTGCCACTAGCTGGAGAGAGAATGTTATTGGTGGACATCATCAGAATCCTGGCTTCGGACTGTGCCTCCACGGATAGAGGAACATGAACGGCCATCTGGTCCCCATCAAAATCGGCATTAAAGGCAGCACAAACCAATGGATGGAGTTGAATCGCCTTCCCCTCGATCAAAACGGGTTCAAAGGCCTGAATCCCTAAACGATGAAGGGTGGGAGCTCGGTTGAGCAACACAGGATGCTCACGGATCACTTCATCCAACACATCCCAGACCTCAGGTCTCTCTTTTTCTAACATCTTTTTGGCACTCTTGATGGTGGCCACCAGGCCTTTCTCTTCCAAACGATGGTAGATGAAGGGTTTGAACAGCTCGAGGGCCATTTTCTTAGGAAGTCCACACTGATGCAACCTGAGCTCAGGGCCAACAACGATCACGGAACGTCCAGAATAGTCGACCCGCTTTCCTAAGAGGTTTTGCCTGAACCGACCCTGCTTTCCTCGAAGCATGTCGCTCAGCGATTTAAGAGGTTTCTTATTTGCCCCTAAGATGGTCCGACCTCTCTTTCCATTATCGAACAAGGCATCCACTGCCTCTTGAAGCATTCGCTTCTCGTTCCGGATGATGATCTCCGGCGCATTCAATTCAAGAAGGCGTTTGAGGCGGTTATTCCGGTTGATCACCCTCCGATATAAGTCGTTGAGGTCAGAAGTGGCAAATCGACCTCCATCCAAGGGGACAAGAGGACGAAGGTCAGGTGGGATGACGGGAATCACTTCTAATATCATCCACTCCGGTTTGTTTCCGGACTCCAAGAAGGATTCAATAATCTTCAGGCGTTTGGCCAATCTCTTCTTTTTGGCTTCGGAGGTCGTCTCCTTCATTTCGGTTCGGAGCTTCTGTGAAAGTTCTTTCACATTGGTATTTCTCAATAGTTCTCGGATCGCATCCGCTCCTTGCGCCGCTACAAATTCATTCCCATATTTCTCTCTGGCTTCCCGATATCGATCTTCTGAAAGAATTTCACTCTTTTTCAAAGGGGTCTTCTTCCCATCGAGAACAAGGTAAGCCTCAAAGTAGAGAATCCGCTCTAATTCTCTGAGCGTCATGTCGGAAAGGATCCCAATCTTACTGGGAATGCTCTTGAGAAACCAGATATGGGCGACAGGGGTGGCCAATCGGATATGCCCCATTCTCTCTCTTCGCACCTTCGATTGGATTACCTCGACCCCGCATTTTTCGCACACAATACCTCGGTGTTTCATTCGCTTGTATTTGCCACAATTACATTCATAATCTTTAGTGGGGCCAAAGATCTTAGCACAGAAGAGTCCATCCTTTTCCGGTTTGAAAGTCCGATAATTGATCGTCTCCGGTTTCTTCACCTCTCCATGAGACCATGACTCAATCTTTTCTGGAGAGGCAATCGAAATTCGAATGGCGTTATAATTAATCGGACTCTTCCCTTTTTCAAAGAAAGATAAATAATCTTCCAAGGTCTTCCTCCTTTTTTAAGACGATGAACAATAAACGATGAATCGTTCATCGTTCGTCGTTCATGGTTCATTGTACGATCAAAGTTCTTCTCGTTTTTCCTCGATCAATTCGGTATCTAAACAAAGACTCTGTAACTCTTTGACCAAAACATTGAAAGATTCCGGAAGTCCCGGCTCCAAGGTATGTTCTCCTTTGACAATCGCCTCATAGACGCGGGTCCTTCCTGCCACATCGTCCGACTTCACCGTTAAGAACTCTTGTAAGGAATGAGCGGCTCCATAGGCCTCCAAGGCCCAAACCTCCATCTCTCCTAACCGTTGACCCCCGAATTGCGCTTTGCCTCCCAAGGGTTGTTGAGTCACCAGAGAATAAGGACCGATGGATCGGGCATGAATCTTATCGTCCACCAAGTGATGTAATTTGAGGAGATACATAAAGCCCACCGTCACTTTCTGGTGGAAGGGATCTCCTGTCCTTCCATCGTAGAGGATCGTCTGCCCAGTGGTGGGAAGCTCCGCTTTCTTCAGTAAATCTTTAATCTCCTCTTCCGAGGCCCCATCAAAGACAGGGACAGAAACAAAAATCCCCTGACCGAGTTTTCGGGCTAACTCAATAATCTCATCATCCGTCGCGTGCTCCAGAAATTCATTCACTTCTTTTGAAGAATAGATCTCTTTAATTCTCCTCCGAAGCAATTTGGGGTTAAAATGTTTTTGTAAATATTCCTCGATCTTCCAGCCCAAGCCCTTGGCCGCCCAACCCAAATGGGTTTCAAGGATCTGCCCCACATTCATTCGTGAGGGGACACCCAATGGATTGAGGATAATCTCCACCGGCGTCCCATCCTCTAAATAAGGCATATCCTCTTCAGGAAGAATCCGAGAAATGATCCCTTTGTTTCCATGGCGTCCGGACATTTTATCGCCGACGGAGAGTTTCCGTTTCATGGCAATGTACACCTTAACCGTTTTGATGACGCCAGGAGCCAGTTCATCTCCTCTCTTCAATTTGGCCAATTTATCCCCAAAAACCCCCTTTACCACATTGATCTGAAGTTCCGCGTGATCCAGAAAGCGATGAACCTCAGGGAGAACCCTCTTCCCTTCGATCACATCGATCTCTTTGAGTCGATCAAAAGGAATGGCAAAAAGGTGTTCTTCCTTGATCCGTTCCTTCGCCTCTAAATAAACTCGGTTTTTCTTTTCATCTGCAATTTTGTGAGGGGATCGTTTACCAATTAAATACTTTCCGATCTTCCTCCTGGTACTGTTTTGGATAATCCGGATTTCATCTGCTTGATTTTTTAATAACCTGGCCTTTTCTTGATCTTCAATCGCTTTAGTCCTCTCGTCTCTTTCTTGTCCTTTTCGGGAGAACACTTTTGCATCGATGACGATCCCTTCAATGCCATGGGGAACTTTCAAAGAGGTGTCCCGAACATCTCCAGCCTTTTCGCCAAAAATGGCCCGAAGGAGTTTCTCCTCTGGTGAGAGTTGGGTCTCTCCCTTTGGGGTCACTTTGCCGACGAGAATGTCCCCAGGTTTGACCTCGGCTCCAATTCGGATGATCCCACTTTCATCGAGATCCTTTAATGCCTCCTCCCCCGCATTGGGGATATCACAGGTGATCTCTTCTTTTCCCAACTTCGTATCCCGTGCGACACACTCCAATTCTTCAATATGGATGGAGGTGTAGGTATCCTCTTTTAATAACTTTTCGCTAATGAGAATGGAATCTTCAAAGTTATATCCTCCCCAAGGCATGAAGGCGACCAGAACATTCCTTCCCAATGCGAGTTCTCCCATATCTGTGGCTGGCCCATCTGCAATCACTTCTCCCTTCTTCACGCGTTCTCCAACGCGAACGATGGGCCTCTGATTGATGCAGGTATTTTGATTGGATCGCTTATATTTGATTAAAGTATAGATGTCCACGCCTGGGTCATCCTGTTTCTGACCATCCTCATCAGTCCGGATGACGATTCGCGATGCATCCACGTCCTCAACGATGCCATCTCTCTTCGCTACGACAGTGACCCCTGAATCTCTCGCCACAATGGCCTCCATCCCTGTCCCAATTAAGGGGGCATCCGTCTTCAAAAGAGGAACGGCCTGACGTTGCATATTCGATCCCATCAAGGCTCGATTGGCATCATCATTTTCTAAAAAAGGAATGAGAGAAGTCGCCACGCTCACCAACTGTTTTGGAGAAACGTCCATATACCGAATCTCCTCAGGCTTAAGCATCACAAACTCTCCACCTCTTCGAGCGGAGATGAGAGGGTTGAGGAATTTCCCTTCTCGATCGATGGGTACATTCGCTTGAGCGATAGCAGGCTTTTGTCCCTCCACCTCCTCCTCTTCGTCCAGTGCAAAGAGATATCGGATGTTGTTGGTGACCTTCCCATTGATCACTTCACGATAAGGCGTCTCAATAAATCCATAGTCATTGACACGCGCATAGGTGCTGAGAGAGGTAATCAATCCAATGTTCGGACCTTCTGGGGTTTCGATCGGACAGATTCGACCATAATGGGTGGGATGAACATCTCTTACTTCAAATCCTGCCCTTTCCCGGGTAAGTCCCCCAGGTCCTAAAGCCGAAAGTCGCCGTTTGTGGGTGATCTCTGAGAGAGGGTTGGTTTGATCCATAAACTGGGAAAGCTGACTCGAACCAAAAAACTCTTTGATCACGGCAGAAAGAGGCTTAGAGTTGATCAGATCATGGGGCATCAATGTTTCGACATCTTGAAGGCTCATGCGCTCCTTGATCGCTCTCTCAATCCTTACCAGTCCAATGTGATATTGATTTTCCAAAAGCTCCCCAACGGTCCGAACCCGACGGTTTCCCAAATGATCGATATCATCCACAGCCCCTTGACCATCCTTCAATTTAATTAAATATTTCACGACTTCCAGGATATCTCTTCGCCTCAGGGTGGTCTTTTCGTCCTCCAGAATCTTTCGAATCTTTCCTTGCACATCATCCGTGATGGTCCCATCCTTCAAAGAAGGCATCAGTCCAATAGGATGAAGGATCTTAGCAACACGTTGAATCTCCTCCATCATTTCTGGAGTCGCGATGGCCTCATCAAAATCAAGCCATCCCCCTTGAATCCGATCTACCAGTTCCTTTCCCCCTACATAGATCGCTCCAGAGTGCAATGCCTCTTTCTTCCATTTTTCAGTGAAAACCAGCACCCGAGGGGGATTTCCTTTCAATCCAAGTTTATGATTTAACTTCATTCTCCCCACCTTGGAGAGATCATACCGCTCGGAATTAAAGAAAAGGTTGTAGAAGAGTCCAATGGCTGTCTCTACGGTAGGGGGGTCTCCAGGACGAAGTCTTTTATAGATATCAATGAGGGCCCTTTCAGACTCCCTCTCCCGGATTGATTTTTCAGAGTCGGATTCCGCGAGCTTTTGCCTCTCTTCTTGGGTCAATCCAATCTTATCGACCACCAAGGTATCCCTTAAGGAAGAACTCACATTGATGTTGTCAATAAAGAGAATGTCAAAGGTTTCAACTTTTCTCTCCTTCATCTCTTCTAAAAGTTTTTCTGTAACCTCATCATTGCATTCGGCGATGACCTCTCCGGTTTCAGGGTCCACTACGTCCTTAGCCAGATACCGCCCGATTAAATCTTGGGGCTCGACTGAAATGGTATTGATCTTGGCCAACTCCAATTTTCTAAATGACTCTTCCGTGATTCGACGATGCTTTTTTAGGATGATCTTATGGGTCTCCGGATCCAGGATATCAGAGGTCGCCTTCTGCCCCACCAACACCTCTTTCGAAATCTCCTTTTGGAATTTTCCTTTTCGAATAAGAACCTTCTCCTTATAATAGAAAAAGTCCAGGAGCTCTTCTCCAGTATATTTAAGGGCCCGAAGGAGGACGGTCACAGGAATTTTTCGACGTCGGTCGATTCGAACATAGAGGAGATCCTTCTGATCAAATTCAAAATCAATCCAGGAACCACGATAAGGGATGATCCTGGCATAATAGAAGGTCTTTCCACCGCCGTGGGGTTTGATTTGATCCTGATCAAAGAAAACGCCGGGGGAACGATGAAGCTGGCTGACGATCACCCGCTCCGTGCCGTTCACGATGAAGGTTCCGTTTTCGGTCATAAGAGGGATCTCACCAAAATAGACCTCTTGTTCCTTGACGGCCTTGATGCTCCTCGCTTTGGTCTCTTCATTCACATCCCAGACCACTAAGCGAACCGTCACTTTAATAGGAGCCGCATAGGTCATCCCCCTTAACAAACATTCCTCAACATCATATTTCGGCTCGGTAAGACGGTAATTGACAAATTCAAGGGAAGCCGTTTCATAAAAATCTTTGATGGGGAAAACTGTTTTAAAGACCGCCTGAAGTCCAATGGGTTCCCGTTTGTCCGGATCCACATTCGCTTGCAGAAACTGCTCGTAGGATCTCTTTTGAACCTCGATGAGATTGGAGATCTCTAACACCTCTTTTATTTTTGAAAAGTTCTTACGGTATCTTCGATAAACAGGGACAACGCTAGCCATAATCACTCCTCTCCCTTAAATAGAAAGTCCCCTCCCATTCGGACCTCCCCTAAAATTCCTTTTTGTCCTTCTGAGAAGAGACAACAATGTCCCTCAACACGTTGAACTATTTTCCTACTTGACTTCGACGGATCCCCCAGCCTCTTCTAACTTCTTCTTCATACTGGCGGCTTCATCCTTCGAAACCCCCTCTTTCACAGGCTTGGGGACACCTTCAACAAGGTCTTTCGCTTCTTTCAAACCCAAACCGGTCAGTTCTCTGACTACCTTAATGACTTGGATTTTCTTGTCACCAAAGCCCGTCAGGATGACATCAAATTCTGTTTTCTCTTCAGCCGCAGCTGTTTCTGCCCCTGCGGCCATTCCGGCAGCTGGCATGGCCGCCATCGCCATGGGTGCGGTGGCTTTGACCCCCAATTTTTCTTCAAGGGTCTTCACGAGATCACGAGCTTCTAACAACGTCAGGCTACTAATTTCTTCAGCAATTTTTTGGATATCGGCCATTGAAAAATCCTCCTATTTTCATTCTCTTTATATTCAGTCTTCCCCTTTTTCTCCTCTTCCTAAGAAGAAGGAAGTAAAAAGGGGAGGATCACGTAACGGTTTTCCTTTCTTCAGAAGTTTCTTGGCTTAACTGATCGACTCTGGCCTGAAGGGTCCCCAGCACTTGTTGAAGAGCCAAGTAGAGGACTGCCCCAAGTTGACGAGCTGTTCCCTCAATCGCCCCTAAAATTTGACTGAAAATCACCTCTCGAGAGGGCATCGTCGCCAAGGTCTTTACTTCTTCAGGCGTGATCACTTTCCCTTGAATAAGGCCGACTTTGATCTCAAGAGAGGGTTGGGTTTTGATGAACTCTGATAAAATCTTTGCTAAAAGAACAGGGTCTCCATAAGAAATCGCCAAAGCTGTGGGTCCTTGAAAATATTGATTCAACTTTTCCAAATCCGTTCCCTTTGCAGCCAGCTTGATTAAGGTGTTTTTCACCACGTGGTAGGAAATCTTCTCTTCCCTCAATCGCTGTCTTAGATGATTGATCTGCTCTACATTGAGACCTCGATAATTCGTCAGAACAGCAGCCTGAAGCCCTTTTACCCGTTCACCGAGGTCTGATATCACCTGTTCTTTCTCTTTTCGGTTCAATGAAATTTACCTCCTGCGATGAATCCGGTCGACGTTCCTATGATTTCATTAATCCTCGGACATCGAGTGGGTCGATCTTGATTCCTGGTCCCATCGTCGTGGACAAGGCGATGCTCTTCAAATAGATCCCTTTGCTGGTAGGTGGCTTCGCCCGAATGATCACTTCCAAGAGCGTTTTAATATTTTCTAATAATCGGTCAAATCCGAAAGAAACCTTTCCCACCGGGACATGCACCACCCCTGCCTTTTCAACCTTAAACTCCACTTTTCCCGCTTTAATCTCTTTTATAGCCTTTTCCAAATCGAAGGTGACAGTGCCCACCTTCGGGTTGGGCATCAACCCCCGAGGTCCTAATATTTTTCCAAGTTTGCTGACCAAACCCATCATATCTGGGGTGGCAATGGCTTTATCAAACTCGAGCCATCCCTTTGAAATTTTTTCGATGAGATCTTCTCCTCCGACGAAATCGGCCCCTGCCTCCAATGCCTCTTTTTCTTTTTGCCCTTTGGCAAAGACTAATACCCTCACCTTCTTGCCGGTTCCATGGGGAAGAACAACGGTCCCCCGAACCATCTGGTCTGCTTTCTTAGGGTCGACCCCGAGACGGATCGCAAGGTCCACTCCCTCATCAAATTTAGCATACGCTGTCTCCAAAAGGAGTTTCACTCCATCTCCCAGTTCGTACCTCTTGGTTCGATCGACTTTCGCTTTGGCCTCTATATATTTCTTTCCTCTTTTTGCCATAATCCTCTCTTATACAACCTCCAGACCCATGCTTCGTGCTGTCCCTTCGACGGTTCGGATCGCCCCTGCCATATCGACGGCATTGAGATCCTTGAACTTGATCTGCGCGATCTCGCGAATCTGATCTCGGGTCACCTTACCCACTTTATTACGATTGGGTTCACCAGAACCCTTCACAATTTTGGCTGCCTTCTTCAATAGGATGGAAGCGGGCGGAGTTTTGGTCACAAAGCTGAAGGACCGATCTGAATAAATAGTAATCACCACGGGGATAACCATTCCTTCCTGTCCCTGTGTCCGAGCATTAAAGGATTTACAGAACTCCATAATGTTGACCCCATGCTGTCCCAAAGCTGGCCCCACAGGAGGAGAAGGGTTAGCTTGTCCTGCCTGAATTTGAAGTTTTACCATTGCTGCAATTTTTTTTGCCATAATTCACACCTCATCCGAGGATCGTTAATTCTTCTCGACCTGAATAAAATCGAGTTCAACAGGAGTGGCTCTTCCAAAAATGGAGACCAATACTTTCAACTTCCTTTTTTCGGGTTTGACCTCCTCAATGGTCCCAATAAAATTAACAAAAGGACCATCGATGACTCGGACGCTATCTCCAACACCAAAAGAAACCTTGGGCTTGGCTTTCGTAACGCCCTCTTTCATTTGAGACAAGATCTCTTCAACTTCTCCCTCTGAAATGGGAACCGGCTTCGTCCCATCACCAGCAAAACCAGTAATTTTGGGTGTGTCCTTAACGATATGCCATGTCTCCTCGTTTAATTCCATCTTCACCAATATATATCCTGGAAAGATCTTTCTCTGGGAGGTCTTTTTCTTTCCCTTCACCAACTCCACCACTGTCTCGGTGGGAACTAAAATGGTTGAGAAAAAATCTCCCTTACCGAGATTTTTAATCCGTTCTTCCAAATTTTGTTTGGCTCGATTCTCGAAACCCGAATAGGTATGTACGACATACCACTGTTGCGCCATAATTCATACCCTTATCATAAAAGAAAGAAAAATCGACTTCCTCTAACTGGTCGCCCTCTTCAATAACTCCTTGATAAGATTCGACAGACCGGAATCGACGATGCCTAAAAAGACGGCAATGATGAAAACAGCCACCAGAACAACAAGTGTCCCAGAAAGGGTATCCTTTCTCGAAGGCCAGGTGACCTTTTTCAATTCAGTTCTTACTTCCCTTAAAAATTGTTTCGCCGTTTCAAATTTTTCTTTGATTGAAAATTCCATTTATTCCATTCCGAAGTCAGAGGATGGTCATAAACCTTTTAAGATCCCCGGCTGGTCATGTGCCTGATGGAGGGCTTAGCGGACCATACACGATACTAAACGTGGCAGGCCAGGAGGGATTTGAACCCCCATCACCCGGATTTGGAGTCCGGTGCTCTATCCGTTAGAGCTACTGGCCTGTCTCTCCTTCCCATTAATCTATTTGGTTTCTTTATGAACGGTATGTTTACGACAGAATCGACAATATTTTCTGAACTCCAACTTATCCGGAGTGGTCCTTTTATTCTTTGTCGTAGAATAATTTCTCCTTTTACATTCAGTGCAGGACAAAGTTAAAATATTCCTCATTGAATACTCCTAAACAAAATGACACCTTCAGTCTATTCGAGGACATCGCTGATCACACCGGCCCCCACTGTGCGACCCCCCTCCCGTATCGCAAACCGCAACTCCTTCTCCATCGCTATCGGCGTAATCAACTCCACCGTCAACGACACATT
>JACAEV010000217.1 GCA_013388645.1 Syntrophaceae bacterium | reverse complement strand
GTGCGGGCATCAGTACGGAATCGGGACTCCCTGATTTTAGGGGGCCGGATGGCATATGGACGAGACAAGAAAAGGGCCTTCCTCCAAAAACAAGACCTTTTACCTCGGTTGAGCCCAATGCAGGGCATCGAGCGATCGTGGAGCTACAGAACTTAGGCAAATTGAAATTCCTCATCTCTCAGAATGTAGATAACCTCCATCTGCGTTCGGGTATTCGGCCTGAACTCTTGGCTGAACTACATGGCAATGTCTCTAAACTCAGATGCCAGCGTTGCCAGACTCAGGTGGATAAATCCCTAAGTTTAAATACTTGCTCCTGCGGTGGCAAACTGGTTTCAAGCGTTGTGAACTTTGGTGATCCTCTGCCTGAAAAGGATTTAGAGGATTCTTTCTGGCATTCAAGTCGTAGTGATCTCTTCATTGTGGTAGGATCGAGTCTCGTGGTCAGCCCTGCCAATGAAATGCCAGGAGTCGCTCTCAAATCAGGAGCCCGGCTGGTCATCATCAATCAGGGAGAGACTCCCATGGATAGTAGATGCCATCTCCGTTTTGAGGAAAAGATTGGAGATGTCCTTCCTACAGCCGTAGATAAACTGAAAGAGTTGATGGGAAAAGTATCAGGTTAAAGCTAAGGCTATGGGTAGAAAGCCTCTGCCTACGATAGGCAGGCGTTCTAACCAATCCTGCAGGCCTGTCGATCATATATACTCAATCGTCGCTGGAGGTTTCGGCGTAAGATCATAAAGGCAACGATTCACCCCTTTGATAGATGTGATGCGTTTGCTGATGCGGTTAAGCTTATCCCATGAGATCTTCGTAACTGTGGCTGTCCTCGCATCCACACTGTTAAGGCACCGAACCACAATAATCTGTCCAAATTCTCTCCTGTTTTCTCGGATCCCAGTGGCCTTATCATTGAGAAGAACTGCTAAATATTGAAACGCTTTGCTCCTTTCAAGCTCTTTTTCAACAATAGCAGTGGCCTCCCGGACCACTTCGAGCCTCTCTTCCGTAACCTCTCCTACAATCCTTGTCGCCAGTGCAGGACCTGGAAAAGGAATTCTTTTCGCAAGTTCAGATGGAAGCCCAAGTATTTTTGCCACCTTTCTGACCCCATCTTTTCGCAGCGTCTGAAGGGGTTCTAACACCTTGTAGCCGTATTCCTTTTCTGGATCAATGCCGAGCTGTGCAAGGATATTATGTTGCCGCTTGATACCAGCGATGGTTTCTTCGATATCTGTAAGAATCGTTCCATGGAGGAGAAACTTAGCACCCGTCTCACGAACAAGTCTCCCAAATACTTTTGCATAAAAGGTGTTTGTGATGGCGTTCCGTTTTTCCTCAGGATCAGTCAATCCTTTTAGAGCCTCTAAGAACACCGCCTTTGCATCTACCAACTCCACAGGGATTTTCATCTTGGCAAAGATTTTAACAACTCGCTCTGGCTCGCCCTTTCGCATCAGAGCATTATCAATAAAAACTGTCTTGAGCTTGTTACCAAGACTACGGTGTCCAAGAACAGTAACGACGGAGCTATCCACTCCCCCACTTAATGCATTGATTGCAAGACCATCTTTGACTGTTTCTCTCAATGAAACAATCTGTTCTTCTACAAATGTCTTATAATTCATCGTCTCCCTCCTCCCTTTGGATGGATGGAAGTTATAATAACAAAACTAAAATGTCAACCATTTCATTGCAAGAAAATGCGGAAAGCAGATGGTGTGTTGATTAAGAGGTATTTAAGGACTTACGGCGTAGGCTAAAAAAAGACCGAATACAAAAGCAAACCCTCCCCAAATCCGCATGAAGACTCGGTCCAGGCCCGACCACCAATTGAGGAGTCTTCGAAAACGCTCGAGCCCAAGTAGAGGCGTGATGAGACCCGAAACGAAAATGATGGCGCCAAGGATGAGGACCACTTCAGGAAAACGTGAGTTCGATGTAGAGAGAAGGAGCACAACTCCCAAGAGAATACGAAAACCAGCTGCAATGTAGAGTCCAGACGTGCTTTGAAACTGCCGAACAATCCGTAGAAGCCTTATGGGTGAGATTATTCCCAGAGCGCCTAAACCAGCGATAAAAAGACTGAGGACAAGGGCTATAACTGCCATATTGAACTCCCGACGACCCAAAAACCCAAGAAGAGAAATCCCCACCATCCTACCGCAGGATAAACGAACAGGGCAATTCCAGATCCGATCAATGGAGGAAGAAAACTGGTAAAAGATAATTTCATGCCAATGCCTTTTATCTTTTAAAAAGGATCTTAGTGTTTTTAAATGGGGAGAGCGTCTTTAATCCTGATATTTTCCTTTAGGGCATTTTGTCAAAAACATTTTCACTCGATTGAAGTATTACTCTAAGAATTTCCGGAGGTAGACGGGAGAATTGACTTTACATCAGACCGGCTTTGCGGAGGGAATCGATCACAAGGTCGACCTGATGCGAATCTTTAAAGGGCAGCGTCTTTCCATACTTCTCCAGAGAAAAGTCCGGATTGATCTTAATTACCTGGGCAGCAGCTACATGTGCCTCCTCCTCCCGCCCCGTTAATATGGATGTAACAGTGAGTGCAATCTGTGCAAGCTGACTTTTTGGGTTCCTCTCTACTGCCTTCTTCGCCTCTCCATATGCCTCATCATAGTGACCGACAACTCGGTAAGCCATACTTGACATAACAAAAGATTGGGCTATGGAGGGGTTCAGGCGAGCAGCCTTCTCAAGGAGAGGAAGCGATTCTTCATACTTTCCCGAATAGGCCAGAGCAAGGCCGCAATTGTTGATGACCGAATAGGAATTCGGATCGAGAGCCAATGCTCTTAAAACCTGAGAAACTGCCTTGTCGTATTGCCGTGTCATGGCAAAAAGATACGCCAGAACGGCCTGGGCGGTGGCATCCGATTCGTCCAGGGAAACAGCCTTTTCCGCGAACTCAACAGCACGGGAAAGTGATTCCTTTGGATTTTTACTCGTACCAAGCCATACCTCCCCTGCGTAGTTTATAGCAAGACCTGAGTATCCCCTGGCATAATTTGGATCCAGCGCGATGACCTCTTCAAAAAGCCGATGGGCCCGGGCGTTCCCCTCTTTCGTGTAGCGAAGGACTTGCTCTCGCGCTTCCATGGACTTTAGAAATATTTCGAGATTCTTTGTGCCTCTTCCCGTTTCGCTCCCCAATTGCCCTGCCTCCAACTTCACGTGCAGCGCCTTCATGATCTTTAATGCGATCTCATCCTGAACAGTTAACACCTCCTTGATTTCCCTGTCGAAATGTTCAGTCCAGAGATGATGGCCTTTGACCGCGTCAATAAGCTGGGCCGTGATACGGACCTTTTCCCCGGATCGACGGACACTCCCCTCAAGCACATATCGCACCCCTAAATCCTCGCTCACCCGACTGATCTCAACAGGTTTGTTCTTGTATTTTGACGTCGAGCTGCGGGCAATCACGAAGAGGTTCGGGCTCTTGGAAAGCGTGGTGATGATCTCCTCAGTCAAGCCGTCGCTGAAGAAATCCTGTTCGGGGTCTTTGCTCATGTTCACAAAGGGAAGCACAGCAACAGAGGGCTTGTCAGGCAGAGGAAAGACCATCCTCTCCAACGAAGCCCTTTTGACCGTGGAAGGTTTTGGATAAAATTTCCAGATGGCTAATGTCGCAGCTACTGCAATCACTACAATTGCGGCAACAAGTATCCACGGGTATTGGAGATGCCAGGCCATTCTCTTCTTCTCTAATAGCGGTGTAGGAGCTTGAGGTAATTCTAAAGGGTGTTGGATGGGCTCTATTTCGGGTAGCTTTTCGACTTTCTCCTTCAGACTCGACAGGAACCTCTCCCATGCTTCGTCATTGATAGCGTCCTCATAAATAATGACAATATCATCCAACCTTGCTCCTATCCTATCAACGGCAAACTTCAGCCTGACATTCTCCTCGCTCCCTTTGTATTCAAAAAGATTTGCCCAGTTATCTTTCTCAGCTTCTGTAAAGTGATAGGTCTTAGCAGTCCCTTCATCATATTCCTTTTTCTTCCCAAGGATTTTGAAGAGATGCGCTTCTTCAAGGTTAGGCAGAATATCCTTCCATTTCCTATAGATTCTTGGCAACAGATGCTCTTTGTCTGAAGATCCGGCAACCTCTCCAATGGTATTGTTCAGTAAGGCAAGGAGGTCATAGTGTCCATCGAGGGGGATGGATGTGATTTTACCTAATCTTTTCATCTCGTTAACAATAAAAGCAATCACAGCGAGGTAAAACTTCCGGGAAGGTGAGTTGAAATGGAGGGTGAGTTCATTTCTATCCTTGAGGGCAATATGAAGTTTGAACTCATTCAGATCGATTGATATGGGGTGAAATTTGGTATTAACCGCCATTTTTGCCCCCCTAAAACCCATCGGCAAAGCAGGAGAGATTCCCTGGCTAAAAGGAAAGAAAAAAATCTGACGGTTCGAACCATCAGGAACCATATCACAGGCTATAGGTAATGTCAATTTATGTGGAATTATCAATTAAATTTCTATTTGTTCTTAGAAGTATGGAGGGGCTATTGGGTTCGCCCCGAGGCAAATTGAAAACTAAGCAAACGATAAAGATTTAACCCAACGATACTAAAGCGAAACTAACCATGACAGGCCAGATCAGTGATCAAGGTCAGTGTGTTTTATCCGAATGAAGAAGGTAAAAGATTCGACATGGACTACTATGTTAATAAACACATGCCCATGATCAGACAAATGTTAGGGACTGCCTGCAAGTGTGTGGATGCCGAACAGGGACTGGGCGGCCTATCGCCAGGTACGCCAGCAACTTATATCGCCATATGTCATCTCTATTTCGAATCAATAGAGTCATTTCAAACGGCCTTCGGCCTGCACGGCCAGGCAATCATGGCAGATATGCCTAACTACACTAACATTCAACCCACAATCCAGATCAGCGAAGTGAAAATATGAGAATAGACAAGGAATCAGAAGCAACCGGCAGGAATATGAGGCTAAAGTTTATTGAATTCTTCGACGGTCAGCCCAGCCTGACGGATTAATTTTCGAAGCAGGCCGATACCTATTTCATCATGTTGAGGGACTGATAATGTCCATTGATAACCAGGCCTTGTTAGCATCACATGGGACCCTTTCTGGCGAGCAAATAACCATCCGGCCCTTTGCAGTTTGCGGACAGCTTCGGCGCCTGAGCAGAGTTTCAGTTTTTCATCCATTATACGGTAAGTTCAACAAGGCGGGTGCGATCAAACGATTGCTTCGATTCCATCACCTCAAACCATCCTTCAATAGCTTCCTTTATATTTGTGAGCGCTTCTTCGCGGGTTTTTCCCTGAGACAAGCATCCCGGAAGTGCTGGAACCTCTGCTACGAAATACCCAGACTCATCTTTCTCGATAACTACGTGCAATTTCATATTATCTCCTTTGTAATAAAAATACCACAGACCTCGTTTGTCTGTCAATTCAAAGGTAGGATTGCTCAACACTTAACACGCCACACTCTACACCCTGATATTTTTATCCTGAATTCGTCAAAAAGAGAGACAGTGAAGACTAACAACCTCAATAAACCCAATAAACCCAAATAAACTCTGATAGGCACATTATGAAAAAGAAAATTCTGAAATTGCCACTACTTCGCCCCCACCGGAGCCTATATCTCCAACGGGGACTTTCGGGTTTCTTCCAATTTTCCCTCTTTGGGAAAGAGGGGACAGAGGAGATTTTTCAAAATATGTCTTTTCAATAATGGCTTCTTTGGTAATTAGCAAGTTTTAAAAACTAAGACAAAGGGTTAACTCTTCCATAGGGCTTCACAAAAATAGTTTTGGAATGAGAGTTTTGACGTAACGGATTTTGTCTTTTTGATCTATCTTCACTGCGGTAAGAGCTACGGCGAGGACAGTAATGTGGGCGATGGTGCAAAGATTGGCGGTGGCGTTAAGACCCTTGACCGTGGGGTATTGCATGAAGATAGAAAGAAGTCGTGAAAAGATTCTTTCTGAAGAGGTTCTCAGGTTGTAGAGTTTTTTGAACCCAGGGGAATGGCGGTCGATATTTTTTCGGATGGAATCATCCGTGTCGACTCGGAGGTAGGTGATACATCCTTTTCCCGCGAGGAATTTGGGATGCCACCATGGGCAGATGGGATGTTCTTTAGCAAACTTTTTTGAGCCTCGAATAGGGCAGATGAATTTGTGGCGGATGCGATCTTGTTTACTATCTTTGAAGATGCCTCTGCAGATTTTTTAAAAAGGCCGTTTGAGCAACAGCCCGTAAAGATCTGACCCCAGTGATTCCAGCGAGGTAAAACTTCCGCGAAGGTGAGTTGAAATGGAGGGTGATTTCATTTCTATCCTTGAGGGCAATATGAAGCTTGAACTCATTCAGATCGATTGTTATGGGTTGAAATTTGGTATTAACCGCCATTTTTGCCCTCTTAAAACCCATCGGCAAAGCAGGAGACATTACCTGATTAAAAATAAAGAAAAAAATCTGACGGTTCGAACCATCAGAAACTGTGCCACATGATAAAAACCACCGTAACAGGTCTTATTTGTGAAGCTGGCTTGCCTTCTCTAAACATAACTTCAACCTTTTGGGGAAAGAAATGAAACGGAGTTTCCAAAAGGGGCCAATATGAGGCTTCCAGGAGGATATGATGTCCTTTTGGAGGCTTTTATCTTTTGGTCTTTGATAAATCCAAACAGATTTTACAGTAAAGGAGGGTGATGAAGTATGGTAAGAAAAATGGTCTTTGTGCTGATATGCTTTATTAGCTTGATAATTTTTATATCTACACTTCATGGTCAAGGGTCAAAGAAGACCATAACACTTCCCAATGGTGAGGTAGTCTGGGACTTAAATGGGGAATGGGATACTTTTGTAGATAACTATGGACCACTCAACAAAGACAAATATATGGTAATCAACAAAATAACACAAACAGGTAGTTCTTTTGTAGCTATCAGAATGATGGACGATCCGTGGAATTTTAAAGGCAGCCAATCATTACAAGGCGAGATCGATAAAAGTGGCATTAAGAAAGTCACGTTAACCAGTGGCAACTACGTATCACCAGAGACCAAGGGCCAAATCAGCGATGATGGGAATAAGATAAAAATTGACGATGGTATGCATACCAGATGGACGCTTACCAGAAAATAAGATATTTCCTCTCTTTTAAGAAGTAGGATAAACCGGTCCCGAAGACTTCGGTCTTTATCCTACTAAAACAACTTTTGTTTAATTCACCTCTAAGCGAGTTCTTATCAAAAAATAGTAAGTCATCACAAAAGAAAGGAGGCCAAACATGTACAGGCGAACATTTTTCGTTGTATTCATTTACGTACTTTTCTCAGCTACTTTGGTGATGGCCCAGATATCTACAACGCCACCAGAAGTCACTGCCAAGATCAAGGAGATGGGGAAAAACCTCTCCCTTGAAATCATTGGAGCCACTGCGAAGCTATATGTGCCACTTCACGGAAATGTGGATAGGAGCGGCGTGAAGGCGACCAAAGACGAGCAATACGGACCTGAGGAACGTCATAGGCTTGATGTCTATGCGCCTTCTGAGAAAGTCAGTAGCCCGATGCCGATTCTCGTATTTGTCATCGGAGGCGGTTTTGTTGTTGGCAATAAGAGCATGCCTGGTACTCCCTTCTATGATAACATCGGTTTCTATTTCGCCAAGCGTGGGATCTTAACAATAATCTCTAACTATCGTCTTGCCCCCAAGCATAAGTGGCCGGCGGGGACAGAAGATGTTGCAGGAGCCCTTACATGGGTCCGCAAGAACGGGGAGAAATTTGGAGGTGATACAAACCGGATATTCGTTATGGGTTACTCCGCAGGCGGAGCACATGTGGCAAGCTATATCTTTCAAGAGGAATTTCAACTGAAGGAGGGTGATGGCCTCAGCGGAGCGATACTGATGTCCGGTATATATGATCCAGCACGGTACCCTGCACCAGCCTACTATGGAGAAGATAAATCAAAATACCCGTCTATGGCACCAATAAATTATGTAGATGGACGTAAAATTCCCCTTTTCATAATTTTTGCCGAGTTCGATCCATATTTCCTTGAGGGTCAAACGTCCGACTTATTTCAGGCACTCTGTCAACGTGACAAAGCCTGTCCAACGATCAAGCAGTTGATTGGTCACAACCATGTATCCCAGGTATTCCATATTGGAACGTCAGATGAGTCCATTGGTCCCGATATTCTTGAGTTCATTCGGACTCGGGGTCCTTTGTCGAAATAGGGCGTGCAGAGGGGGGCACTCTATGTTACCTATCCCAGTATTCTGGTTACGCTGGGCCCCAGTCTCCACAACTGACGGGATTCCTGATAGGGATGAGGGAACTCGGCTATGTGGACGGAAAGAACATCGCCATCGAATACCAATTCACGGAAGGAAAGATAGATCGACTCCCCGAAGTCGCGGCCGAGCTGGTCCGTCTCAAGGTGGATATCATCGTCACGGAGACGGGGTCGGCGGCTCTTGAGGCGAAGAAGGCAACGCAGACAATCCCCATCGTGATGGGGGTTAGTGGTGATAAGGTTTTTGATCCAGAAAGAATTGACTTGAGAGGTTGTCCTCACTGCAACAGTTATGGGCGTAAGTATGGAGTGGTCTATTTTAGGTGCGTGGGGATTGGATACTCATCCTGACAACAGGAAAGGAGGGTAGGTCAATGATTAAGGTCAGTGTGTTTTATCCAAATGAAGAGGGTAAAACATTCGACATGGACTATTATTTTAACAAACACATGCCCATGGTCAGACAGAAGTTAGGGACTGCCTGCACGTGTGTGGATGCAGAACAGGGATTGGGCGGCATATCGCCAGGGACGCCAGCAACCTATATCGCCATGTGTCATTTCTATTTCGAATCCATGGAGGCATTTCAAGCGGCCTTCGGTCTGCACGGCCAGGCCATCATGGCAGATATGCAAAACTATACCAACAT
>JACAEV010000184.1 GCA_013388645.1 Syntrophaceae bacterium | reverse complement strand
TCATTCCTGCGGAAGCAGGAATCCATAAACTTTTGAAATGACTGGACTCCCGCTGGAGTTTACCCCGTACCTGATACGGGGCGGGAGTGACGAATTAGGAATTATTAGAGGTTCCCTCAATTTACGTGTGCATCGATCATCGAACATTGATCATTGGTAATTGACCATTGAGTATTTATTACTTCTTCTCTTTCAGTTCCTTAATTTTCTTGAGTAGCCTTTCTTTTTGATCCGGTTTGGGATCCAATTTTAAAGCCCGTTCGTAAAGTTCGATTGCCTTTTCAACTCGGCTCAGTTTGAGATAACCATCTCCCAGATGTTCAGTAATCGTAGAATCATCCGGGGTCAATTGATTGGCTTTTTCAAGTTCTATCACCGCTTTTTCATAGTCCCCAAGTTTATAATAGACCCAACCCAGACTATCGGTAATATACCCCATATTGGGTTTCAGTTCCATGGCCCTCTGGATGAGTTTGAGGGCTTCTTCCAAACGAATGCCCCGATCGGAATAGGAGTAACCAAGGTAGTTGAGGGCGTCTGCATGATCTGGATTCAATCGGAGAACTTCTCTCATCTCAAGGTCCATTTTCTCAAAGTCGCCCATTTTATCGTAAAGCGCACCCAATTGGAAATGGATTTCTGCGTTATTTTGATTTTTTTCAATTCCTCTCTTGAGGGCCGTCAAGGCGTTTTCTAATTGATTTTCTTTTTCATAGATGGCGGCAAGGACCATGTAAAGGTCTCCGTCATTCGGTTTGGCTTGAATCGACTCCTCTAAGATTTGGACCGCTTCTCCTGTCTTGTTTTGTTTCTTCAAAATCAAAGCAATGTTTCTTCTCGAGTCAGCAAAGAGATCAGATTCGGGGGAGATCTTCTTGAATTCTGAAACGGCTTGCTCGAAGCCTTCTTTCTCGACATAGGCAGCCCCCAAATAATATCGGACACGATCGTCTTTGGGATTGGCAGCAAGGACCATATTGAATTCCAAAATGGCTTGATCCAATTTCCCCTGTTCCATGTAAATTAAACCCATCTTGGTTCGTATATTGAGGTCCTCTGCGTTGGATTTTTGGATCTCCCGAAATTGATTTAATGCCTCATCGAGCTTCTTATTTTTGATAAAGATCTGTCCAAGGCGATTTCTTGCATGTTTGTTGTTAGGGTCGAGGGCGAGGACCTTTTGGTAGACCTCTGACGCTTTTTCTGGTTCATTCTGGATTTCGTAAGTCATCCCCAAATCCATCAGGACAGAGATCGTATTGGGCTCAATGGCCAGGGCCTTTAAAAAAGATTGCTTGGCCAATTCATAAGATTTTTTCTTGATATAAATTCTTCCAATGGCCCAGAAGCCCATGACCGAATTCGGTTCGATCTCAAGAAACTGTTTAAGAATGTGGATGGCTTGGTCATGTTGTTGAAGGTCTTCATAGAGGGAACTGAGAAAAAGGTGGCTTTCCCGATGAAGGGGGTCAATCTCCAACACCTTCTCGTATGCCTTAATGGCTAATGACGTCTTTTTGAGGATGGAATAGATCCCCCCCAAAAGCAAATGAGCAGGTATATAATCAGGATCGTAAAGGAGGGCGGTTTTACACTCTTCAATCGCTTCGTTTAAAAGGCCTTTATGAATATACAGATTGGCCAATTCAACATGCAACGAGGGTTCCCTGATATCCCGGGCGATGGCTTCTTTGAGATGCTCCATCGCCTCTTCCACTTTCCCTTCTTTTAATTTAAGCTGAGAGAGGAGAAAGTGGTAGTAGGCAAGGGGGTGTGAGGGAAGCGTCTTTTGCTGAGTTTTTTGCAGTTTCTTTGAAGCGAGTGCAACCGATGCCGTACCCTTTTCCTGTCTTTGAAGTCCCTGCCTTTCCGCACAAGCTCCCAGGACCAAACAACACAAAAAAAGGGTTAAGAGTTTCGTTGGAAACCTATCCATTTGTTTAAAAAATAACAGACTTTAATATTAAAGTCAAAAACCAGTGCCGATTTGAGGGGCTCAAAAAAATTTGGGGAAGCCTCACCAAGGCTATTTTTTCCCTTTAGAATAAGAAGGGAGGTGATCCAGAGAGGGGGATTCAATTGGGGCGGCTTTTTTTTCGAATCGGTATAGAGTTCTCGGATTCACCTTAAGGATGTCTGAGGCCATTCTTTTGTTTCCACTGACTTCTTTTAGAATTTCTTTTATATACTCGGACTTGATATCGTTTAGGGATTTACGATCCTTCACTCCCCTTTTAATGATTTCTGAAAATCCTTCTTTTAAATCTTTTGGAAAATCATTGGGAACTAATTGGTCCTGGTCGGTCATGATCACGGCTCTTTCAATCATGTTTTCTAATTCTCTAACATTCCCCGGCCAGTGGTACTCCATAAGCAGTTTCATCGCCTCTTTTGAAATCCCTTTGATCCCTTTTTTCGCCTCTTTGGAATAGCGATCAAGAAAATGGTAAGCGAGTAAAGGGATATCCTCTCTTCGGTCTTTTAGGTCGGGAAGGGAAATAGGGAAAACATGGAGGCGATAGAAGAGATCCTCCCTAAATTTCCCCATCCTCATATTCCGCTCTAAATTTTCATTGGTGGCAGCAATCATTCGAACATCGATCTTTGTTCTCTCCGTACTCCCCACCTTCATTAATTCTTTCTCCTGGAGAACCCGTAGAAGTTTAACCTGAACCGAGGGGAGGATGGTGGAAATCTCGTCTAAAAAGAGTGTTCCTCCGTTTGCCTCTTCGAATAATCCTCTCTTTGCCTGAACGGCTCCAGTGAAAGCACCCTTCGTATGGCCAAACAGTTCACTCTCCACCAACGTTTCGGGTATCGCTCCGCAATTGAATGGGATGAAAGGTCGATCTGCCCTTGGACTATGATAATGAATCGCCTTTGCCACCAGTTCCTTACCGGTTCCGCTCCCTCCATAAATGATCACTGTGCTGTTTCCTGGAGCAACTTTTTCGATGAGGGAAAAAATTTCCTGCATCTTCTTGCTTTTTCCGATAATGTTATTGAACTCAAATCTTTTCCTGACCTCCATTCTCAAAAGCTGATTTTCCTTGACGAGGAGATTTTCCTTCTGAGCTTTGGAGATTCGAAGGAGAAGATCATGAAAATTAATAGGCTTCGTAATATAGTCATTCGCCCCCATCTTCATCGCTTCCACGGCGGTCTCAATCGATCCAAAAGCTGTCATGAGGATGACCAATACTTCGGGTCTCAGGGCTTTGATGTTCTTTAAAAGTTCAAGGCCATCCATCCCAGGCATCTTCAAATCAGTTAAGACTAAATCGAAGATATCTTTCTCAATCTTTTCAATGGCCTCCTCGCCATTTTGAGCGATTTCCACATGAAACTCTCCCATCTGGGAGAGACCTTTTTTAATCATCTCCCGGATAGGGGCCTCATCGTCAACAACCAATAGGTTCATAGATTCCATAAGAGGCTCCTCAGAAATATTTGTAGCAAAAATCAAACCTTAAATCAAATAATAAATGAGAATAAATTAAAGCCCTCGCTTATTGTCCCTCCTGTGTGTCATCATTCTATATATTTATATTATGGAATGATGATAGAGGGTTCAAAGATAGTCGGAACTCAGATTCAATAAACCGGAGAAAAGTGAGAGAAGTATTCGATCAATGAAGTTTCCATAGCCTCTTTCGCAAACCCTGAAGAATGAATCCAAAAGGCTCAATAGAGTTGACTGTTTGTTAATTTCTTATAAAATATACTTTGGGGTGGGAGGAAGAAAGGATTCCCGATGGAAGAGCGAATTTTAATTGTGGACGATGAAGAGATGATCTGCCATGTCATGTCACGAAGGTTGATGAGAGAAGGATATTCCTGTGCGACAGCCCGTAATGGAAAAGAGGCCCTCCATCATTTTTACAAAAATAATTTCTCTCTCATTATTTCAGATATCCGCATGCCCGAGATGGATGGCATCGAACTTTTGAAGAAAGTGAAAGCGGTGCACCCCAATATGTTGGTCATTATGATCACGGCTTATCCCGAAATTGATCTCGCCCTGGAGGCGATGCGTTTAGGAGCCTACGATTTCATCATCAAACCGGCTGATCTTGAATTGGTCGCCATGAGTGTGAAGAGGGCTTTTGAGAAGAAAAGATTGGAGGAGGAGGTGGAGGTCTACCATAAGAACTTGGAGAGATTGGTAGAGGAAAGGACGGTTAAACTTCAACAGGCCTATCGCACTTTGAAGAAGGCCTATCTGGATTCGGTCAAAGTTCTGGCAGAGGCGATCGATGCCAAAGATCCCTATCTTCGAGGTCACTCTGACCGAGTGAGGAGGATGAGTTTGCAGATCGCAACCTTGTTGGGTTTTTCGGAGGAGAGGATGGAGATCTTGGAATATGGTGCACTCCTCCATGATATTGGCAAGATCGGTATTAAGGACGAGATTCTTCGAAAACCCGAGGCACTCAATCCCGCGGAGTACGAGATGATTCAGGAGCACCCTTTAATTGGAGTCAAGATTGTTGAAGGGATCGATTTTTTCAAGGATAAAATTCCCATGATTCGAAATCATCATGAGCGTTTTGATGGTCAAGGATATCCTGACGGATTAGCCGGAGAACACATCCCTCTTGAAGCCAGGATTATCGCTGTTCCAGATGCCTTTGACGCCATGGCCAGCCTGAGACCCCATCGGAAGGCGATGTCCCTTGAGGCCATCTTATTCGAAATGGAGGAACAAAAGGGGAAACAATTCGACCCCAACATTTTAGAAATTTTCATCAAGGAGAAGATCTATAAGGCTTAATCATTCATATCGAACTGAAATGCTAATGAAGGATAGGAAGAAAAACTCAAACTTGCAACTTGTAACTAACTCGTAACTTTCATTATGCCAGCCAATCTCACCCCCCAATATTTAGAGGCCGAGCTTAAATTTAAGCAGGCCAAAACCCTGTCAGAAAAAATAAAAGCGCTTGAAGTGATGATGGCGGTCATCCCGAAGCATAAAGGGACTGAAAAACTCCGTGGGCAGCTCAAAAGCCGAATGGCTAAATTAAAGGAGGAACTCCAGAGGAAACCTACTGTGGGGAGGGCGGAGCAAGCCTATAATATTAAAAAAGAAGGAGCGGCTCAAGTCATTCTTTTAGGACTTCCTAACGTGGGGAAGTCTTGCCTTCTCTCCCAGATTACCAATGCCTCATCCGAAGTGGCAGACTATCCTTTTACCACCCAGAAACCCATTCCCGGAATGATGAAGTTCGAAAATTTACAGATCCAATTAGTGGATACCCCACCCATTCAATTGGATCATATTGAACCTGGATTCCCAAACCTCATTCGAAACGCAGATGCCCTTCTTCTTATGGTGGACCTCTCAGAAGACCCTATCTTCCAAATGGAAATCCTCTTGGAAGAGTTGAACGGCATGAGAATCAAGCCGGTCGGGAAGGGGCCAATCCCTTCGCTGGAAGTGGGATGGGCCTCTCAGCGAACACTCCTCCTTGGAAATAAATGCGATGTCAAACATGCGATGAGAGCCTATCAGACATTTGAGGCCCATTTTAAGGATAAATTTCCCATTCTGCCTATCTCCGCCAAAGAGCGAATGAACTTCGATGAATTAAAGAAGGAGGCCTACGAACTCCTCGATATTATCCGTGTCTATACGAAAATCCCCGGGAAGGAGCCTGACTTGACGGAACCGGTGGTCCTAAAAAAGGGAAGCACAATCGAAGATGTTGCCCTCTCAATCCATAAGGATTTTGTTGCTAAGCTTCGCTATGCAAAGATCTGGGGTTTCGGGAAATTTGATGGGCAGATGGTAAAACGAGATTTTCTTATCCGTGAAGGAGATGTGATCGAATTACATATTTAATGCTCCGCGAAATAGTGGAATCATGGAACATTGAAATAGTGGGTCTAATGAAGTTAAGATTCATTACCTATTATTCCAGCATTCCAACATTCCATGATTTATCACCAGCTGGCTATGCTGACCCGAAGACGTTTTCTACGATTTCTTTTAGGATTTCCTCTATTTTCTGCCTTTTCTTTTCGCGTCGAGGAGACTTGGCCAAATCCTTTACTTCCTCCGAGAACCGTAGGAGATTCCATCGGTCAATTTTTCAAGGGAGAAGAGCTTCACTATGGGATTGGGGTTTGGTTATTCAAACAAGTAGCGGTGGGTAAATTAAACTTTAAGGAATTGGGAGAGAAAGGTCGTTATATCGCCACCCTTCAAGGGGAGACCTTAGGCATCTTAGGATGGGTGGCGCGTTATCGAGTGGACACCTATCGCTCCATCATGGAGGAGGTTGAGGATGGAAGACGTCTCCGATCTATTTCCTTTGAGGAGGATGTGAAGATTGGAGAAAAATTGAGAAGGCAAGCTCATTTCTTTGATTATCAAAAGCGAAAATGGATTCAAGTGAGACAGAGAAAAGACGGGTCCAAGATTAGGACCGAAGAGGAGATTCCTCCAGGGATGGTCTATGATGATTTCGTCACCGCTTCTTATAATTTTCGTTATGGTGTTTATGGTGGAGTGGAGAGGGGAAAGAAATATACCGTCGCCACCTTTCCCAAGAAGGGCGCTACCAGTTACGTGGTGAGGGTGGCCTCAAAAGAGGAGGAAGAGAAGAGAAGAAAATCCGAGAAGGTCAAAGAAGATAAGGAGTATTTCGTTAATCTGCAGTTAGATCCAGAGGTGACTCATTCCAAAGAAGGTCTCATCGAAGGGTGGTTATCGAAAGATCTCTACCCCATGGAGGGGAGAATCAAAGATGTATTTCTCTTCGGGGATGTTAAGGGAACGCTGATTAAGAATACAAAGACTTAAAGTTCGGAGTAATGAGTTCGTAGTTCGGAGAGTAAGTTAAAAATACTCCAAACTTCCAACTCCGAACTCAAAACTATATTTAAATGATGGATACCCAATTCAGATATTTCAGGCTCCATCGAAGGGATATCGCATACTTTAAATTCATCATTGAATCTTATGAAGGGATGGCTGTGGTGAGGACCAAAGACCCTCATGAGGCCATTGTGGAGTTAATGGTGGCTCCGGGATGGGAAAAGGATGTAGAGGAGGTGTTAGAAGGACTTCGGGAGGAGATGGCTATTGAAACAATACCTTAGATTCGAACCACGAATTTCGAAACGGTTTAAACTCTAAACACTAAACTCTAAATTCAAAACAAATCCAAACCCTAAAACTCAAAAGATTATCTGTTTTGAGTTTTGTGTTTTGAACATTTGAGTTTGTTTAGAGTTTAGGGTTTAATATCTCCATTTTCGGGTTTTTGGTAGTCAACTTAGATCAGGGAAATAGAATGATAGAACATATTTCGTTTGAGGAGATAATAAAGGAATCCCTGAAAGAAGGAGGGGAGTTCTCAGACCTCTTTTTTGAGCAGACCCATTCAGTGTCGATCATCTGTGAAGAAGACCGAATTGAAAAAGTCATCTCAGGGCTGGATATGGG
>JACAEV010000183.1 GCA_013388645.1 Syntrophaceae bacterium | reverse complement strand
GTCCTGAAGGGTAAGAAATTAAAGGGTGGTTTCTCTCTTGCCCTGATGAAGGGAAGAGGGACAGGAAAGGAATGGCTTCTGATCAAGAAGAAGGACTCGTTTGCAAAAGGTGATTGGGTTGTAAAAGAAGACCTCACACCGACCAAAAAGAAAAAATTGATCGAAAAGATCCCTTCGTGTCAAACCAGCTAAGCTCCCCATAGGGGAAAAATTCTAAATTCGAAGCACGAAATTCGAAACAAACATCAATGTTCAAAATATAAATGACCCAAACGAAAGTTAAGAATTTTGATATTCAAATTTCGGATTTTTTCATCTAAACAAAGGAAGGGTAGGTTTTAAGAACCCCGAACTCCGAACTCCGAACTATATTTTGCGGAACCATCCTTTCACCTTCTCCCGAAACGATTCCAGGTAGATGTAGATCACTGGAGTGATGTAAAGGGTAATGAGTTGTGAAAAAATCAAACCACCTACCACCGCAAGTCCAAGGGGACGGCGCGCTTCCGCGCCCGCACCGAAACCGAGGGCAATGGGGAGTGTTCCCATGATGGCAGCCATGGTCGTCATCATGATGGGACGGAATCGGATGAGGCACCCATCATAAATGGCTTCCGCAGGATTTTTCCCTTGGTTTCTCTGCGCGTCCAATGCAAAGTCAATCATCATGATGGCGTTTTTCTTAACGATCCCAATCAACATAACAATTCCCACCATGGAGTAAAGATTCAAGTCTATTTTAAAAATCAGCAATGTCACTAACGCTCCGAATCCGGCAGAAGGGAGACCCGATAGAATGGTCAGGGGGTGGAGGAAACTTTCGTATAGAATCCCAAGGACGATGTAAATCACCACGATGGCCATGATCAATAACAGCCCCATCCCCTGCAAAGAGGTCTTAAAGGCTTGGGCCGTTCCTTGAAAACTGGTGTTGATGTTGGCTGGAAGCGTGGCTCTGGCGGCCTTCTCAATAGCCGCCACCGCATCTCCCAGAGAAACACCTGGTTTGATATTGAACGAAAGGGTGACCGATGGGAGTTGTCCCAAATGGTTTAACGAAAGAGGCCCAAGTCCAGAGCTCAGATTCGCTACCGCATGAAGGGGAACCAACTGGCCACTGGATGATCGAATGTAGAGCATGGTCAGGGCAGAGGGGTCTAATTGATATCGGGGTTCCAACTCGATGATGACCTGATATTGGTTGATGGGAGTATAAATCGTAGAGATCTGCCTTGACCCATAAGCACTGTAGAGGGCATCTTCAATTTGATTGGCTGTGACTCGAAGAGCTGAAGCTTTATCACGATTGATGTCGACATTTATTTGAGGATTCTTGATTTGCAGATCACTGGTCACATCTTGAAGCCCTGGCAATTCTCGCATCTTCGCTTCAAGTCGAGGAGCATATTCATAAAGCTCCTTGATCTCAGGGCTCTGGAGGGTGAATTGATACTGGGCCTTTGTTAGCTGGCCTCCGATCCGAATGGGAGGAGGATTTTGTAGGAAGACCTGAATCCCCGGAATTTTTGCCAGCTTGGGTCGTAATTCCTGAATGACTTCATCCGCATTCAGCTTTCGCTCCGATCGGGGTTTCAAAGTTATAAAGATGCGACCCATATTGCCAGTGGGGGTTGGACCTCCTGCTCCAGCAGTAGAAGAAAAGGAATGGACATTCGGATCCTGCCGGACGATCTCGGCTACGGCAAGCTGATGTTGCTTCATGGATTCGAAGGAAATTCCTTGAGCCGCTTCAGTAAAACCAAAAATCTGGCCAATATCTTCGCTTGGAAGAAATCCGTAAGAGAAGGTCATGAAAAGAAGAACGGTGGCAACAAAGATAAGATTAGAGACCACGATGGTCGCAAGGCGGTGGTTCAGGACAAACCTTAAACTCAACCGATAGGCGTGAAGCATCCCGTCGAAAAAGCGCTCTGAGGTCGCATAGAGACGGCTCTTTTTTCTTTCCCCGGGTGGCCTTAGAAATCGGCTGCAGAGCATGGGGGTCAGGCTCAAGGAGACAAAACCAGAAACCAGAATAGCCACGCCAATCGTCACTGCAAACTCGTGAAGCAATCGACCGATGATCCCGCCCATGAACAGAACAGGAATAAAGACGGCGACCAAGGAAAGCGTCATCGAAACAATCGTGAAGCCGATCTCTTTCGACCCGTTGAATGCCGCTTGGAGAGGTTTTTCTCCCATCTCCATGTGCCGGACAATATTTTCAAGCATCACAATCGCATCATCCACCACAAAACCCACTGAAAGCGTTAAAGCCATCAGGGAGAGATTATCTAAACTATAATCCAAAAGGTACATGACCGAGAAGGTACCGATGATCGACATGGGAAGGGCGAGGCTTGGAATAATGGTGGCGGATAAATTTCGCAAAAAGAGAAAGATCACCAGGACCACCAAGCATATCGTCAGAAACAGGGTGAATTTAACATCATTGACAGAATCACGAATCGAAACGGAGCGATCAAACAAAATATTTAAATTCACTGAACCAGGCATTTGAGAACGAAAGCTTGGCAACAATTCTCTGATCGAATCCACCACCTGAACCGTATTCGTTCCCGGTTGCCGGTAGACGGCCAAGCCGATATTCCGCTCATGGTTATACCAACTCGCAATCTTGTCATTTTCAACACTATCAATCACTCTTCCCAGCTCACCGAGTCGAACAGGAGAACCATTTCTGTAAGCAACGATCAATGGACGATAAGCTTCTGCATTCTTGAGCTGGCCGCTGGCTTCGATGGTAAAGGCTTGATGAGTTCCATATAACGTCCCAGTGGGAAGGTTGACATTTCCATTCTTGATGGCATTGGCAACTTCATCAATCCCAATGGATCTCACCGCCAGGGCCTTTGGGTCCAGCTGGGCGCGAACGGCATATTTCTGAGCCCCAAAGACCTGAACCTGTGCCACACCACTCACCATAGAGATTCGTTGGGCCACAAAAGTATCGGCATATTCGTGGACCGCTGAAAGAGGAAGGGTGGGTGAACTCAAAGCCAAAAAAAGGACGGGGAAATCAGCAGGGTTCACCTTCTGATAGGAAGGGGGATTGGGCATGTCAGGTGGGAGCTGGCGTGCTGCCTTGGCGATCATCGCCTGAACGTCCTGAGCGGCCGCATCGATATTTCGGTTCAGACTGAACTGCAAGGTGATCCGGGTCGTCCCCTGGGTGTTTGTTGAATTCATGGAATCCAGTCCAGCGATCTGGGAGAACTGTCGCTCGAGAGGAATCGCTACAGCCGAGGCCATGGTCTCAGGACTGGCTCCCGGGAGTTCTGCGATGACCAAAATGGTTGGGAAGTCCACCGTGGGAAGATCGCTTACCGGCAGAAGCCGATACCCTAAGATGCCGAACAGAAGGATACCTAACATGACCAGGGTGGTCATGACAGGTCGCTTTATAAAAAGCCCTGGGATGTTCATGGTGTTTTTTTCTGATGGGCTGTGGCTGAATCAGAAGTTTTGATTTCGACTCGGGCTCCAGGATAGAGTCGGAGTTGTCCATCCGTCACCACTTTTTCATCTACCTTCAGCCCCTTTTGAATAACGGTTTCGTTGTTCGTGGTTTGTCCCGTGACCACTGATCTGATTTCTACCGTTCCGTCTGGATTCACCACAAAAACGTACTGCCCCGCTTGGCCCACCTGGATGGCCCGAGAGGGAATCACCATGGCATTGGGTTCGGTGGTGAGCGTTAAAACGACATTGACGAATTGCCCCGGCCAGAGTTTTCTCTCCGGATTGGCAAACGTCCCTTTAAGCCTTATCGTGCCGGTAGCGGTATCGACGGCATTGTCTATAAAAGTGATGATTCCCTTTTCAGGGTGGGCCTCATTCATCGGGGCGAGTGCATCCACATGGAGTTTTCCAGAAGCCATATATTTTTTGATTTCTGAGATATATTGTTCCGGAACAGAGAAGACCACATAAATTGGAATAATCTGATGGATGACAACCAACTGAATCTCCTCAGCTTTGATGATGTTTCCCTGCTGGACGAGCAAACTGCCTGTACGGCCATCCATGGGTGAGCGGATGAAACAATAGCTGAGCTGAATCTTTACATTCTCTATGGCAGCTTTGTCTGCAAGAACCGCCGCTTCTGCATTTTCAATAGCAGCTCGGTCCGCCAGGACAGTCGCTTTAAGAGCGTCTGCATCGGCGCGCAATTTTTCGTATTGTTGCCGGGCGACCACGCCTTTCTGCATTAAGGATTCATATCGGCGAGCATCCTCTTCCGCATTCTTTGCCAGAACCAAGTCTCTTTCGAGATTGGCTTTGGTTTGTCTTACCTGGGCTAAATCTTTTTCCAATCTGGCTTCAGCTTCCTTCAGAGCTGCTTCAAAGGGACGGGGATCAATGGTAAAGAGAAGCTCCCCTTTTTTGACATCCTGACCTTCTTTGAAATGGACCCGTGTCACCTCCCCTCCAACCTTGGATTTAACTGTAACGGTTGAATAAGCCTGTACATTTCCGATGGCACGAACCTGTACAGGAACCGTTTTTTGGGTCACGGCGCTCACGGTCACGGGAAATGAAATGGAAGCTGGCTTTTGAGATGTCTCTTTAGAACATGCTGATAAAAGTAAAGCAAAACATACCCAACCCAAAAAACCAATAAGAAACTTCTGAAAATATCTTTTTGTCAAGGTCCCCTGAAGAGTTTTAAAAAAAGGATATTCCATCTCTTTTCTTTCTTTAACAATGAAATCTAATATGTTACAAATTTTTTGTCAATTTTATATCAAAGGCGATGGCGGTCCCTAAATTAGGATTGACTTTCGTTTCTCTTTTAGAGATATTGTGCTCAATCGGATCACCCATTTTCTTTCCAGGAAGAATGAATATGGAAGATAAAAAGGCAAGAAAGATATTGGTCGTTGACGATGAGAAAGATACTGTGGAAATGATCACTGCGCTTCTGGAATTGGAGGGATATCAGGTCCTCTCAGCCTTTTCTGGAAAAGAGGCATTGAAACTCTTAGAAACGGAAAGCCCAAAGGATCCGGAGTTGGAAACACCGGTAGACCTGATTCTCCTCGATATCTTGCTAGGGGATGCCGATGGGAGAGACATCTGCCTGAAGATCAAGGAGGATGAAAAATTAAAGTTCATTCCTGTCATCATCCTCACCGTTCGATCGAGCCTTCAGGATAAAATCAACAGCCTCAATCTTGGAGCGGATGATTACCTCACCAAACCTTTTATTAACGAAGAATTGGTGGCCAAAGTAAGGGTGATGCTCCGAATTAAAGATCTCCATGATGAATTAAGAAGGGAAAAGGGTAAGAATATCCTTCTTACCCAGGCACTCGAAAAAAGATACAGCTACGGCAATATTCTTGGAAAAAATACACGAATGCAAGAGATTTATGATTTGATTTCAGATATTGCGAACACAGATTCCACCGTCCTCATCCAAGGTGAAAGCGGGACAGGAAAGGAGTTGATCGCCCGAGCCATTCACTTTAACAGCCATCGAAAAAAGAAACCCTTTGTGGTGGCCAATTGCTCTGCCTATTCTCAGTATCTTCTGGAAAGTGAACTCTTTGGACATGAGAAGGGGGCCTTCACAGGTGCCATCCGGCGAAAGATCGGGCGGTTTGAAATGGCGAATGGGGGAACGATCTTCCTCGACGAAATCGGCGAAGTTTCACCTCCGACCCAGATCCTCCTTCTTCGAGTCTTACAGGATCACCGATTTGAGAGAGTCGGCGGCGAGGAAACTCTGGAAGTGGATGTGCGGGTGATCGCAGCGACCAATAAAAATCTAATGGATGAGATGAAGAAGGGGACCTTCCGAGAAGATTTATATTACCGTCTTAACGTAATACCTATTTTCGTGCCACCCCTTCGCGATAGAAAAGATGATATTCCACTCTTGGCTTCCAATTTTTTACAAAAATTTAACCAAGAAAGGGGGAAAGAAATCGTTGGATTTTCGACAGAGGTCATGGAGATCTTCTTCAAGCACTCTTGGCCAGGAAATGTCAGGGAATTAGAAAATGTGATTGATCATGCCATTATCGTCGCCAAACAAGATAAAATACTTCCAAGAGATCTTCCTCAATCCATTCTTCAAACAGCTATTTCAACACAAGAGCTTTCTACTCTTCAAGACTATGAAAGAGGCATTATCTTAAAAACCTTAAAAGAAACGAATTGGAATAAACATAAAACCTCAAAAATATTGAACATTAATCGTTCAACTCTCTATGGAAAAATGAAGCGCTATGGGTTGGAAAAAGAACAAAATTAGCCAAAAGTTGTCTAAAATTATACACATACTTAATATGTTGAAATATTTAAATTTTTATTAATTTAATTTAAAATTCACGGAAGTTATTGTTTAAAAATATACAATTTTTCTCCTAAACTCGATTTATTCCTCTTCCTTTCTCCCCCTCCAAATAACAAACCTATTAATTTTAAAGGGAAATTTAAAATTTGGTATAAAAATTGCTTTATTCTATTTAATAGAATTAAAGATTGGGAGGTCTAAAATGAAATGTTATCGGTGTGGCGGAACGATGGTTTTTGAAAAATTTTATGGTATTTGTGAAGAATTTTTTGGATGGAGATGCATCTTTTGTGGTGAAATCGTCGATAAGGTGATCTTAGAAAATCGACTTGAGCAGAAACGCTGATATCCCCTTTTCAATCATGCTCGTTATCAACTTAATTTTGAAGGGGACCATCATGGCGAGTAAAATTTGTATTGTCGATCATGATATTGCAAGCCGAGGTTATTTGAGAGAATGTTTGGAAAGAGAAGGTCACCAGGTCATCACATTAGATAGTGGTTATCAGGTCAAACCCCACCTTTCTGAAGATTTTTTCAATATTATCATCTTAAATATGGATAGCCCCGGAGTTAAGGAAAAGGGGCTCTGGCTTGAAGTTCAAAAATCCCATCGACCCAGAATTCTTTTGATCGTCTCTGAAAGGGGGGACCCCTTCCTTAAAGAAGCCATTGATGCAGGGGTCTATGGATTTATTCATAAGCCCTTCAATCTCAAAGAAGTCTGCACAATGGTGGACCATTTAACCCGATCATCCATTTAAGAACAGAGAGCGAGAGGCCATTCATTGATATGAACGAATTATGGCGTAGTGTACCAGAATTTCCTGAGTTTAGAGATTTAACCCTCGAAGATAAACCACTTTTTGATCAACTTTTCACCCAGTCTCCTCCTGTTATTTCAGAATTTACCTTTACCAACCTTTTCATCTGGCGGGATTGCTATCAAACCCGAATCAGCCTCTTTCAAAAATTTCTTTGCCTCCTCTCTGACCGCGGAGAAATTTCTTTCTTCTTTCCTCCAATTGGAGAAGGAGATGTGGTAAGATGTTATCAAACCTTGCTTCAATATCTAAAAGAAAAAGAGAGGAACCCAAAAATCCTACGAGTCCCTGAAATAACGGTCAAAACGATCCATTGGGAGTCCTTTGGGATGAAGGCTGAATGGGACCGTGGTCAATCCGATTACGTCTATCTTATCCGAGATTTAATTGAGCTGAAGGGTAGAAAATATCATCGGAAAAGAAATCACATCAAGCAATTTCAGGAAAAATATTCTTATCAATATATCCCCCTCACACCAGATTGGATTCCACAGTGCCTCCAATTGCAGACTGAATGGTGCGATCTTCGACATTGTGAAGCCAGTCCAGGCCTGCTCAACGAATCCGTTGCCATTAAAGAGGCGTTCACCCACTTTGAGAAGTTAGGCGTTCAGGGCGGGATCATTCTGATCCATGGGAAAGTGGAAGCCTTTACATTAGGAGAACCACTCAATCAGGATACGGTCGTCATCCATATTGAAAAAGCGAACCCATCCTATGAGGGACTCTATCCGACTATCAATCAATCCTTTTTAGAACATCAATGGTCTGGGTATACCTATGTGAATCGAGAACAGGATTTGGGAGAAGAGGGTTTGAGAAAAGCAAAAGAATCTTACTTTCCAGATCACCTGGTCAATAAATATACGGTCACGTTGGCATGAGAAGAAAGGAGGAGGAAGATGCCAAAAAAGAACTTTCTACCATTTTCCTACAAACGTCTGAAAGAAGAGTTTCCAGAGATTGAAAAGGAGTATGATCGCCTCGCCAAGAAATGCCATTCCTCTGGACCTCTGAACGAAAAGATGCGAAGACTGATTAAGTTGGGGATTGCCATCGGTTCAGAATCAGAGGGGGCAATTAAATCTCATACCCGAAGGGCATTGGCCATCGGCGTGACCCCGAATGAGATTCGACATGCCGTCCTATTAGGGCTCACGACCATTGGATTTCCAAAAATGATCGCTGCATTGAATTGGGTTCATGAGGCCTTTGAGGAGGGGCCGCTCAAACATCAAAGAGGGGATTAAAGAGGTGTCTTTTTGAAACCACATCATTTCTTCCCAAAATTTCCCATCGATTCAACGATCCTCTACCCAACGGAGCGAAATGAGGGATAATGATTGAGGGAGAATGTTTCGGGTGTTAGCTGACCAGGCTTAATGAAAGGAAATGTATGATCCAGTGGGATTATCAGATTACCCTTCATGAAATACCAGAGCCAAAAATTGAAAAGCAAAGTCATACCATCGAGTGTGATCAGAATGGTCAATGTTTTGTTCACGATGCCCTTCTGGGCGGCCTCGAGTGGTTGGAAGATCTCTTTCGTGAAAAGGGAAGGAATGGTTGGGAACTGGTTCAATCAGGATACCACCACCGGGAACTCCTTTGTATATGGAAGAAGAAAAAACAAGCTCGGACAAAGGTTTGAGGAAATTCATTCTTTCACAGATTGAAAAGGGGGGTCCCATCCCCTTTTGTCAATTCATGGAATGGTGTCTCTATCACCCTATTTACGGTTACTACCGAGTGGGAAGAAAGACGATCGGAAAGAATGGAGATTACTATACCAGCTCCTGTGTCCATCCTCTCTTTGGAGGCTTGATCGCCAAGCAACTTTCTCAAATGTCAGATGAGATGGGTGGGTCAGCCTTTGAGGTGGTGGAGAGCGGAGGGGGAAGAGGATTTCTTTGTGAGGATATTCTCCTTTGGGCGAAAAAAAATTATCCGATTTTTTATCAACGTCTCCAATATCACCTGATCGAAACAGCTCCTCCGTTTCTACAGGAACAGAAAGAGAGACTCAGAAAATACGAAAGGGAAGGGAAAGTATTCTGGATCGATCAGGAGGTCTTTGAAAAAGGAAAGATTCAGATCGAAGGCTGCTTTCTTTCAAATGAGCTCTTGGATGCATTGCCGGTCCACCAGGTGGTCCTCGATCACGGGAATTTAAAAGAGATTTATCTCACCCACGAACATCTCCAACTCAAAGAACAGATGGGTGGACTTTCGGATTCGCGGATTAGGTCTTATTTCAAATCCATGGAGATTACTCTTCAAGAAGGCCAAAGGGCGGAGGTCAATCTGAATGCCTTAGATTGGTTGGAAAAGGTGGCCACATGTTTGAAGAGGGGGTTTGTCCTGACGATCGATTATGGTTATCTTGCAAAAGAGCTTTATGCCCCCTATCGAAAAGAGGGGACGTTGCTCTGTTATGCCCAGCATCGGACGTCACACAATCCTTATGAGCGATTGGGAGAACAGGACATGACTTCTCATGTCAATTTCACAAGTTTGATTTTAAGGGGAGAGGAATTAGGCCTCCGGTTCTTAGGCCTCGTCCCTCAATATCAATTCCTCATTGCATTGGGAATTCTCCAAGAGATGGAATGGCTGGCAATGGGAATGTCTGAAAGGGATGCCCTTCGATTGAGACTTTCCTTAAAACATCTGATTGAACCGGAGATGGGAATGGGTGAAGTGTTTAAGGTATTGATTCAACATAAAGGAATGGAGCACCCCCAATTGGACGGTTTGAGAGATTTTTCTAAAACAGAGGCGCCTGCAATCAGAGGTGGATTAGGAAGGGGTGCGAGTGATCTATGAAGATTTTAGGAATTTTTGCCAGCCCGAGAAGGGGGGGAAACACAGAGCTTCTTTTGGACGAATGGCTCAAAGGTGCCGAGCAAGAGGGGGCATCGGTCGAGCGACTTTATCTTAGCGACTTTACCATCACCCCCTGTAAAGAATGCCACGGATGTGACAACACAGGAAGCTGTGTGATTCTGGATGAGATGGGAAAAATCTATCCCAAACTACTGGAAGCGAATATAGTGGTTTTGGCCTCTCCCATCTTTTTCTACGGCGTCACAGCCTGGGCAAAAGCCCTGATCGATCGGAGTCAGGCCTTCTGGGCGAGGAAATATCTCCTCAAGGATCCTTCTTTGGGGAGAGAAGGAAAAAAGAGAAAAGGATTCTTTATATCTGTCGGAGCGACAAAAGGAAAAAAGGTTTTCGAAGGATCCATTCTAACGATAAAGTATTTTTTCGATGTCCTCAACGCGGAATATGTAGGTGACCTCCTGGTCAAGGGGGTGGAGTCCAAGGGCGATATTTTAAAACATCCAGAGGTACTCCAGCAGGCCTTTGACGCTGGAAGGAAGCTTGTTCAGAATCCATGAAGCCAAGAATCAATGTGATTTGGAATGAAATCTACTGTAAGCGGTGTCTGATCTGCGTAGAGGTCTGTCCGGTTCAGGTTCTCTCTCTTGAGCGGAACGAAATTGAAGAGAAGGATGGATGTATTCGTTGTTACCAATGTGAACGTTATTGCCCTGACATCGCCATTGAGGTGATGGATGAAAAGGGAAGAGGATGAAGCGAATCGTTTCAGGGAATGAAGGTATCTTTCAGGGAGCCATTCGAGCCGGTGCCAGTTACTTCGCAGGTTACCCCATTAGCCCAACTTCTGAGATTTTACAGCAGGCTGCCGTTTATTCAGAGGAAAATCCTGAGTTTCGATTTCTCCAGGCCGAAGATGAGATCGCTGCCGCCATTGGAACAATCTCTGCTTCTTTAGCCGGAGCCAAAGCGTTTACAGCGACCTCCGGACCTGGATTTACATTAATGCAGGAAGCCTTAGGATGGGGGCATGTGGTGGAAGCCCCCTGTGTTTTCGTCAATTCCATGCGAGTCGGTCCATCGACAGGGATGCCCACTCAGCCTGCTCAATCGGACCTGCTTCAGGTCAAAGCAGGAAGCGCGGGGGATTATTATCCGATTGCCTTTTATCCCAATTCAGTTGAGGAATGTTTTCGTCTCACGGCCACAGCCTTCAACGTCGCAGAGGAATCCCTTTCACCGGTCATCCTCCTCGCGGATGCATTCCTTTCACACCTCTATGAGATGGTCGATTTGGAAAAAATTGACGTGACGGTGGTTCCCCGCTCCAAAGCACCTCTGGGTAGTGGCCAGAGGCTTTTTACTGGGACAGCCCATGATAAATTGGGAAATGTGAAAACCAATGATCCAGTGGTTTACCGGGCATGGCTCTGGGAAGTGAAAGGCCGTCATGACCGGGTGGCTGAAAAGTATCCCTATTTCGAATATCTTCCCTGTAAGAATTCCGAAACTCTGCTCATTGCATTTGGAATCACATCGAGAATCATCTCATCTTTAAAAGATCGCTTCTCCATTTTTCGACCTATCCGCATCTATCCTATCCTGGAGAAAGAATTGAAGGAAGTGACCCAATCCTATCGACACATCATTGTGGTCGAAGGCAGTGATGGACAATATGCGAGTTGGGTGGAGTGTGCCATTTGTCGAAAAGTGATGAAAGTCCCTTGCTTGGGTGGAGGGTTCAAACTCAAATGGATTCAGAGTCAGATTGAGGAGTGTCTGAGGGGAGTAGGAGTCTGATGGATCGTTCTTATAAAGAACTCTTAAAATTGAGACGGTTCCCTCACACCTGGTGCCCTGGCTGTGGCATTGGTGCAGTATTGAAGAATGTAGCCATGGCCATCAAAGAACTCGACTGGAATTACAAAAATACGGTTGCCGTCTCTGGAATCGGGTGTTCAGGAAGAATGTCCGGATATATGAACTTAGATGCGGTTCACACTCCCCATGGTCGCCCCCTGACCGCGGCGGAGACCATCAAGACCGTTCGTCCTGATCTCAATGTGATCGTCCTCTCTGGTGATGGGGATCTTGGAAGCATCGGAGGAAATCATCTTCTCCATACGTCACGAAGAAATCCTAATATCACTGTTTTCTGTAATGATAACGAGATCTATGGATTGACAGGTGGACAAGCCGGACCCACAACACCCAAAGGGACCAAAACCTTAACCTCGCCTCGCGGGGAACCCTATTCGCCTCTTCGGCTGGGGCGAATCCTGACCCAGCAGCCTCCCTATTTTTATGCCCGCACATCCGTTTATCACCTCAACCATTTCAAAACCTGTATTCGTGAAGCTCTTCTTTGGAAAGGATTCAGTTTTGTGGATATCATCAGTGACTGCATTGAGCTGAACGGAAGAAGGCTGGGTTTTAAAACGGCTTACCAAATGTTCAAATGGTTCGATCAACGATTTCATATTGTTGAGGGTGAAAGGGATCATCTCCAAGAGGATGAATTGGGGATCGCCAAGGCATTGGTAGAAGAGGTTCCTAAACCAGCAGAGAAAATAGAGGTAAAACCTGAAATCCCCATAGAAAGTTTAAAACCCTTCACCCTCGAGGAACTCCAACAGTTCGATGGTTCAGGAGGAAAACCTATTTACATTGCCTATAAGGGAAAGGTTTATGATCTTTCAGGAAGCCTGCTCTTTCAGGGAGAGAAGAAAATGCGGTGTCATATTGCAGGTAAGGATCTGACCAAAGATATAGACATCGCACCGCATGGTGAAGATCTCGTTTTTAAATTTCCTCTGGTAGGAAAAATAGAAGGTTAAGGTTTAGGCTAAGGAATGATTTTTCTTCTCATCCTTAACCTCAGCCTCAACCTTTGGATTTTATAAGGAAGGGATTTTATGAAACGAATTGTTTTCGCAGGAATTGGAGGCCAATCGGTGAGGGTCATCTCCCATATCCTCGCCATGGCTTTAAAGGAGTTGGGCTATGAGGTGGCCCTCCTCTTCGATTATGACTCTTCCATTCGGAACCAAAGAATTACAGCCTATCTCACTTATGACCAAAAGCCCATAGAAAATCCGATGATCGAAGAGGCAGATATTCTCATCCGTCTCCATGAAAAGGGAGATCAACTCGTTGCCCAAAAAACGATCTGCGATACAGGGCTCTGCACGGATGAGGAAGTTCCTTTTGGAAAAATTGGAATGGAAAAGTTCGGACAGGTGATCTTTGGAAATATGATTGCCCTGGGAAGACTCTTTCGATTAATCGATATCGATATCTCTCGCATGGAATTGGAAAAGTTTTTACCGAAATCTTATGTCAAAGAGAATTTGAAAGCAATCCAATACGGTTACGATGTCAATCTTTACGAAGACTGAAATTCAGTTCGGAGTATTCAGTTTGTAGTTCGGAGTAAAAAAATCTCTCTGGAATTTCTCCGAACTCCGAACTCCTTACTAACAGAAGGAGGTGAGATCAATGACCCAATGGAAATGTTCCAACTGCGGTTATACGTTTGGGGCGGATACGGTACCGGAGCGATGCCCTTCCTGTAAACAGACCTGCAGTTTCAGCGATGTGACCTGCTATATTCCAGACTGTGGAGGACCAGGCAATCTCGATCCAAGACTCGTAGCGAAAAAAGACAAACCCATTAATGAATAATGAACCGATAATGGAAAGGAGTGGAGAAGAGCGATGAGTACCAAAGAGACGTTGAGCTGTCAGCACTGTGGTGCTGAAGCAGATATCACCCTTGAAGGATTTGAAAAAGTGGAGGATGTCATCAAGAGGAAGAAAAAAGTGATATGTAAAACGTGTGGCCAAGAAATAAAAGTGGGAACGAGTTCAAAAGAAACCTCTGCCTGTGTATATTGTGGTGCCGAGGCAGATATGACCTTGGAAGGTCTGGAGAGTGTCGCGGATGTGATCGCCAGGGAGAAAAAAATCTCTTGCAAAAGTTGCGGGCACGACTTGCCGTGGACAGAACGAGAGGATATCAAAGCGGTTCAGCTGGCCATGCAGGCAGAAAAGGATGCTTATCAAGCCTATTCAAAAGCCGCTAAGAAAACAAAGAACCCTAAGGGAAGGGATATGTTCCAACAACTTTCTGAATTCGAGATGAATCACTATCAGAAATTAAAAAACCTCTCCAAATCCCTTCAGGAGAAGGGAGAATGGATTCTTTATGAAGGAACCTCTCTTAAAAAGAAGAAGATCCCTTTAAAAACCGCAAAACCCAAGGGGGGAGAGCAATTGACGGACATGGACGCATTGAAAATTGCCATTCGAGAAGAGAAGAAAGCTCAGGCTTATTATCGTTCTCTTGCTGAGTTGACCAAGGACCCTCGAGGAAAGAATATGTATAAACGATTAGCCGATGAAGAGTCGCTCCATGAGAAACTGCTCAATGATCAGTATTATAGCCTACACAACACGGGCATTTGGAGTTGGGGAGATTAACTTGATTAAAGATTAAAATAGTATACTAAACTACCCTCGCCTGCAAGGCGAGGGATTCCCAGCACCCCCGAAGGGGACACGAAAAACTTATTACTTTTTCCTTGACCCAGAAGAAGACATCTCATAAAATAAATCGATGT
>JACAEV010000196.1 GCA_013388645.1 Syntrophaceae bacterium | reverse complement strand
TTCAGTTTGAGCAAAAACACCACAAGGCAACAGAAAAATCAACATCCCAATTACCAATAATGACCCCCTTAAAAAATTCATATAAAAATCCTCCCTTCATTTAAAGTTTTATTTTCGGAAACAATATTATGGTAGCAAGAAGGATACCAAGTGTCAAATGAGGTTTTCTGCAAAATACAACCAAATGGGGAAAAATCCAATCAATAAATTGATGTTCCTTCATTGACAAGTTGCTCAAAATTGAAAAATAGTCCTTATAAAAAAGCCTTGGGTTCTCGCCTTATTTATTAAGTTTCTCCAAAGCTCCTATCAGGTCCTCAAGAGGTGGTCTTTTATTAATATCATGAACGTCAATATACCGGATGATTCCCTTTTTATCGATAACAAATAATGCCCTTTCAGAAACCCCATCGGATCGCAGCACACCGTATTTCTTCGCCACGGCTCCATGAGGCCAGAAATCGGAAAGAACTGGAAACCATAACTGCCCCATCTGGTTGGTCCATGCAAAAAGGGTGGGAATATTGTCAACTGTAATTCCGAGAAGGATAGCATCATGTTGGCTGAAAAGATCTTTCACAATATTATACCCAGGCCATTGATCGGAACAAACCGGAGTCCAGGCCGCGGGGACAAAGGAAAGGACGACGTTCTTTTTCCCACGATATTGTTTCAACGAAATTTTTTCCCCGGAAATGGCAGGAAGAGTAAAGTCAGGAGCAGGATCTCCAACTTTTACCTTAAGTGTGCTATCGGTTGGTTTGAGGGGCCCTGTCTGATAAATGTTCCCTTTATAAACATTTGAAAGGGCAAAGGCCATTGAAGCTGAGATAAAGAAAGACAGAATCGTAAAGATAAATATGCATAGTACGAATTTCCTCTTTTCCATGGTTTTTCCCTCCTGCTTTCTACTTTAATCCGGAAACGTTGAGAACCAACTCCAAAAAAGGTTGTGCCCCTGGGTATTCTCCCAACTGCGTGTGGACAATTTGATGAGACCCATCATCATTAATCTTGACAACCATAAAGTAAGGGGTCCTCACTTCTCCAATGGTCTTATGGATGACGAAATCTTTATCCGAAAAGAGCGGAAAAGGGACACGATATTCCTTTTTAAATATTTCAACTTCATAGGAAGAATTCCCTGCGCCAATCCCGATTAATTTAATTTTGTTTTTAATATCTGGATTACTTTCGATGAGGCGATAGAGCTCATTCACTCCAGGCGCATCCTTCTGGCAGTAAGGGCAGTACATGCTGAAGATTTCAATGATGACAACCTTGGTTTTTATTTGGGGGATTTTGAATGACCCGCTTCCAGAAAGCCCCAAATAGTTCCTCTCATCAGCATTCTTGGGAATGGGGAGGTTGATGGTTGGAAGCGCTTCTCCCTTTTGAGGTGCCTTATTCGCGGATAAGACAGAAAAGGTAAGAGTCGAAAGTAAAAAGGCTACGGTGGTTAAGATGAATAAGGCCTTTTTCATATGCTATACCCCCTTTAAGATTGATGATAAATGTGATCTAACGATGGAAACCGCTAACCTAAACTAATCAAAAAGAAATGACATGCCATACTTCCAATGGTTTTCTCATCATTATGGCAGAGTTTCATCTCATGAATTAAAATTTAACACGAGAAATAGCATTATTCCACTCTTTTAAAATTTTATATCACTTTAAAAAAGCGATGGTGGCTCCCCATGAACCTGCTTCAGGTGGGGCCAATCTGAAAGAATCGATGAGGGGACTCTTTTTAAGAAAGGAATGGACGATATTCATTTGAATCCCTTTCCCTTTTCCATGGATAATTCGAACCTTTTTAAACCCTTTTTTACGACATTCCAAGAGATATTCCTCTAAAAGTGAAGAAATTTCTTTTGGGGAGAAAGTATGAAGATCTATCCAATCCTCAATGGGAATGCGAACAACATTCTTAAGTTCGGAGTTCGGAGTCATGAGTTCGGAGGTTGCTAAAACATAACTTTTTGAGTCTTCAACTCAATCTCAGTTTAAGCTCTTGCCTCTAACCTCCATCTTCCAACTTTCCTCTAACTTTTTTGAATATTTGATGAAACATCGCTCGAGTCAGCCTGCCGGTCTGCGTATTCTGCTGGCTGGGATGATAGGTGGTGATTAAAGTGACAGTTCGGAGTTCGGAGTGCTGAGCTCGGAGTGAAAGCGGATAAAGCTTTCCGTGACTAAATGGCAGAGAGGGAATATCAAAACCTTTTAATCTCAGGGATTTCAAAGTCTGCATAAAGGCGATCTGCCCTAATGGAATGATAACTTTAACTTTCTCTAAAAGATCAAGCTCTTTCAAAAAATAAGTTCGGCAGTTCTCTATCTCCTCAGGAAGAGGTTTGTTCTGAGGCGGGGCGCATCGAATGGTTGCGGTAATATAGCAATCGCTTAATTTGAAGCCATCATCTTTTCGAAGGGAGTTGGGTTGATTGGCGAAACCAAACCGATAAAGGGCATTAAATAACCATTCTCCACTCCGATCCCCTGTAAACATCCGTCCTGTTCGATTTCCTCCCTGAGCAGCAGGAGCTAAACCAACAATGAGAACCCGGGCATTGGGGTCGCCAAAACTGGGGAGGGGTTTCGACCAGTACACCTCGCCTCGATACCTTCTGGGTTGATGGCTTGAGATTTCCTGCAGATAGGTAACCAATCTGGGACACTGATTACATTGGATCACCTTTTCCTGCAGCTCCCCTAATTTTCTTGTTAGATCATTCATGGACATCTCGTTTAATAAAAGAAAAATAGAAAATATTAAACCGGATATCTGTAATCCTAAATCTATATAACCACATCCCTCTTCCATTTTGCAAGGGGAAATTGAGTTTTGACAGAAATATTTTTTCTTGTTAGAAATAAAAATAGGAAGATAAAAGAAAGATAGATTTTCCCAAGGTAAGGCAAGGGGAGGAAATATGCCAACCTATTCCTACTCTCAACTTTCAACTTATGAGACCTGTCCCCAACAATACAAGCTTGCCTATATTGACAAGATTGAGGTGGAGACTGAAAGTATCGAAGCCTTTATGGGTTCCCGAGTTCACGAGACCTTGGAAAAACTCTACCGAGACCTGAAAGTGACCAAACTCAATGCCTTGGAAGAGCTCCTGAGTTTCTATTATCAGAGTTGGGAAAAAAATTGGAATGATATGGTTCAGATTATACGAAAAGATTATCGTGCCGAGGACTATCGCCGTCTGGGAGAAAAATGTATCTCGGATTATTATAAACGCTACTATCCCTTTGACCAAGGAAAAACCTTAGGACTTGAAGAGTATATCTCTTTTCCTCTGGAGGAAGAGAGAGAGTACTGGATTCGAGGCTATATTGACCGGGTGACCTTGGTAAATAGTTCGATTCTTGAAATCCACGATTATAAAACCTCGAATAGGCTCCCGACCCAAGAAGAAATCCATTCAGACCGACAACTGGCTTTTTATCAATTGGGGGTCGGAGAGAAATGGCAGGGGATCCAGCAGGTGAAATTGATCTGGCACTACCTCACCTTCGACACTGAAATACAGTCGACCAGAACACCTTCGGAACTCCAACAACTTCGCCAGACGACTTTAGAACTCATTCGTAGGATTGAGACGGATAAAAAATTTGCTCCAAAAGAAGGACCTCTTTGCGATTGGTGCGATTATCAGAGGTTCTGCCCGAAAAGAAAACATCTCATCGCCGTTGGTAGTCTTCCACCCAATGAATACTTGAACGAAGAAGGGGTGGTCTTGGTCAATCAATATGTGGAGATGAAAGAAAAGAAGAGGCTTTTGACCGAAGAGATCGATGTCAAATTGGCTCAACTCGAAGAAGCCCTTTATGCCTATGCACAGAGAGAAGAACTGGAGACGATTTTCGGAAGCGATCATGTCGCCAAGATCAAAATCGAGATGAAAGAAAAATATCCTCTCAAAGGGGACCCCAGTCGAAAAATGCTGGATGAAGTGATCAAGAAAGCAGGAAAGTGGATGGAGGTTTCTGATCTAAATCCCTGGATGCTGGCGAGAGTGATCGGTCGAGGAGGTTGGCCTCCCTCCTTAGTCGACAAAGTGAAAGGATTTTCAACAATGGAAGAAAGTCGATCCATCACCATTTCCAAGCTGAAAGAAAGAGAATAGCTATTCATTAAGGATAATTCTTCCAGAAATTTTTCCAATTTTATTAACAGGGACAGAGGGGGATTGTATGAACATTAGAGTTGAAAAAGGCCGCCCTGAGAAATATTCTTGCGAAGTTCTTCTCCTCTTTTCGTTTGAATCTCCTGATTCCATGGAAGGTCCGCTTCAAGTGGTGGATCTGGAGTGGAAAGGATTCCTATCCACTTTGATGAAGCAGGGAGATTTTAAAGGCGAGTTATTCGAGACACGACTCTTTCATACCCAGGGTGCCCTCCCAGCTCAAAGGGTTGTGCTAACCGGTTTAGGTAAGAAGGCGGAGTTCGATTTGGAGAAGTGGCGGGGGGCGGCTTCCAAGGCTGGTCAATTTATCCGAAACGGAGGATTTAAACAATTTGCTTTTCCGATCGAGAAGGTCGTCGGTCACGCAGAGGCAGAATTGGTTGAATCCTTTGTAACAGGGCTTCTCCTCGGTATTTATCAGTTTAATGAATTTAAGACGCTCGATCGGGACAAAATCAAGGAGATCAGAGAATTGGTTCTCCTTGTGGACAAAGACAAAGATGTACCGAGAATAGCCGATGCTCTTAAGGTGGCCCAAATTATTTCAGAATCGGTTTACTTGGCAAGGGATTTGGTCAATGGACCTGCTAATCAGGTGACTCCGACCGTTTTAGCTGAAAAAGCAGGCCAGGTGGCAAACGACCAAGCCATGGAAATCAAGGTGCTGGAAGTGGAACAAGCAGAAGCTATGGGCATGGGGGCCTTTGTGGCTGTTGCCAAAGGAAGCCAAGAACCTGGGAAGTTTATCGTCCTCGAATATAATCGAGGGAAAGGATTAGACACTATTGCATTAGTGGGGAAGGGAATAACTTTTGATAGCGGGGGAATCTCGATCAAACCATCAGAAAATATGGATCGAATGAAAGATGATATGTCGGGTGCGGCAGCAGTCTTAGCCACGATGAAAGCTGCCTCCAAACTTCAACTTCCTCTTCACCTGGTAGGGATCATGCCCGCAACAGAAAATCTCCCGAGCGGGAAGGCCTATAAGCCAGGTGATATTTTGAAAACCCTCTCTGGTCAAACAGTGGAAGTCATCAGTACCGATGCAGAAGGAAGACTGATCCTCTCAGATGCTTTGACGTATAGTTTACAATATCATCCCAAAGCGATCATTGATCTGGCCACTTTGACGGGGGCGTGTGTGGTTGCCCTGGGAGATTATACGGTCGGACTTTTCGGCAACGATGAAACACTTTTGAAACGAGTCGAAGAGGCTTCTCTCAAGACAGGGGAAAAGGTCTGGAGATTGCCTCTCTGGGATGAATATTTTGAATATATAAAGAGCGATGTGGCGGATTTCAAAAATGTGGGGACACGGGCGGCAGGAGCTATTATAGGAGGCATCTTTTTGAGCAAATTTATAGAAAAAATTCCATGGGTTCATCTCGATATCGCCGGCCCCGCATCGATTGAAAAAGAGAGACCCTATATCCCAAGGGGAGGAACAGGTGTTGGAGTGAGGTTGCTCCTCCAATTGCTTAGGGATTGGAAGAACTAAATCCTGGCTTCCGTAAAGGGGGGATGAACACATCAGAGGTGGTTTAACTTCTTACTCCTGAAACCTTCTGACCGGAAATTCGACATTTGGATCAAGGTAAGATAAGGCGAGATGAAAAAAGCTGAAGAAGAATATTCGTTTTTGAAGGCCTGCCAAAGGCAGCCAACCGACTATACCCCCATCTGGTTGATGCGTCAAGCAGGACGTTATTTAAGGGAGTATCGGGCTCTCCGTAAGAAATATTCTTTTCTGGAGATGTGTAAAAATCCTGAATTGGCAGCAGAGGTTACACTTCAGCCCATTAATCGGTTTAAGCTGGATGCAGCCATCATTTTTTCAGATATCCTGATTCCCCTGGGACCTATGGGGGTGAAGTTCGAGTTTGCGAAAGGCGAGGGTCCTGTCTTTCATCACCCTCTGAGGGATAGAAAAGAGGTGGAGAAATTAAGAATGATTGAGCCAGAGGAAGACGTTTCTTTCCTCATGAAATCGATTCAGATCGTAAGAGCGGAATTAGAGAACCAAATTCCCTTGATCGGATTTTGTGGCGCTCCTTTCACCCTTGCGAGTTACATCATTGAAGGAGGCCATTCAAAAAACTACATTCTCACCAAAGGGATGATGTACCAGAATCGTTCCACATGGGATGTACTCATGGAGAAAATGTCTGAAGTATTAATTCGATATCTCAATGCCCAGATAAAAGCAGGTGTCCAGGCGGTTCAGGTCTTTGACTCGTGGGTGGGTTGCTTGAGCCCGCAGGATTATAAGGAGTTTGTATTACCTTATTCCAAAAAAGTGATCAACGGGATTCGTAAGAAGGTCCCTTTGATTCATTTTGCAACCTCTTCCTCGACTCTCTTAGGGCTGATGAAACAGGCTGGCGGGGACGTCATCGGCGTGGATTGGCGCGTGGATATCGGCGAAGCTTGGGCGCGGCTTGGGTATGATGTCGCCATTCAAGGAAACCTCGATCCCGTTGTCCTATTGGGCCCGGTGAATCTTATTAAAAAAGAAGTCAAAGAAATTCTTCATAGAATTGGAGGGCGACGGGGTCACATTTTTAACCTCGGCCATGGAATCCTTCCAAACACTCCCGTAGATCATGTGGCTGTGTTGATCGATATGGTCCATGAATTTAGTTCAAAGGTTAGACCGGAGAGAAGGTGAAGGTAACGATAGATGAAAGCTCTTCTACTCTTAGCCTTTGGAGGACCCAGATCTCTTGATGAGGTAGAACCTTTTCTGACCAAGCTTTTTAGAGGTCGAAACCCCTCTCCAGAACAATTGGAGAGAGTTAAAGACCGATATCGCCTAATCGGGGAGTGTTCACCGCTGTTAGAGATTACAGTTAAACAAGCGAAGGCTTTGGAAAAAAGTCTGAATAAAAAAGCCGATCGCTTCAAAGCCTATGTGGGGATGCGTTATAGCCATCCATTTATTGAAGATACCTTAAGAAAAATTCTTCAGGATGGAGTGAAGGCCGTTTTAGCCCTTCCCATGACACCCTTTCAATCCCGTGCAAGCACAGGGGCTTATGTTGAGGAAGTCCTCCGCGCTCAAAAAAAATTGGAAAGGAAAATGGAAGTCTCATTTGTTGGGGGATGGCATCTTAGTCCTCTCTTTCTCGAAGCGATTCAAGAGAAGATTGAGGAAGGTTTGCTTCAATTCACGAGAGAAGAAAGAAAGAGGGCTCATCTCATCTTCACTGCTCATAGTCTTCCAAAATCATTGATTGAGAAAGAATCTTATGTTCAGGACATGGAAGAAAGCGTCAAGGCAGTGGTTGAAAAGATGGACCCCCATCCTTGGCATATCGCCTTTCAGAGTAGAGAAATGGGAGCGGAGGAGTGGTTAGAACCGGATGTCGAGTCTCTCCTAATAGAACTCTCACAACAAAACGTGAGAGAAATCCTGATCATCCCCATCGGGTTCGTTGCAGATCACATCGAGGTACTTTACGATATTGATATCCTTTATCGGAAAAAAGCTGAATCGTTAGGGATGGTGTTAAAGCGCACCCCTTCTTTAAACGATTCTAAAAAATTTATCGAAGCACTTGCAAGCATAATAGAAGAACATGTGAAAGGATTGTAGGGTCTGAGGGCCAAAGGGCTCAAGGGATTGATCGAAGGCCTTAAAGATTCAACATTGAATCCTTGGCCCCTCGAATCTTTGAACCTTTGTTAATTTTTTGGAAATTAAAATGAAACATATCATCATTATCGGGGGAGGCGTTGCAGGGCTTGGCGCGGCCTACAAAATTAGACGAGCTAAATCCGAGGGCTACGAAGTTGAATTTACTCTGTTCGAAAAGGACAATCGCCTCGGTGGAAAGATCCAGACAGAGATTGTTCCGGACCCATTCGAAATGGGCAATTTCATTGTAGACGGAGGTCCAGATTGCTTCTTAACGGAAAAACCTGCCTGTCACCGAATTGCCAGGCTTACAGGAATCTTCGATGATGAATTGCCGACGGATGACTCCCGGAAACGAACTTGGATCTTATCTCGTGGTAAACTTCATGAGATGCCAGATGGCGTGATGATGTTTGCTCCCACAAAGTTGATCCCCTTTGCCACAACTGGTCTTTTCTCATGGGGAGGTAAGATCCGGATGGCCATGGATCTCCTCATCCCCCCAAAGAAGTTAGCCCCTGGCGAATTCAATGACGAAACGCTCGAAAGTTTCGTGGTCCGCCGGATGGGCCGTGAATGTCTCGATCGCCTCGCCGAACCGCTTGTCGGAGGGATTCATGCCTCCGATCCTGCCCAGATGTCTCTGGCTGCAACATTTCCACGCCTCCTTGAGATGGAGCAAAATTACGGATCATTGTTGAAAGCCTTCATCGCGGTTCGACGCAAAGTCGAGGAGATGCGGCGTAAGTATCCTATTAAGCCGGGTGAAAAACGTCGTACCTTCTTTACCTCCTTTGTGAACGGGATGCAGCAACTTACAGACAGCATGGCTGACGCGGCTGGCCGAGAACGGATGCGAACAGGTGTTTTTGTCACCTCCATTCAGCGTATATCCAAAGGGGGGTGGCATGTCTTACTCTCCGATGGCTCCTCAATGGATGGAGATGCAATCATCGTGGCCACTGAATCCTGGACCGCAGAGCCGCTCCTTCGTCCCCTTGATGGGGCAATTGCAGATGCACTCGCTGCCATACCGACCTCTTCTTCGGCGACGATTTCAATCGCATTCAATGAGAACGAGGTCGGATTCGATCTGAATGCCTTCGGTGTCTTATGTCCCCTCGTAGAAAACCGTGCACTGATGGCAGCAACATACTCCTCCACCAAGTGGCCAGGGCGAGCACCTAAAGAAAAGGTACTTTTACGTGGCTTTGTCGGAGGCCCGCATAATCAGGAAATTTTGAAACACTCGGACGAAGAGCTCGTCCAAATCGTCCTCGACGAGTTTCGTGATATTTTGGGTCTGAATCCGTTTGCAAAACCTCTTTTCTATCGAGTTTTCAGATGGCACCTCGGCATGCCACAATACACGCTCGGTCACCTTGAACGGGTTGAACTGATCGAAAACCGTTGTGCCCAGATCCCCGGGCTCGCCCTCGCCGGTGGCAGCTATCGAGGAGTAGGGGTTCCGAATTGTATCGAGAGTGGAGAAAAGGCTGTCTCAAAGATCTTTCGCGAGTGGGAGATTGACCTCGCGGAGGACCATATTGAGGAAAAGCGATACTACTGAGAAGGTGGGAGGGGAAAGACGAGGGGTCAAAAATGAAGGGGCTGTCGGTTTACACTTCATAAAGGCTGGCAGCCCCTGGAATCATCTTTCACAAATGATCAAGTCAATATTTAGTTGGCTTTGATCTTTTCTAAATCCAAATCGTCGAGGATTATAATTCCTTTGGCCTTCATCTCGTCGATCGCTTTTTGTGAGGTATCTGGAGCCACTCCTCTGCTTAAATTTTTGATCATGACGACTTTATAACCTGCTGCTGCGGCATCGATCGCCGTCGCTCGGACACAATAATCCGTGGCAATCCCATACACCACTACTTTATTGACTTTTTCCTTCTTGAGAAGTTTGTCCATATCCGTCTTTTTCCCGCCATCATCCTGGAAACCAGAATAGCTGTCATATTTGGGGTCCATCCCCTTTTTCACAACGGCTGTAAATAATTTGTTATCTATTAAAATCTCTGCCCCTGGAGTTTTTTGGACGCAGTGAGGTGGCCAGAGGACCTGATCTTTTCCATGAAGTTTAATCACATCGAAAGCCTTTTTCCCCTTGTGATTGGTAAAGAATGAGGCATGGTCTTTGGGATGCCAATCCTGAGTGGCATAGATGGGGTACCCTGCGTCTTTCAACCTCTTTGTACTGTCTGCAACAGCCTTGATATAAGCCTCATCCGTTCCATCCACGGCCAATGAACCATTTTTGAGCTTTGTGAAATCTCCTTGGACATCCACTACAATGACCCCAATTTTTGTTTTATCTTGCGCCATTGCCATTCCTCCTAACACTACTGTAAAAAATAATCCCCATACCAATGTTTTCCCTACCAACCGTCTCATCGTACACCTCCTCTTTTTGAGCTCGAAGCTCAATTTTATAAATTCTTAACTCATAACTTTTAACTCTAAACTGATTATTTAATCTTTTTCCATCTCTTTTGCAACTTCCCGAGTGGCTTGAATGATCTTTTCGATATCCTCATCCGAATGGGCAATGGACAGCCCCCCTCCCCCGTGCATCATATGGACGCCTCTCGTCAACATTCTTGTCCGAAACTCAATCTCCCTCTTTTCGATATCGGTAAACCTGTTAATCGCGTGAGGTGAATTCAGAATTTTTCCTTTCTTAAAAGGAAAATGAGTCTGAAAGAGCGAACCAATACCAGTAACGACAGCGGCGATTCCCTCTTGATCAAATGCCTTTTGAATGCCTTTTCGAATTTTCTCTCCTCTGGATTCTAACAGAGGATAGATTTTTCTATGATTCTCTTTCAGGTAACTAAGCATTGCCAATCCTGCAGCGACGGTCAAAGGATGGGCAGAAAAAGTACCTCCACCGATCAATACTCTCTCCCATTTTTTAACCTCCTTCTCGGGTGAAGTTTTTTCCAGAATCTCCCTTTTTCCTACCAAGACCCCAACGGGTAATCCTCCCCCCACAATCTTTCCCAATGTCGTTAAGTCTGGAGTGATATGAAACCTCTCCTGGGCTCCTCCCAGGGCCACGCGAAAGCATGAAATCACCTCGTCAAAAATCAGGAGGGCCCCCAGTCTTCGGGTCTCCGAGCGAAGCATCTGAAAATAATCACTCGTTGCGGGTTTGAAACCGCCTTCACCAACGATGGGTTCAAGGATAATTCCAGCCAAGTCTTTTCCGTTTTGATGGATCACCTCGAGTGTTTTTAAAATGTCATTAAAAAGAATGGTCTTTGTGTATTGCTGTAGGTCAGGTAACAAACCGAGGCTCTCTTTTTTATCGTAGGGCATCTTAATGGCTAAGGAGAGATCAGGGTTGGCTCCATGCCAACCTCCTGCAACCTTCAAGATCGTTTTTCTCCCCGTGAAGGCACGGGCAAGCCTGACGGCATACATCGTTGCCTCTGTCCCAGAGCAGCAGAATCGGACCATTTCCGCACTGGGAACTAATTTTCGGATTAGCTCTGCCCATTCAACTTGCTTTTCAAATACCAAACCCCAGTGAATTCCCTCTTCTAATTGGTTTCTAATGGCCTGCACTATAACCTGTGGGCGATGACCCAGAATATGGGTATAGTTTCCCATCCAGAGGTCAATGTATTCATTGCCATCCACATCCCAGATTTTGGAACCCTCTGTTTTCTTGACAAAGAAAGGGTGAGGAGGGAAATAGTGGATGTTATGGGAGATTCCCCCAGGCATCACCCTCTTGGCTTTTTCGAAAAGTGTCCTTGATAGAGGCGTCTTTAGACGGTAAACATCAAAATAATTCTTCATCCTTGGACTCACCAAATCTAATACCATATTTTTAAAAGAATGGGAATTGAATTTCAACGGAAAAAGTTGTTTTCAAGCATTCCCCTTGTTAAAATATTATTGTTCGCCGTAATTCCAAATCCACATGGTAAAAAGGAGGTTGGTCTATGTTTATCCAGTCTTTTTTTGTCCCAGGTCTTGCACACCTCTCTTATCTTCTCGGAGGAAAAGGAACATGCGCCGTCATTGATCCGAAACGGGATATCGAAGAATACATTGCTGTTGCCAAATCGATGGGAATGCGAATCACCCATATACTCGAAACCCATCTCCACGCCGACTTCATTTCAGGTCATATGGATCTGGCAGCCCGAACAGGCGCAGAGATTGTTGCTCCCCTTGCCGGGCAGTGTGCCTTTTCCCATAAACCGGTGAGAGAAGGAGATGAGTTTCAGATCGAAGATATGAAAATTCAGATCATGGAAACTCCCGGACATACACCTGAACATATCACTTATGTGGTGACCGATCGAAGCCGCGGGTTGGAACCCGCTGCTATTTTCTGTGGAGATACCCTTTTTGTAGGCGATGTGGGCCGTCCGGATCTTTTTCCAGGCCAAGCAGTTGAACTGGCGGGTAAACTGTTTGAAAGTCTCGAAAAAATCAAAGCACTCCCCGACCATGTTTTGGTATTACCGGCCCATGGCGCAGGGTCTCTTTGCGGTCGGTCCATGGGGGCGATGAGATACTCAACCATTGGCTATGAAAAACGTTATAATGTTGAACTACAGCATAAGACGGTAGATACGTTTCGAGCCTCTTTGCTGAGTGGTATGCCAGAAGCCCCAGACCATTTTTCTCGATGTTCAGACATTAACCGAAAGGGTCCAACAAAGGTAAGCGAGTTACAAAAACCAAAACCTCTCTCCCCTGGTGAAGTCAGCCGGCTTGCCGGAAAGGGGGTTACCCTCCTTGATGGTCGGGATTATCTCGCCTTTGGAGGAGCCCACATCCCGGGGGCTTGGAATATCGATATGGCAGGTAACTTTCAGACATTCTCTGGTTGGACGCTTCCCCCTGAAAAACCAATCGTTCTGATTTTGGAAAGTGAAGCACGGGTCCTTGAAGCCGTAACCATGCTTCGTCGTGTCGGTTTTGACCATATCAATGGATGGCTCGATGGAGGAATGCATGCATGGAGTGTAGCGGGATTGCCCATTGATCATGTCCCACAGATTTCGGTAAGGGAATTGGATGAATTATTAAGACAAAAACCGTCCCCTTGGGTCCTTGACGTCCGAGGAAAGCTGGAATTTGAGACCCTTCATTTGGATGGGGCAGTGCACATGCAAGCACCTGATACAAGGAAACACTATGGAGAAATTCCGAAGGATAAACCTGTCTACATCATCTGTAATTCAGGACATCGTTCCAGCTTGGCGAGCAGCGTTCTGAAACAGAAAGGAATCCATGATGTGGTAAACGTGGCGGGTGGCATGACAGCCTATAGTGCTGCTGGACTAATTGGTACCTGTCCTACCTGCACGGCGCCCCATTTGCCCTCAGCAAAAGAAGTGCATGGGGTAAAATAATTCTTCTCTATTTTCCAAACGATGGAGAGTCGTCATGGAATGGTTAAGTCTAAAACAATGGTCCCCTTATGTGGTGGGGATAGGAATCGGGGTTTTGAACTGCATCGCCTTTCTGTTGTCCGATAAACCCCTCGCCTGTTCGACCGCTTATTCAAGAACAAGCGGGATGCTGGAAGGTTTATGTTTGGGTCCGAGGGTGACCGAGAAGCCCTACTATAAAAAGTTCCCCCCTACTATTGAATGGGATTGGATGCTGGTCCAGGGGATCATCATCGGAGCCATTACCTCATCAATCCTTTCAGGCCAATTTCATTTTGAATGGGTTCCCGAAAAATGGGGTGAGGTCTTTGGAGGGACAGCCTTTTTCCGATGGATATTTGCTTTTATTGGCGGAATCATCATGGGAATTGGTGCGCGATGGGCCAATGGGTGTACGAGCGGGCATGGAATCAGTGGAACGCTTCAGCTTGCTGTCAGCAGTTGGCTGGCAGCCATTTGTTTCTTCGTCGGTGGAATCCTCACGGCCATGCTGATCTATGGATGGTGGAGATAAGAAATGTTGAAGACCCTTCATGCGAAAAAAGAGAGTCAACTCATACTTGGACTCCTTTTGGGCATTCCATTTGGTTTTCTCTTACAAAAGGGGGGCGTTACAAGATTTGATGTGATCATCGGTCAATTGCTTCTCACCAATTTTACAGTCGTTAAAGTGATGCTTTCCGCAGTCGCCACAGGCATGGTCGGAGTTCACCTGCTCAGAAGTTTTGGGCTGGCGACACTACATCCAAAACCGGGATCCTTTGGTTCCTCCGTGATCGGAGGATTGATTTTTGGTGTGGGATTCGCTCTCCTGGGTTATTGCCCAGGGACCATTGCCGGTGCTGTGGGCCAAGGTTCTCTTGACGGGTTGTTCGGAGGAATGACTGGGATTATTATTGGCGCAGGACTCTTTGCTCACGTCTATCCGAAGTTAAACAAATCCGTTTTAAAGAAGGGAGATTTTGGAGAACTTACCCTTCCCCAGTTGTTCCAAGTGAATCCCTGGATCATCATTCTACCAGTCGCCGTGGGAATCATTGTGCTACTTCTTTGGATCGAAAAGTTAGGGTTGTAGGTATTGGATGGCTGTTTATTGGTGGATCATTCGATTCACAGAATAACTATATCTTGTAGATTCAGACCGAGTTTAGGGGACGTTGGTTCTAAAACAACTTAGGATATTTTGTTAGATTTGGTGCCTCCTCTGAAATAGCTAACACCAATTGACAAAACACTCTCCTTGCCCTCGAGGAAAGAGCTGCCA
>JACAEV010000182.1 GCA_013388645.1 Syntrophaceae bacterium | reverse complement strand
GTCCCCATGGGAAGGGGAACCAACCTTTCTTCTCCCTTTCTTAATTCAAATTTTTTCTCCTCCTTGAGGGAGATGGGTTGCTTCCCTTCTTCTTCGTATTTGATCATGATCATTCTATCGGTTTCTCCCGCTTCGATTCTGCTTTTTTCCTTTGCCTCCTTGGATTTGGCTTTACGAATGGAGACCTTTGTTCCCGTTATGCCTTTATCAAGAATCGCCTTGGCGTCTTTATAGTAAGAACTTTTTGGATATTCGTTAGCAATCTTTAAAAAGGCCAACTCGGCCTTCAGCCATTGTTCAAGTTCAAGGTAACTTTTTCCTAAGAAATAAAGTGTCTTGTCTTCCTCAGAATGGTTGGGAAATTTTTCTAACAATCCTTCAAATCGGGAAGCAGCGGCTTGAAATTTCCCTTGTTTGTAATAGAAGTTTCCAATGTAGAACTCATGGTCGGTCAATTGTTTTTTACAGATTCCTATTTTCGCTTTTGCCTTTTCAGTGAAGAGGCTTGGGGGATAAGTGGCGATTAAATATTCAAAACTGGAGAGGGCCTTTTGGGTAGGGGTTTGATCCCGATCGAGGGAACGCATTTGATGATAATACGACATCCCAATTTGATACTGGATGTAAGGCATTTCTTCGTGGCCAGGATGAACTTTCTTAAACTCTTCATAGGCTGCAATAGCTTCCACATATTCCCTTTTAAAGAAATGACAATCGGCGACTTTCAGCTCTGCCAAAACCGTATAGGGGGGACTATCTGGAAAAGCTGATTTTAGCTCTTCAAATTTCTTCAAAGCATCAGAATAATCCCTCTTATTAAATCGCGCTAAACCTTGCTTATAAAGGGTCTCTGGATCTAACTCGATGGTTTTGACCGCCTTTCCTTTCCCGCCGCAACCCCAAAAAAGAGAAACGGCAAGAGGCAACAAGACCATCCATTTTAGGTATTCTATCTTTTTCATATCAAATGGTTTCAAAGCTCCATAATTATGATAGGAAGGGGTCAGGATGTCAATATAAAAAAACCTTTTTGGTTCCGAAATATCGTACCTCCCATGGAGCCCCACGGGCAAAGCCCCTGGTTTTTAAGAGACGCCCACAAAGGGCGAACATCCCGAACCAGAGGACCAATTCACCAAAGGGGTGAACCCATGGTTTTCTCGGCTCGGGATAGAGATTTAACGGATTTCACCGACATTTCAGCAAGACATTGCCTTGGGTGGACCTTTTCTCTTGAATTTTAAGGCAAAACTCCTTAAGATGGTATGAAATTTAAGGAAAAGAGGATGGTACCAATGCGGATTGAAATGGCAGAAAGGATTGAGCAAATTCCACCCTATCTTTTTGCGGAGATAGACAAGAAGAAAGAGGAGATAAGGAGTAAGGGGGTAGATCTCATCGACCTGGGAATTGGAGACCCAGATCTTCCCACCCCCAAACCGATCATTGACCGATTAAAAAAGGCGGCTGAAAATCCAAAAAACCATCGGTACCCCTCCTACGAAGGGATGATTGAATTCAGAACAGCGGCGGCTCAATGGTGCGAAAGAAGGTTTGGCATCAAACTCAATCCTGTGACAGAGGTCCTTTCCCTGATCGGTTCTAAAGAGGGAATTGCCCACATTCCATTAGCTTTTGTTAACCCAGGAGATATTGTATTGGTCCCAAGTCCTGGTTATCCTGTCTATCGTGTCTCAACTCTTTTTGCTGGAGGGACCCCTTATTTTTTACCTCTTCGGAAAGAGAATGGATTCCTGCCGAACCTTTCCGAAATTCCTGAGACAATCGCAAGAAAGGCAAAACTCCTTTTTCTCAACTACCCCAATAATCCAACCTCAGCCATCGCTGAGAAATCTTTTTTTGAAGAGGTTGTGGCCTTTGCTCAACATTACCAAATTATCGTTTGCCATGATGCGGCCTATTCAGAGATCGCTTTTGATGGATATCAGCCTGCGAGTTTCTTAGAAGTGGAAGGGTCCAGAGAATTGGGGATTGAATTCCACAGCCTCTCTAAAACCTTTAACATGACTGGGTGGAGAATCGGATTTGCAGTGGGTCATGCTGAAATCATCTCTGGTTTAGGAAGGGTGAAGACCAATATTGATTCGGGTCTTTTTCAAGCAATCCAAGAGGCTGGAACAGAGGCCCTTAATCATCTCGATACCCCCCTTCCAGAAATCATCATCACCTATGAGAAACGAAGAGACGTCATGGTAAAAGGCCTTCAAGAAATTGGTTTGGAAGTTGATTGTCCGAAGGCGACCTTCTATCTCTGGATTGGAGTTCCAAAGGGATTCACCTCCTCTCAGTTTGCCACGCTTCTCCTCGAAAGGGCAGGGATTGTCGCTACGCCCGGAAACGGCTTTGGAGAGGCAGGAGAGGGCTATATTCGTATGGCCTTGACGGTCAGTGAAATAAGACTGAAGGAAGCCATTGAGAGATTGAAGCGGATCCAATTCTGAGAATATCTTTTCATGTTCATAGATTCATAGAAGCAGTCGGTGTATTCCTATCTTTTCCATCTTCCATCGACTCACGAATAAATAAAGGAATGGGAGGACAAACATGCAAGAGCTTCTTTTTGAGATATTCCTCATTGCTATTCTCATTCTTTTAAATGGTTATTTAGCTGGTACAGAGATCGCAGTGGTCACCGCCAGAAAAAGTCATATCAAACAACTCGCCGAAAGCGGAAAGAGAAGTGCAAAAATTTTTCTCAAACTGAAAGAAGAACCAGATCGATTCTTAGCCACCATCCAGATTGGGGTGACCACTGTCGGTGTCCTCGCTTCTGCGGTAGGTGGCGCAGCGGCCATTAAGGTGATCAAACCTGCCCTTCAGGCGGTCCCCATCAATGCCATTTCTCTCGCTGCAGAACCCATTTCCATCGCCATCGTGGTAATCATCATCACCTATTTTGCCGTCGTCTTCGGGGAATTAGTACCAAAGTCCATCGCTTTGATGCATCCCGAAACAGTAGGCCTCTGGACAGCAAGAACCATTGAGGCTTTTTCAAAGGTCGCCTCCCTCTTTGTCAACATCCTTACCTCCAGCACTGCCATCGTCCTTAGGCCTTTTGGCGAAAAACCTTTCACGGAAAGGGCCTTTGTCACAGAGGAAGAAGTGAAGTTGCTGATTAAAGAAGGAAGAAGGCATGGTGTATTCGAACCAACAGAAGAGAAAATCATCCAGAGCGTTTTCGAGTTCACGGATATGTCCGTCAAAGAGGTGATGGTTCCGGATACACAGATGGTGATGATTCAAATTGATCGATCAGTCCAAGAGATTTTTGCGCTCATCGAGGAGGAACAATTTTCTCGCTATCCTGTGTTCGCCAAAGAGCCCAATGACATCAGGGGAATCCTTTATGCAAAAGACTTCCTCACCATTCTCGCCAAAACAGGACAGGTCGATATCCGTAAGATCATTAAACCTCCCTATTTTATCCCTGAAACGATGAAAATCAGTCTCCTATTAAGGGAAATGCAGAGAAAGAGAATTCATATGGCTTTGGTGGTGGATGAATATGGCGGGATCTCAGGTTTGGTCACGCTCGAGGATCTGATCGAAGAGATCGTTGGAGAAATTAGAGATGAATATGATGTGGAAAGTCCAGTGATTCAACTCTCGGATGGAAAGATGTTGATCGATGCATCGATCAGCCTTAGGGATTTAAAGGAAGACCATCATATCCAACTCCCAGAATCACCAGAATATGAAACCCTGGGCGGATACTTGATGACCGTTTTACAAAAGATTCCTCAGGCCGGTGATCAAGTGGAGAGCGAAGGGAAACGGATAAAAATTGTAGAAATGGTCGGGCAAAGAATTTCAAAGGTAAAACTGGAAAAATTGCCCGAGCCCACTCCGGAATAAGCTTAACAAAGAAGTCAAATAGAAATCATAAGGAAAAGTGGAGATTTTTAAAAATATTTCTGGTTCACCTCGTATGTTCAATCACGTCCTGTGCGTATACCCGTATCGTCGTGAGTTAAACCACTCAGGCTTCTGCCCTCCCCTGGGACTCGAGTTCATCGCAGCGGTCCTCCATCCGCATGCTCGCGCGCTCGACCTCGTGGATCTTCGAAAGGAAGCCGGCAGCACAAAGGAATTTTTGCGTCCGGAAACCAATATGGTTTGTTTCTCAATCAACTGGGATCGAGATCGAGAGTCCTTGCGCAAGGAGATCCTCTCTGTGCCTCGCGGGATTTTTACCCTGTTGGGTGGACGGTACGCTACGGAAAATCCCGACTACTGGCTGACCACCTACCCAAACGTGACCGCCGTCGTTCGCGGGGATGGCGAGGAGGCCACGGAAGAGATTTGTCGAGGCATACCTCTCGAAAAGATTGCCGGCCTCAGCTACCGCAACAACGAACAGATCTTCCACAACCCAAACCGCAAAGTAGGTCCGGTTCGGGACGACCTTTTCCCCATTCGGCGCTTGCGCCGGCAGGGCTATGAGATCACCCTGGACGGCATCAATACAGGCCTTTCAATTGATACGGTGGCCGCCTCACGCGGTTGCCCGTTTAACTGCACCTTCTGTTCCTTCAGCCGCAATCCCTGGGGTGAAAAGCGGCCGTGGTCGGCACGCTCTCCTGAATCCGTGGTAGAGGAGCTCGCCCAGACCGAGGCCGGTATCGTTGGTTTCACAGACGACCTGTTCACCTTCGACTTGGACCGTGTGGAACAGATCTGCGAATTGATCCTGGCCCGCCACATCCATAAAAAGTACATTATAAACGCTCGACTGGAAATCGCCCGACGGCCCGACATCTTACGGAAGATGGAGCGGGCTGGATTCACCATACTCCTGCTGGGCATTGAGTCAGCGCAGGATAAAACCCTGCATGCCATGCGCAAAGGGTTCGACACCGCGGAGATTCGGAAATACTTTGAGGTGCTCCGACGTAGCCGCATGTTTCTCCATGGTTACTTCATCCTCGGGAATATCGGGGAGAGCATGGAAGAAATGCTTCATATCGCAAGCTTCGCGCGTGAGCTGGGCCTTGATACGCTCGGCCTTTCGACGCTGCGCTTTAATCCCCATTCCGGTTTAGAGGAACTCGTTGCCCGTAACCCGGACTACCATATCGCTCCCGATGGAAATATTTATTCCAGCCATTGTTCTAAACATGAGCTTAAGCATCTTCGCCGCCGGATTCTCCGGGAGTTTCATACCGCTGGTCAACTATTTCATCTCATGCACAAAGGGTTCCAGAATGACGCACTTTCCTTTCTCCCGGTCTTGCTTCCAAGGATGCCAGCTATTGTTTTGCGCATGGGCCATCGCTTGGTCAAGCAGACCAGGCGGCGTCAACATCGTCAGATCCATCGTATGACCTGAAGTGTAGCGAAGATGTATCGAGTTTGCCCGAGCAGGATGAAGACAGGGGGATCGAAATTCACCTGCCCAGGTAGGGAAATAGATGAAGGCGGATTATTGAAATTTTTCCTGAACGACACTTAATCTAATAGACTCCACCAAATTACCTCTTGCCTAACAAGTGCACCTACCTATCGCAAAGTAAGCTGAATCCCTAACTTAACCATTACGGAAAGAAAGCAAGCATGAAGAGAGCTTGCAATAAAAAAGGCAGAGCCAAACGACCCTGCCTTTCCCTCCTCAAATCGTTCGTGGTTTCTGAAGATGTCTATTTAGGTAGAGTATCGGTTGGTCTAATATATCCATTAATACGCCCAACAATGGAATTGAGAATTTCACGCCATGGCGATGGTTCAATGCCCATACGCTTTGCAATGCTACTAAATATATCTATCATGCCCGAAGCATCTGTTCTTATCGCATCAAGGGATATGAATACTTCACCCCGCGTCTCCGTGTCCAGTTGATCGTAAGGAGGCAGTAAATACAAAGTGTCTGCGAGCCGTGTGTCAAGCACACCTAACTTGTTTTCCATGGCGTTCAGATAGTTTACTGTTCCCGGTGGTAAGGTTTCATCCCCATCCAATTTAACCAAACGTTTCTCGATGGCAGCAATGTTTAACTCAATGGAATGAAGCTTGTTGATTTCTGGTTCCCACGGCGCAGGTTCAACTCCTGCTATTCCCCCCCCCGTAATACCCAACACCAACAGCCCTGCGACAAACACTGACAATAAGATTCTCTTTTCCATTTTTCTTTTCCTCCTTTAGATGGATTTATGGACAGCCTTAACTATAATGCCAAAGTCTCATTTCTTGAAAACCTTTATTTAATAGAAGTGCAAAAGGGACTTCATTATGGAAATGTTTTTCTTATATGTCAAGAATTTTTTTCTAATGAGTAAAATGTGTAAGTAGTTGTAAAATCATGTAAAATTGTGACATTTGTTTCCTCTTTATCAAGCCAGATTCGATTAATTTTTTATTGATTTATGTTGTATGGTGGGGCAAATCTTAATCTTTTCAGAAATCTATAGCGTTTCCAGAGGGGAAAAGATCAAAATAACCTTAATAGGGTTCAAGAAATTTAAACCATTTCTAAGAATTCAGCCGCAGTCACAATCCTGATTCCCATAAAATCCTTGAGCCTTAAGAGGTGGTGTCTCCGGAAACAATGTATTGGGCTTTCCCTTCTAAGGCGCACTCCAGCACTTTGTTGTCCGCAGGATCGTTTTTTATGATGTTGAGTTTTTTCTTCGGCTCAACAATTTCACAATAGTTTATAAGTCTTGTTACTAATCAGTCCATAATTGTATGGACATTGAAGACCAAATCCCTCCTCCCCTCCCTTTTGTAAAGGGAGGAACAATACCCCTCTTTGGAAAAGAGGGGATAGGGGAGATTTTCAGAAGATATGTATTTTCAATTATGGACTCCTTGGTAAGTGTGAAACGACCTGCGCACCATGAATCCTCTACTCGGCTTGTTGATTTCCATTTGGAAGGTAGCATCATTAGGTGAAATTGAAAAATCTCGACTACAAGAAGGAATGTTTGGGGTGGTGGGGGAGTATTGGAGCAAAGGCTGAGCCATTTCTGACCCTGCCTT
>JACAEV010000237.1 GCA_013388645.1 Syntrophaceae bacterium | reverse complement strand
GTCATGGTAAAAGCCAGAGCCATGTAGCACGGATGGCAGGGGGTGGTGGAAACGCTTCCTTCTGAGGTTTGTTGAGTCAATAACTTCATCATTTTAGAGTGGATATCCAAGTGATAAGGGGCAGAACCGAGAAATTTCTTTGAAATGGATGTCCAGAGAAAGCAGTCTGAGCTGTTCATCATGAGCTACCACAGCAAGGATCAAGTCAACAATGCTGAACCTTTTTCCGCTTCGTGCTGCTTTATGACTAATCTCCCCTGCATGATGGTAATGTGACCGAGTGATTTCGACATAGTGAATGCTCTCAAGAAGCTGATCGATTACCTTGACCTCTTTACTGGTCTTGGCTCCTTGGAAGAGTTCGACGGCTATCGGTCCCGCATAACATACCTGATTGAGCTTTAAGGCTTCCCTGAGCATAAAAGAAATCGACGACTCTTTCTTTCTAAAGAATTCGATCCAGGCGGAAGTATCTACAAGAATTCTATCTGGCATGGCGGCTTTTCTCCCATGTTTCTTCAAACTGCAATTTGCCTTGGTACTTTATGATTTTTTCTATCTTTTTTTTTCGAACGTACTCCTGCAGGGCAACGACGACTGTTTCTGTCTTCGTCCTGTGATTTGCTAATGACATGGCCTTCTTGATAAGATCCTCAGGTATGTTCAAAGTGGTCTTCATGATACTTCCTTTCTCTTGGTAATTGTATGGCTATTATAAAAGTAATTCTATGTATTGTCAAGAATGCTGCGGGGATAGGCAGGCTGAACGCATATTAAAAACATGGGGAAGAAATCCAGGATTGATATTGTGGGGTCAGAGATTGGGAGGTCAGGCTTGCAAAGTTTCGATTTAGGAAAAGGTGTCCAATAATTCGTTCGGTTTTGGTGGATCCGAGAGATTTCTTTATTTGGTTCAATAGTCATCGAGGACTAATACTTTAATGTCAGACACCTTCTTTAAATTTGGATCATTGGTGAGAAAGGGGGTTGCCCCATAGAGAATCCCTACGGCAATCTGTATAGCATCAGGGGTTCTGATAGAATATTTTGCTCTGACCTTCGATGCCACCTCGGATACTTCATGGGATATCTCAAAAGTGGTTAACCCTTCGGAAGATAAAAGAATGTCTCGGTATTTCTTGGCAAGAGTTTCATCTCCAGTTCTTAAAGGATGAACCAGCACTTCCAGTAGTGTAATGGTTGAGGTTATAGCTTTGATATTCCTGGAATCAATTTCCAAAAATACAGGACGTATATATTTCGATATGTTACATGATGTTCAATAAAATAAATAATGGGAGCAGTGTTAATGCAAATCCTTTGTCCTCTTACTTCATCTACTAATCCCAAGATTTTCTCTCCTTATTAACATATTGTTGAGCATCGATACCTTTCCATATAGGCGCCCCTAATCCTTCGAGCTCCATTAGGCTATGTTTTACTTTTCCCCGTCTGAGATTTGTTTTTAATCTTGCAGATATGATTTGAATTAGGTTCAATTGCTCGTCGGGCCTTAAGCGTTCGATTCCTTTAATATAATCCTCAAAACGAAGAGTTGATTTCTTTGTGGCCATGAGTTACCTCCTTTCACGGGTTGTCACTTAGATGCTTCCTATCCCAGCTTAGGCCAAGGATGAGTGTTCTGTAAATTATTATATCAAATCGGTCGGAGAAGTCAAAGAAACCATTCCGGGGGGTCTACCAATCTGGGGATGAAAATGGGGGGACGTAATTCAAAATTTATAAAAATCTCCCGATTCCCGTCATCGCTAACTCAATTTTTGAGTCAACTTTTCCTCTCCCCTAATCCCCCTTCTCCGAATTCTGAGTGGTCTGAGTGGGGTTGAACCTAGCTAACTAAAAAACCCGTTACGAGTTGGGGGTTACATGTTCAAATTATCGCAAAAAGCAGAGAGTATAGCGCCCGCCTCCGGAAGCCTTGCGGAGGGCAGGCATATCGTTAAATTAAAGGTTAACCCCTTGAGAGTTGCGCCTCGCGATTCACGGGAGATATAATAAGGACTGAGGACTTAGGAAAAAGAGGGAATAATGGAGTGCTGGTTACGTTATTTATTGAAATACTAAATACTGTTTATTAGAATGAATTAGCATTTTTGATGATACAATAAGGTCCATAGAGGGTAATTCTAATCAAAGGGATAAAATTTAGGTGAGACATGATGCAGAAACTTATGTATAGAATAGGAAAAGCTAATGAAGAAAAAAACTTCAGGCTGGATTTTTTAGATGGGATGTCTCGGACCGTGGAAGACAGAATAAACTTAGGTTTTGTGCCATTTCATATTCCAGTCATCAATGACAAACCGTATAGGATATTCGAGAGAATGCAAGATTATCGTAACTGGCTGGAAAATGAAGTTCCCCGTTATTTAGGATATTACAAGTAGATGATTGATAAAGCCAGAAGATTAGCGGAGATTTTTAAGAAAAACAACATCGAATATCTATTCATCGGAAAATTTGGTGCCATTCTCTATGGTTATCCCGGAACAACTCAAGATATGGATATTTTCCCTTCTAAAGAGAAGTTAAACTGTGAAAGGCTTGTAGCGGCATTGAAAGAATTAGGATTCGATCTAAATGAAGAGTTGGAGGAGGCAATCCTTGTTGGAAAAGATTTCATCCAGATAAGAGGAGGTCCTATCCCAATAGATATTGTGTTTGCTCCTGATGGGATCAAATCCTTTGAGGATGCCAGGAAGCGAAGCGAGTTAATTGATGAGATATATTTCTGTGCTTCCATTGACGACATTATAGAGAGTAAAAGAGCGGCTGGACGCCAAAGGGACAAGGAAGAATTACCTCGATTAGAATTGTTTAGAAAAGAACTGAAGGAGAAATAAAAATGATGATTGGGGTTTGCCTAACAAAAATCAAAAGTTGATGGTAGATTCAACCATGACAGAAATAGATCATCATCCGGGAAAGGGGTGACTCACGATGCCTGACGAGAAAGGGAATCTGTATTTGTTTGAAGCCATTGAGTTGCGTAAGGAATATGACCAGCGCATCAAGCTCCTGGAGCAGTTGCTTGGAGGTGAGCAAGGCAAACAGGACCGTTTTTTCCGCCGGAGCGACGAAGAGAAGAGAGAACCAAGCGCGGATCTCGATTTAAGCAAGACGGAAGAGAATCTTAAAAACATCCAAACGAAACGGGTCAAACTGAATCAGTTAATCCAATTGGCGAATTTCGAAAGCAAGATTGAGTATGAGGGGGAAACGATTCCGATCGCGGAGGCCCTGGAGCTCCGGAAAAACTTGACATCCGATTTGGAGGCGATCTCTCAACGGGTCTTGGATGCGGCCTACACCCGCATCATCCACAAGGAAGAACGAGATATTGTTCACGAACCGAGGCATGGGTTCAAGCAAAGTTATGAGGAGTTCCAGAACAGACTGAAGAAATTGCGGAATCTTGTGATAAAGATTCATCAGGCCAACCATGCCAATTGCGTTAGCTTTAAAGATGAGTGATATGGGAGAGACAGGGAGGCAAGCGCAAAACTGCTGCAAGGCAGAGTAGCCCGAAACCCAATAGCGCAAATTGGGGGTGGTGATGCTATTTATCCACCTAAAACAAGAATAGCGGTTGGGCAGAACCAAACACCATGACTACTCATGACTTATCGAATGAGCCACTTGTAACCTTATGTATTACCTCTTACAAGATGGCCTCGCGTCTCTCTTAAAAAGTACTGCTTCGGGCTCAGCCCTTGACATGTGCGGAGAAGCTATAGGGCCAAATCTTTATATTTGACTTTGGTTTTTTCAGCATGATCCTTGAGTCAGGCAGCGGCAAGATAGTATTGGGAAAAGGAACAAGGATAACAATTTGGAATATTGGAAAACATTGTTACGAGTTGCGGGTTACAAGTTGCGAGTTAAAAAAGATGAATAACGGAAAACCGAGATGATGGAATATTGGATTAATGGAGTAGTGGAATGAAGGAAGAATGAAAAAAACCAGTAATCGGTGATCAGTAAGCAGTAAAGCATCAAGTAACAAGGAGAAAGGACTGAGGGATAGGGACTGAGGGATAGGGACTGAGGAAAAAGGCAAATGATTAAAGGGCTGAGGTTCGTGGCAGAAGAAAGAAGAGATAGGAATGATGGAAATAAGAGAAGTTACAAGTTGCGGGTTACGGATTCTTCAAGACATAGGGTGAAGAGTGGGGGGTATAGGGTGTTGGGTGTCGAAATTTAAGTTCTAAATGTTGTGTTCTAAATTTTGATTTTTATCTTCTTCGCTAATTTAGAATTCTACCAGGCCGTCTTTTAAGCATACATAAGCCGCTTACCTTTTGGTTTCGGGATTTCGCGCCCAAACTCTCTTGCCGTATCCAGCCATAGATTGATTGCTTCCTGACAGTTCGCGAGAGCCTCGCCGGGGGTATGTCCATGAGCCATGCATCCGGGAAGTTCCGGAACCTCCGCTATAAATGCCTGGTCCTCGTTGCTCCAATAGATAATGATTTCGTATTTGTACATTAATTATTCCCTCCTTGTTCCAGACCATATTGGGTGATAACAGCTCGAACCTGCCGAACCTGATAGGGTTTCGCCATATGTCCTTCTTTCTGGAGATTAATCATATCTTCAATTCCTGATTTGACGAAGATATGATGACTTCCCCGGCTTCTTTCCTCGAAACCGAGCAGAACCAGCAAATTCCTTAGATCATCGAACCGGATGTTGGCATCTGAACGTCCACTCAGAAGTCTTTCAAGAAGTTTTTTGTATGTAGCCATAGAGTCGGGAACCGCACCAATTCTTAAAACCTTCTGTCAACGTGATTATCGGAAGGATCCCGTTTAGTTTTATTGGAATAAATTATAACAAATCTTTTGAAAAAGTAAACCCTGTTAGTGGCCTGGGAATCGGGGGCAGGCAACGGAATTACGTTATTGGCATAAGGAAGTTAGGAAAAGTGGAAGGCTGGAATAATGGAGTAGTGGAATGAAGGAAGAATGAAAAAAAACCAGTAATCGGTGATCAGTAAGCAGTAATCGATAAGGGTCAGACCGCAACTTTCAACAAAAAAATAGAAGGTTAATAAATACAGAACTTTTCCTTCTTTTAAGATTGATTTCAGAAAAGGATCTCCCATCATAAGTCTCTTTTCGAACTTTTCAGGTCGATAGATCAAAAGGTCTACTTCATAGAGAGGCGTTTCCTTTTTTTTTGATAATCAGGAAGTCGGAATCGCTGTTCAAATCTCGGCCCCCCCGAGCAGCGCTGCCGAATAAATTAATTTTTTCCGGTTTATATTTTTCGATAATCTGATGTGTGATATTTTCGATCTCCTTTTCAAAATCTGTTTCCATTATCTCAGCACCTCCAAATGGAAAAAGTTATTCAACCCTATATGTTTTTAAGAAATACGTAAGAACGGTTTTATTTACTAAGGAGTCCATAATTGAAAAGACATATCGTTCTGAAAATCTCCCCTTACCCCTTTGCCAAAGAGGGGTAATTC
>JACAEV010000220.1 GCA_013388645.1 Syntrophaceae bacterium | reverse complement strand
CTAATTCGTCACTCCCGCCCCGTATCAGGTACGGGGTAAACTCCAGCGGGAGTCCAGTAATTTCAAAAGCTTATGGATTCCTGCTTCCGCAGGAATGACATTTTTAGAAGTTGCCTTAACCTTTGACCTTTGATATTTGGACTTTTACCAGGGAGTTTAAATGTCAACTTTTGGTTCTCTTGGAAAACTCCTGATCTTGATGGGTGTCTTTGTCATCCTCATCGGTCTTCTTCTATTGGTTGGAGAAAAAATACCATGGGTGGGAAGACTTCCAGGGGATATCCTAATCAAGAGAGAGAAATTTACCTTTTACTTTCCCATCGCTACTTCCATCCTCATCAGCATTATCCTGACTCTATTGTTTACACTGTTCCGAAAGTAGTCCTTTTAACTAAACCGTTGACTCTAAACAGAATGCTCCAGTCCCAATTTTCAACAGCTTTTCCCGGAAATAAAAAGGTTGTATTTATCCGCCCACGCAGAAGACTACGGGTTTCGCCCGTGGGGCGTTATTATTAGGTAGCGACTTTCTTGATTATCTCTACTAACATCTTCATCCCAAATCTCAAATTTTCTAACGAGATTCGTTCATCATGGCCATGGACCCTCATGACTTCTTTTTCTGATAAGCGAAACGGACAGAAGTCATAGGTCGTGATCCCTCTTTCCCTTAAGAAGCGACTGTCCGTTGCTCCTGGGAGAAGAAGAGGGGCAACCGGACAATCCGGGTCATTTTTGGAAGCGAATTTCTGGATCGCCTCAAAAAATTCTGTGTTTAAGGAAGAGGGTTGAACAGATTTCCCCTCCATTTTCCCTTCCACTTCAATTTCGTCTCCCAATCTTTTCTTAATCTCCTTTAAAAAATTCTCTTTGGACGAACCCGGGATGAGGCGACAGTCGAGCGCTGCATTTGATTCTGAAGGGATGACATTGATCTTACTTCCCCCCTGAAGGATGGTAAGGGAGATGGTATCCCGGACCATTGCATTATAAATTAGGTTAGATGTAAATCGCTTTGAGAAAGAGGGGTCGCCAAGACCCTTTTCAATGTCTTCAAAATATTTTCTCTCCTCAGGGGGCTGTTTGGGAGCCATCTTCTGAAAGAACTCTTTCACCATAGGAAGGACGTTGTAAGGAGTTTCCCATTTTGTCACTGCTTCGAGAGCATGGATGAGTTTCACATTCGGATTGTCGGGATTGGGCATGGAAGCATGGCCTGAGGTTCCTTTGGCTTTTAATTGGAGCTGGAAGACAACCTTCTGACCGGGTGAGATTTCATATCGATCTGCAGATCCTGCCTCATTGAGAATGATATATCCTCCTTCATTGAGGGCATATTCTGATTCCCCTAAAGAGGAAATATTTTCCATCGCCCATTGTACTCCCCATCCACCGCCAGTTTCCTCGTCAGCCGTTGCCAAAAAAAAGATATCTCTTTCCAATGGAATCCTGCCCCTTTTCAGGATTAATAAGGCCATCATCTCGATGATTCCCATGGATTTATCATCAAGCGCTCCACGGCCATAGAGATATCCATCCTGAATGATTCCTTCAAAGGGGTCGACTGTCCAGTGCTCTTTTTCAACAGGAACCACATCCATATGATTGAGCAAGAGGATCGGCTTCTTTTTACCATTTCCTTTTAAGGTGGCAAGAAGGCTTCCTCGTCCTGGAGAGGGCTCAAAAAGCTGGCTCGGAATGGATTCCGAATCAAATATTTTTTTAAAAAACTTCGCCCCCTCAACTTCATTTCCTGGTGGGTTCACCGTATTGATTCGGAGATATTCTTGAAGATGACGAGCGGCTTCAATCAAAAGCTGATCCCAATCCATAGTCAACTCCTTTTCACAGTAGGCAGCGGGGAGAACGCAGTCGGCAGTTACACTGCATTCTGCTTAGTGCTTACTGCTTTCTGAGATTAGTCTTCTCCAAACAAAGGTACAAACTTAAACTGATGGACATCCACCAGACCTTTGTCAGTAATTTTTAGTTCGGGGATCACTGGTAGAGATAGAAAGGAAAGAGTCATAAAGGGGTCTGGTATTTTGCATCCAAGATTTTTGGCGGCATGGTGGAGTGTTTTTAACTGACAGTTGACCTTTGAAATTGGAGCTTCTGACATTAGACCTGCGATTGGCAGGGCAAGGGATGCCAAAATCTTTTCTTCTGAAACGACAACCAATCCACCTTTCATCTCTTTAATCGTCATTGCGGCTTTCAAAATATCCGGGTCGTTAGTTCCCACCATCACGAGGTTGTGCGAATCGTGAGCCACAGAGGATCCAATCGCTCCTTTCTTTAATCCAAATCCCTGGACGAAACCCATTCCAATGTTTCCTGTAGCTTGATGCCTTTCTATCACTACGATCTTAAGAATATCCTCTTCGATATTGGGATAGGCTACCCCGTCTTTTAAGACGATTTTTTTCACACTTTTTTGGGTAATGATCTGACCTGGGATGAGTTGGATCACTTTCGCAAAAGGGATGTCACTTCGTAGAAGAAAAGCTTCTTTTTTGAAAGACTTAATTCGGATGGTTTCCTTTATTCGAGGGATCTTAGTTTTTGTGATCAAAGAGGGAAGCATCTTTCCATCTTCTGCAACCAGCATCCCGTCTTTAAAAACTTTCTTTATTCGAAATCGGCCCAGATGATCGAAACTGACCATGTCCGCTCGATAACCTGGGGCAATGGCGCCGAAATCATCGAGTCTAAAATATTCTGCGGTGTTGAGAGTGGCCATTTGAATCGCCAAGATGGGGTCTAATCCCCACCGGATTGCATCCTTGACCATGGAATTGATATGGCCTTTTTCGAGGAGTTCTTTGGGATGACGATCATCGGTAACGAAGAAAAATCGCCTTGAATTTTTAAGATTGACAAGGGGAATGAGGTCCCTGAGGTTTTTTGCAGTGGTTCCCTCTCTGATCATAATCCACATCCCATTTTTTAATTTCTCTTTGGCCTCTTTGAGAGTGGTGCATTCATGGTCTGATCGAATTCCTGCAGTGAGGTAAGCATAAAGTCCCTTTCCAGAAAGCATGGGGGCGTGGCCATCCATTCTCTTCCCCTTTGCCATCTTAATTTTCTTAAGGACTTCTAAATTTCCGGAGATGACACCCGGAAAGTTCATCATCTCTGCCAAACCAATGGCCCAGGGCTCTCTGAAGAAGGGCTTTAAATCATTTGCCTTCAGAGTTGCTCCAGCCGTTTCCATATGCGTGGCAGGGACACAGGAAGGGAGCATGACGAAAACATTAAAAGGAACGCCTCTTGCTGATTCCGCCATGAATTGAATTCCTTTGGCCCCCAAGATATTGGCAATTTCATGGGGGTCGATGACTACCGTAGTGGTTCCATGAGGAAGAACCGTCTGTGCAAACTCTGGAATGGTGACCATGCTCGATTCAATGTGGACATGCCCATCAATAAAACCTGGACAGAGGAAATCGCCTTTTACGTCAATGATCTCTCTCGCTCGATAGCCTCCAAAACCAATGATCGTACCTCCAAAGATGGCAACATCCTTTTTCTCAATCTGTCCCGAGAAAACATCCACCACCCTACCATTTTTAATTAAAACATCCGCCACCCCATCTCCCGCAGCCACCCTAATCTTTTCTTTTAACCACATCCCTTTTCCTCCAGGGTCACATCTTCATATGTCATTAATTATTTTTGCAGCCATTTTTTCTAATCCCAAATTTTTATTTAAATAGGCCATTGCCCGCTTCACCGCTCCTGTTACTGCTGTATACCCAATTCCAAACACCTCCCCAATCTCCTCATTTCGGTAAACTCCCAACTGATATAAAATATATATCGCCACATCCCGATTCGTATAGCGATATTTATGAACCTTCAACGCTGATTGAGGGTCTTTCTCATCCAACTTCCCGAGAATCTCTAAGGCCAACGTCCGAAGATCTCTTCCTCTTAATAAGGATCTTCCTTGCGGTTTTTCTCGATGTTCTTCTCTCCTTGCCCTCTCAATACACTCTTCCCCAAACTTCTCGCTCCCAAGATATAAGCCATGCCAAAGCTCTTCGAAAATATTGTTATCTCCCTTAAGAAACATCTCCTGGGCTTTAAAGAACTCTTTCCGGTTTCCCCCATACATTCCCAGGACCAACTCCGTTTTTAACCAGGATGTCTCATACTTTCTGTCTATGTAAGTCCGATAACTGCTCCAAGGATAATCCCATAAGTTTTTTGTGAAACCTGCTCGAAGGGGATTCCCATGGATGTAAAAACACATGGCTGTAAAGTAACGTTCATTTTCGATTAGAAAGCTCTTGAATCGTCCCTGGAACAAATGGCCGCTTCTCTCATGCCGACGGTTAAACCAAACCGAATAGCTTACGCCCAACCACTGGATCGCTCGGGATAGATTAGCTTCCCTGGTCCGAATCAAAAGGTGGTAGTGGTTTTTCATCAAGACATAGGCATGAATCTCTAAGTTGAATCGTTCTACCATCTTACCCAAGATTTCAAGAAATCGAAGGTAATCCTTTCCGTCATAAAAAATGTTTCGTTTCTCGTTTCCCCTGGATAGCACGTGGTAAAAGGTATCAGGATAATCCATTCGGAGAGGTCGAGCCATGCTGTTATTCTATATAAATGGAGTCTATTGTCAAGAAATTAATGACATCTGAAGATGTGACCCCGATATTCCAACTCCTTTTTGACTTAAAAACTGGGGGTAGGGAGGTTGATGTGTGTGATGTTCGTCATTGACAGAGGTGTTTTTTGTAGGGTATTTATGTCTTACCCTCTTAAATCAGATGGGGTGGATGTGCATGGGAAATCAATCTTTTTTGGGAAAAAAGAATTTTTTTGTCATCTCGGTCATCGGAGAAGATCAGGTCGGTATTGTTTCAGAGGTGACTCAATTACTCTTTCGACAAGGGTTGAATATCGTTGATATTGAGCAATCGGTCATTCACTCTCAATTCACCATGGTGCTTCTCATCCAGCCACTCCGACCCCAATTTCAACCGAACCAACTGCGGACGAGTCTTAACCAGTTGGCAAAAAGACGTGGGATGAGTATCACCATGACCCCTCTTCATGAATTCAGGGGGTTGAGATTGGCCGAGATGAAAAAGCCTTATGTCCTTACAATTTTGGGGGCCGATCGGGCTGGCGTGGTGGCCGCCTTCTCTAAACGTCTGGCCAAACATCATTGCAATATCGAACGGATTAAGATGATCGCCAGGGGTGAATTTTTTGCGATGGAAATGTGGATTGATCTTCGAGAGGCAAATTTCCCTCTGTTGCGTCAGGATCTTGCTCTCCTCGCTAAGAAGATCGAGATGGATGTCATTGCTCAGCCTGAACATGTTTATAAGAAACGAAAGAAAGTCATTGTCTTTGATATGGACTCGACCATTGTGGATGGGGAGATTATTGACCGAATGGCAAAACTGGCTGGAGTGGGTAAGAAGGTGGCAAGCGTCACGGAGAGGGGGATGCGAGGGGAGATCGATTTTTCAGAATCTCTTCGAGCGAGGGTTTCCCTGCTCAAGGGACTGAAGATTAAAAGCTTGGAATCCATCGCCAAAACGGTCAAGTTGACCAAAGGGAGCGAAGAATTGATTGCAGCCCTGAAGGAAATGGGTTTTAAGGTGGCTCTCATCAGTGGTGGGTTCCGCTTCTTTACTGATATTTTGAAGAAGAGATTGGGTTTTGATTATGCCTTTGGAAATGAGTTAGAAATCGAAAGGGAGAGGCTCACCGGAAGGCTCAAGGGGAGAATCATTGATGCCAAAAGAAAAGCGGAACTTTTAGATGAGATCTGCCATGGGGAAGGGATTACGAGGGATGAAGTGGTGGCGGTTGGAGATGGGTCAAACGATCGAATCATGGTGGCCAATGCAGGGTTGGGAATTGCCTTCAATGCTAAGGAAATCTTAAGGAACGTGGCGGACGGCGCCCTGACAAAAGACCATATGAAAGGAGTCTTATACTGTCTGGGAATCTCAGACCTGGATTTAATCAAGTCAAAATTGAGGGTCTCGTAAAAAGTCCCCCATCCGTCACTCCTGCGAAAGCAGGAGTCCAGAAGTATTTGAATTCACTGGATTCCCGTTTTCACGGGAATGACAATAATGGGCTAAACCGGACTTTTTACGAGTTCATCAAAATTGGAATGATGGAATACGGAATAGTGGAATAGTGGATTGAAAGATATTTATAAGAAGCCAACATTCCAGTATTCCCATGTTCCAAATGACAAAACTCAATAAATAGTATGAATGTGATTGGTAAGCAAATATCACTTCGAGGGATTCGAGCGGTGATCTTCGATTTCGACGGCACCCTCGCTGTGCTCAATATCGATTTTTCTTTGATGAGGGAGAGGATTTTCGATTTGATGAGGCATTACGATGTTCAAGAGAAATTAATTCAGGAGAAGTATTTGCTTGAAATCATTGATGAGGTCGATCAAATATTATGGAAGGAGAATCCCTCTGAGGCGGAGGATTTTTATCAAAAGGCACATGATATTCTTCACGACATAGAAATGAAAGCGGCGGAGACGGGGAGGTTGATTCCAGGGACAGAGGCAATCTTAAAAAAATTAAAAGATAATGGAATTAAAATCGGAATCATTACACGGAACTGCGAGGATGCGGTTCGAAAAGTCTTTCCGAACATTAATGATTTTTGTGATGTTTTCGTCTCGAGGAATTCAGTAAAGAGGGTCAAGCCCCATCCAGATCATTTGACCTATGTGATGGAGTTATTGAAAATTTCAGGTAAGGAGTCCGCGATGGTTGGAGACCATATCATTGATGTTCAGGCAGGGAAGGGGGCAGGGATGAAGACGATCGGTGTCTTGACCGGGAGGACAAAGAAAGAGGAGTTTGAGAAGGCAGGCGCGGACTTCGTTTTGGGAGAGGCCACCGAAATCTTCAAATTATTTAAGGAGTGAAAGACAAGAAGATAGTTTTTGGAGGAGGTTATCGAAATGGGGAATAGAGTGATTCAAACTGATAAGGCACCCAAGGCGATTGGTCCATATTCCCAAGCCATTCAAGCAGGAAATTTTATGTTTCTCTCTGGCCAGATCCCTCTCGATCCCAAAACAGGGGAATTCGTGAAAGGGGATATCCGAAGACAGACCCAGCAGGTTTTAGAAAACATAAAAGGGATATTGGAGTCTCAAGGATTAAGGATGGGGAATGTGGTTAAGGTGCTCCTTTTTTTGAAAGACATTGGAAATTTCAATCAAGTGAATGAGGTCTATGCAACTTATTTTCCATCTTCCCCACCTGCGAGATCAACGGTTGAAGTATCAAGACTTCCCAAAGATGCGGAGATAGAGATCGAAGTAATTGCCATGATTTAATTTCCACTCCACTCCCACTTTGTAGCCTTTTTTTCTCCATCCGGAGGATTGATCTGGATTTCAAAAGTGATCGATTCGGGTTTTTTCTCAGGGAGCGCAAGACCAATCAACAAGGTGCGGCCAGAAGCGGGGGGAAGAGGGAGATTTAACGATACCTCCTCAGGGTTCAGTGGCCATTGGGTTTGAGAAGCCTCTTCAGGGAATCGGATTTCTTTTGGGGTGACTAACACTCTTATCGAGTGAGCCGGAGCGGTCCATTTCGGGCTACGATTGAGCACCTCAATTTGAATCTCAAGCATTCTTGCCTGGGTAGGAGCAGATCCCACCCCCCTCATCCGGAAATTGATCTCACCTAATTTTATCTCCGGAGGACCTTCACTTTTAGGTTGGGGGAAAACCCCCTTTTGTTCTAAAAGAAAGAATGAAATCATTATAAAAACGCTAAATAATAATTTATTTTTCATCTCATCGTCCTTTCTTATTTATCAATTTACCACAATTATAGACATAAAGAAAGAATTTTGGATCATTTCTCATTTTTCTGTCACCGATCATCCACTCTACACACATTAAATTATTTTACCCCTTGAACCACCACAAGATATAGAAAATTTCATTATTCTCAACAATTCAGACAAATTGTCAAAAAGTGGAAAAAACATGTCAATGCATTAAAATGGAGAAAAATGAAGAGAAACGTAAATTTTTAAAAGTCGATAGATATTCCATATATATGATCCTATTTTTAATGACTCAAAACTGGTATGAATTTTGCTCTTTATCAATTTAAATAAAATCAATGGAATTTATTACTCGGGCTCAAATGGAATTTAATATAGATGGCAAAGAGAAAAAAAGAATCATTTTAACCCTTCGATGGACTGCCATCATTGTAACCTCTTACCTTATCTTATTGGGTAGGGGTAAAGTGACCGACCCACAACTCGGTCACCTCCTTATTGGGGGGTATATATTATCAAATATTATTCTCACCTTTTTTCCAAGATCATGGTTTTCGAATCTAAAGTTTTTCTATCCCTTAGTGCTTACGGAAACGGGGATCGTTTCTTTTGGAATGTACCTTTCAGAAAAAATGGCGACGGATTTTTATATCGTTTTTTTCTTAATCATCATCTTTGCCTCGGTCAGTCGCAATTTTAAATTATTAATGGCCATTGGTGGAATCACCGCGTTTCTCTATGGAGTGCTCCTCTATTCATGGGGACTTTTAACTTCGGAAAATAGCAGCAGTTATATTCTTCGGATCCCTTTTATATTCATCATGACGGCATTCTATGGCTATATTGTTCAAACCTTGACGAGGGAAAAACGCAAAGAACTCACCATCTCTGAGGACAAATATCGTGGCCTCTTTGAGAATGCCAATGAAGGGATCATCATCCTAAGAAATTCTCAGGGACAGATCGTCGATGTGAATAGAGAAGTAGAGAGGGCCTCAGGATATACAAAAGAAGAATTACTTCGAAATGAGTTCCTAACGCTTTTTGCGCCTGATGAAATGGCAAAGGCAAAAGATTGTCTTCAGGAAGTGACTGAGAAAGGGGAAGCGAGAGCCGATGACTTATCCTTAAAAAAGAAGGATGGGACCTTGATGGAAGTAGATTTGTCCATTAAGAGAATCGATTTAGGGGACGAATCCTTTTACCAAGTGATGATTCGGGATCTAACCAAACAAAGAAAACTTGAGAAGAAGATCAGGGAAAGCAAGAGGAATCTTGAGGCCATCTTTGATGGCATTCGAGATCAGCTTTCAATACAAGCCCCTAATTACCAAATTCTCCGGGTGAATAGAGCGGTTGTTGAAAATTATAAGACCTCATTCGAAGAATTGATTGGACAGAAATGTTACGAGGCCTATTATCAAAGGTCTCTTCCCTGCGAAAAATGTCCAGTGTCGATGACGATAGAGACCAAACAGCCCGCTTCCTCTGTCATCAAGCTCTTGGAGGACAATATCACCCTACGGATTTTCTCTTATCCCATCCTCGATGAAAAAGAAAAACTCGTTTCGGTGATTGAGTATGTCAAAGACGTTACAGAAGAACAGCGACTCCAGGAACAACTCATCCAATCCGAAAAGTTGGCTGGGATTGGCATATTAGCTTCTGGCATCGCCCATGAGATCAATAATCCTTTGAGCGGAATTATTGGAATGGCGGAGATTGCCTTGGAGGAAGAAGATCATTCCAATTATAAAAAGTATTTGAATGATATTATGCATTGTGCACAAAGGATCGAGGAAATTGTAAAAGGACTTAAGTCCTACTCTCGAGCGGCCAAAAAGGGGGAACTCAGGCTGGTGGATCTCAACGAAGTGCTTGAAGAGTCTTTGAAGATGGTCCTCTTAGCAATTAAATCAACGTCGGTGGAGGTCATTAAAAATTTGCAGCCCGTTGAGAAGATACAAGCGAATACAGGTGAGATTCAACAGGTCTTCACCAACCTCATTACCAACGCATTTCAGGCGATGGACGGAAAAGGTGGGAAATTAATTCTTTCGACTCGTTCATTAAAAAATTCGGTGGAGGTGGTGGTGAGGGACAATGGTTCAGGTATCCCCCCAAAATATCTCAATAAAATTTTTGACCCTTTCTTTACCACCAAGAACCCAGGTGAAGGAACCGGCCTCGGCCTAAATATTGTTTACCGCATCGTCACGAAGCATGATGGAACGATAGAGGTGGAAAGCAAGGAGCAGGTGGGGACAACCTTTACAATTAAATTTCCTATAAGGAGGGTTGAAGCATGAGCAGAAAGATATTGATCGTGGATGATGAAGAGGTCATTCGAAAGTTTTTGAGAATCCATCTGGCGAAATTGGGTTACGAGGTTGAGGAAGCTAATGACGGGGAGCAAGCGATTAAAAAATTAGGAGGGGACCATTTTGACCTTCTCATCTGCGATATCATGATGCCAAAGAAGAATGGATGGGAGGTCATCAAAGAGGTGAAATTGAATCCAGAAACAAAAGACATTCCAGTCATTGTTCTTACAGCTAAAAATGAAGATTCGGACATGTTCAAAGGATATGATTTGGGTGCTAATTATTATATGACCAAGCCCTTTACAAAAGCACAGCTCCTTTATGGTTTGAAATTGATGCTTGAAGAAAGCGGGTCTACCTTTTAAAAATTAATGAAAAGCCTTTTCCTTAATGGCAGGGATCAATGGGTTTACTCAATACCAACCTTGTTCAAAATTGTCATTTTTTGAGTCACTTTTTCATAAATTGACTTCGATTATTCTCCAAACATAACCTACCCAATTTAATCCATCAATTTCATCAATTCTTAAAACTCTTTTAAAAATAGAGGGTTAGGAATGAAATTAGACTTAATATGATAATTTGGTGCGTCTTGGAATAAATGTTGCTTTTTTGTGTATCTTTAGGAATCTCTATATCTTGAATAAATAAATTGCAATAACAAACAGAGTCATTCTCTAACAACAAAAGGAAACGAGATATGGTTATCCAACATTTAAAGAGAAAGAAGATGAATGACCATCTATCAAACCGGAAAGGAACTCGGAGGAGTAAAAATTCTACTCATCTCAAATCCCTGCCTCCAAGGCAGACCGATCGATATGGTGAAGAGGCGTTACGTCAAAGTGAGGAACGATACCGAACATTGGTAGAAGGAAGTTTTGATGGGATTTTTATCCAAGAAGGTCAAAAGATTATCTTTGCTAATCGACGTCTTTACGAGATGCTTGGTTACGATCCGGGGGAATTGGAGGGATTAGACCACTGGCTGGTCTACCATCCCGACTATCAGAAATTAACCCGGGAACGGGCACAAGCAAGAATGCGGGGAGAAAAGGTTCTCTCACAATACGAAGTTAAATTACAACGTAAAAATGGTTCTTCGTTTTACGGAGAAATTAACGCCCGAAAAATTTTGATTCATTCACAACCTGGGATCCAAGTCTGGGTCAGGGATATCACCGAACGCAAACAGGCAGAAGATGCGCTAAAGCAGGAGAGTTCATTCCGGAACACGATCATTGAACATGCAACGGAGGGCCTCTGTGTATGTCACGAGATCGCAGAGTTTCCTTACGTCACCTTTACGGTTTGGAATAATAGGATGACTCAAATTACAGGATATACCATGGATGAAATCAACCGTTTGGGTTGGTATCAAACCATGTACCCTGATCCAGAAATCCAAAATCAGGCGATTGAGCGGATGAACCGGATGCGGAGAGGCGATGACCTCCTGGATGAAGATTGGAAAATTACTCGCGCCGATGGAGAAGAGCGCGTGCTCTCCATCTCCACCTCGGTTCTCCAAACAGGCGACGGAATCATTCATGTCTTAGCTCTGATGCACGACGCCACCGAGCACAAACATGCAGATGAGATGGTACGACAGAGTGAAGAAAAATATCGAACCATTCTTGAAAACATTGCAGAGGGTTATTATGAAGTGGATCTTGCGGGGAATCTAACCTTCTTTAACGATTCAGTGAGTCAACTTCTCGGATACCCTAAAGAAGAATTAATCGGCAAGAATTACCGTGAATACATGGATCAAGAGAATGCCGAAAAACTGTATCAGACATTCAATCGAGTTTACAGAACAGGAGTCCCCTCCAAAGGATTTGGTTGGGAGATCATACGAAAAGATGGAATGAAACGATTTATTGAAGCCTCTGTTTCTTTGATAAAGAATGCATTGGGGCAACCTACAGGGTTTCGTGGCATCGTCCAAGATAAAACAGAATATAAGCAGGCAGAAGAAGCACTTAGAAGAAGTGAAGAGAACTATAGGCTTGTGAGTGAAAACATCCCGGTCGCCGTCTACTCGGCATTGCCAGACGAACACTCCACCAACCTGTTTATCTCCGGGAGAATGGAGGAGCTTACGGGGTACCCGAGTCATCAATTTATCGAGAATCCTGAACTCTGGATGAAGGTCATCCACCCCGAGGATCAAGAAAAGGTATGGAGGGAAGTTCAAAAACATCGTAAAGAGAGAAAACCCCTCGATGTTGAATATCGTTTAATCACCCGAGACAACATGACTAAGTGGATTAGAGATAAGGCAACTCCAGCCATGAATGAGAAAGGAGAGATCGTCCGAATCGATGGTTTTATGGAGGATATTACTGAGCAAAAACAGATGGAAGAAGCCCTGCGAGAGAGCGTGGAGCGTTTTAAACAAGTCGCTGAAACTACGGGGGAATGGATCTGGGAAGTCAATCCGAATGGTCTATATACTTATTCAAGCCCTGCCGTGGGAAAAATACTTGGTTATAAGATTGAGGAAATTGTTGAGAAAAAGCATTTTTACGATCTTTTCCCTCCAGATGTAAGGGAGGAACTAAAGAAAGCCGCCTTTGAAGTTTTTGCCAGGAAAGAACCCTTCAAAAATTTTCTGAATCCAAACGTAACTAAGAGCGGGAACATCGTTTTCTTAGAAACAAGCGGAGCACCGGTCTTAGATCCTCATGGGATCCTCCTCGGATATCGAGGAACCGATACCGATGTCACCGAGCGCAAACAATCAGAGGAGGCATTGCGTTCAGAAAAACGAAGATTCCAAACTTTATCTGAAAACGCTCCTTTTGGAATGGTGATGATTAATCAAGATGGGGTGTTCGAATACATCAACCCCAAGTTTAAAGAATTATTCGGTTATGATCTGGAGGATATCCCCGATGGAAAAACGTGGTT
>JACAEV010000223.1 GCA_013388645.1 Syntrophaceae bacterium | reverse complement strand
TCTGACTCAGCCATTGGCACGAAGATCACTTGATGCACCTTGACCTATTCGATGACCTGCCATTGTGTATCTCAGAGAAAGACTACTCGGCACTTTCCGGTTTAGAAATGTTTCTTGATTGTTATGGAATCGATGATCATGGTTACCGCGAGTATTGGAGAAAATTACTTATTGTTCGAATTATTGAATGAGCCCAGGACAATGGAAGAGATCGTGAAAGCGTGGATCATCTATGGCCGTCCACGTGAACCGAAAGCCTTTTTCGAACTTGGCGAGCGGGGGTTAATGAAAAAACATTTAGAACGTCTGAAAAGGTTAGGAAAGGTTCATCTGGAAGGAGATCGATACATGAAAAGGCACCCAACCCTTTGACATCCTCAGGGGCGTTTGTTAGAATAGTCTAAATTTTGGTTAACCTAAATGGAGGTCAAAATAATGAAAGCCCTATCTGTCTCAGAGGCAAAGATGAAACTGAGCGGTTTGATCGATACAATCAACGCGACCGATGAAGAGATTCTAATTACTAAAAACGGTCGTCCAGCCGCTGTTTTGATCAGTCCGGAAGAATTCGAGAGCCTGAAGGAAACGATCGCTGTTCGATCGGATGCGGCTTTGATGAAGGAAATAAAGAAGGGTCTGAGGGCTTTAAAAATGAAGAAAGTAAACCTCTATACCCTTGAGGAGTTGTTCCAATAACGGGATGAGGGTGCCGCATGTATCAACTGGTTGTGCCAAAGGAGCTTCAAGAACTGATCAGAACGATGCACCCTTCTCTGAAGAAGAAGGTTAAGGCCTCTTTAAAAATTATTTTATCTGAACCCTATTCGGGTAAAACACTCATAGAGGAGCTATCGGGATTGAGAAGTTATCGAGTCAGTTCTTTTAGAATCATCTACAGGATAAAAGAACCCGAAAGGATTGAGCTGATTGCTATAGGACCTCGGGAACGGATCTACCAAGAGACTTTCCGGATGATTCAAAAGAAAGATTGAAGGAAGCAGTTTTTTTCTTGACAGGTTTTTTATATAACAAATCAATACTGTTCCAATGTTTCTAAGGGTAAAATTGACCTTGCTATAGTAACGGAGAGATATGGAGCTCGCAAAAAACCTCTTTGCTTACCTGTGGCAGAATCCATACGAGAACAATTGCAATACTTATTTAATCCGTGGTGAGTTGACCACCCTTATCGATCCGGGTCATTCCCGTCATGTCCCCCATCTCTTTCAACAAATGGAGGAAGATGGGATTGCTCCGGATGAAATCAACCTCGTCATCCTCACCCATTCTCATCCAGATCATTTTGAAGGCCTTGATGCCTTTATGAATAAACCGGTTAAGATCGCGATGAATCAAGAGGAGGAACGCTACCTTCTGGAAAGCGGGAAACTCCTCTTTGAGATGATGAGACAGCCCTTGCCTGAATTCAGAATTGACTTCTACCTGAAGGAGGGAGAACTCCATCTGAGTAAAGATATTTTTCATGTCTACGAAACCCCGGGTCATTCCCCAGGTTCCATTACGATCCATTGGCCGGAAAGAAAAGTACTTTTCACAGGCGATCTCGTTTTTTATGGGGGGATTGGAAGGACGGACTTTCTGGAAGGGAATTCCAAATTCATTAAGGAAAGCATTGAAAGGATGTCCCATTTGGATACGGAGCTTTTACTTCCAGGCCATGGAGAGTTGGTAATGGGAAGGGAGAAGGTGCTTCATAATTTCGAATATATCCGCCAAAATTTTTACGCCTATTTATAACCCCCTCAACTGCTCTTTGATTTCTTCCAATTTTAATCTATAAGATTGATCCAATGTCTCATTTTCTTTTTTCCAAATTTCATTCCCTTCAATCTTGGGCTCCACTGCGCTTCCATAGATGCCGTCATTCCTTAATACATCTGTGATTCGAAGCCTCACCTCTTCTTTGACCTTTTCCTTTTCACCTTGATATTGGGAAAGAAGATCATTGAATGTTTTTTTTACTTCATCGATATTTTGCCCCTTCAGAGATTCAATCCCTTTAAGAATTCTTTCAGCATCATCCTCCAGAGAGAGGGCATCAATCCACTGCGAGAGAAGGAGTTCTTTAACCATGGTCGCTGCCTTTTGTTCCATTTTCTCAATCTCTTTCAGAATTTCATTTAAGGAGAGATACCCTTCCCGATAGCGGTGAAAAAGGCTGGTCACCCTCTGTAAAATTTCCTTTTGTTTAATCTCCTCTTTTTCCGTCTCGGAAATTTTAACCTTTTTCGTTCTCTCCATTGCCAATTCTAAGGTGGATTTAATTTCTCCCATAGATGAACCTTTCCTTGTGAAAAAAAGAGACCCCAGTTTTTTCTGGGGTCTCTTTTTTGTCGTTTACCAAGTTTCCTCTTAGGATAGAACGCTAACGTTCGTCGCCTGTGGCCCCTTCGGACCTTCTGAGATTTCGAACTCTACTTCGTCCCCTTCATAAAGAGTTTTGAATCCATCCTTTTTAATGGCTGAGAAGTGAACGAAGACGTCACTTCCATCATCTCTGGAAATGAATCCATAACCCTTCTTCTCGTTAAACCATTTGACACGACCTTTGGCCACTACAACTCACCTCCTCTCCTATCTGAATTCACGTAAGTTGTAATAGCCTTTGGTCCTAACTAAAAAAGCCACAAAAGTATTATGAAAAACTTCTGTGGCTTTTTTGATGATCCAAACAACTACACTCCTTACAACTTACAATGGATAGATTATTAAAAAATCTTTTTTAAATGTCAAGTCTTTTTTATGAGATGTCATTTGCAAATTAAAAGTGCACCGTTTTTTTAGATTTTCATTTTAAAAGTGCACACCTCGATTTCGTGATCCTTTGAGTTATCCATAGAGGGTAGAGAGCGGAGAGATTTTAG
>JACAEV010000058.1 GCA_013388645.1 Syntrophaceae bacterium | reverse complement strand
CACCTAACCGTTACCGAATAACGAAACGGGCTTCGGTGCCGTAACCTTAACCCAGGCACCCGGGTTTTTTCTATGGTCCACGGGTGACACTTCATCATGAAGGATCAGGTGACTGAAAGAGAATGAAAACCTATCGTACTCATCTCATGGTATGCGCAGGAACAGGGTGTGTTTCTTGTGGCTCCTTGAATGTGAAGAATCGCCTTGAGTCCGAATTAAAAGATCGGGGCCTCTCGGATGAGGTAAAGGTGGTCATCACAGGATGTAATGGCTTTTGTGCGGAAGGGCCGATTATGGTGGTCTACCCCGAAGGCATCTTCTATAAAAAACTGACCCCTGAAGATATCCCTTTCCTGGTTGAGGAGCACTTTCTGAAGGGGCGTCCAGTAGAGAAGTTTTTATATTCTGGGCCGATGATCAAAGAGAAGGTTCCTCTTCTGAAGGATATTCCATTCTTCCAGCATCAGGTGCTGAGGGCTCTCAGAAATCGAGGCCTCATCGATGCCGAAAATATCGATGAATATATTGCCAAGGATGGATATGCTGCACTTTCGAAGGTCCTTTTTTCGATGACTCCGGAAGAGGTGATTCAGGAAGTAAAGATTTCGGGACTTCGAGGTCGTGGGGGAGCTGGATTCCCTACCGGATTAAAATGGGAAGAGGGACGTCGGTATGATTCGTTTCCGAAATATGTGATCTGTAATGGAGATGAAGGAGATCCAGGTGCGTTTATGGATCGTTCGGTCCTGGAAGCAGATCCTCATTCCGTTTTGGAAGGGATGACGATTTGCGGGTACGCCCTGGATGCCCACCAAGGCCATATCTATGTGAGGGCAGAATATCCTTTGGCCATTCATCGACTGAACATTGCTATCGAGCAGGCGAGAAACTATGGACTGTTAGGGAAAGATATTCTCGGGTCGGGTTTTGACTTCGATATCAGCATCTATCCGGGTGCCGGGGCCTTTGTCTGCGGTGAATCAACCGCTCTGATGTATTCCCTCGAAGGAAAACGAGGCATGCCCAGGATCAAACCCCCGCGTTCTACTGAAGCGGGATTATGGGGACAACCGACTGTCCTTAATAATGTTGAAACATTTGCTAATGTCCCTCTCATCCTCTTAAAGGGCGGAGAATGGTTTGCCTCTCTTGGAACAAAAGGGTCGAAAGGGACGAAGGTCTTTGCCCTCACAGGCACAGTCAACAATGTGGGTCTCATCGAAGTCCCGATGGGAACGACTCTGCAAACGATTGTCTACGACATCGGCGGAGGTATCCCTGATAAGAGAGAATTCAAGGCGGTCCAGATCGGGGGACCTTCTGGAGCCTGTCTCCCCGCCTCCCTTTTAAATATTGAGGTCGACTTCGATTCTCTCGACGAAGCAGGAGCCATGATGGGGTCGGGTGGTCTGGTGGTGATGAACGACTTCACTTGTATGGTGGATACCGCACGCTTCTTTACAGACTTTTCGGTGGATGAATCCTGTGGTAAATGCGTTCCCTGCCGGGTTGGGATGAAGGTCATGCTCAACATCTTGAATCGAATCGTCATGGGCCAAGGGGAGATGGAGGATATCGAAAGACTGGAACGACTGGGTCAGCATATCAAAGATACCTCTCACTGTGGACTGGGGAAAACTGCTCCTAACCCTGTTCTTTCCACCATTCGTTATTTCCGAAATGAATATGAAGCTCACATTCAGGACAAGCGCTGCCCTGCTTTGGTCTGTACCAACCTGATCCAGTTCCGGGTGGACCCTGAAAAGTGCAAAATGTGCGGACTCTGTAAAAAGGAATGCCCAATGGATGCCATCACCTGGGAGAAAAAAACACCGGCCGTCATTAATCTGGAAAAGTGCATTCGTTGCCGGTCCTGTATTCAGGCGTGCAAGTTTAAAGCAATCGAATAATCATAGAAGAATGGAATATGGGAAGAATGGAATAATGGCTCAATACAATAATTCAATAACACCCAATATTCCACTATTCCACCATTCCATTATTCCAAGGGTATTATGAGTATTCAGACAATCAAGCTGACGATTGATGGAATTGACATTGAGGTCGAAAAAGGAACGACCCTTCTCGAGGCTGCCCGATCGGCTGGCATTCGAATTCCTACCCTCTGCGATGACCGAAGGCTCATTCCGTTTGGTGCGTGCCGCCTCTGCATGGTCCAGCAGAAGGGAAAATCAGAACTCATCCCGTCCTGTTTTACACCTGCGAAAGAGGGAATGGAAATTCTCACCCGCTCTCCAGAAATTATTGATTCGAGAAGGCTCCAACTTCAATTTATCTTACTCAACCATCCGATGATCTGCCCGAGATGCGAAAAAGAAGGCGAATGCGAATTGCAAAAGTTGGTCTACGAATACGGAGTAGAAGAGACGCTCTATCCATGGGAACGAATGGCTTCCCCTCCGGATGAGCGATCCCCTCTTCTCCAACGGGATCCAAATAAATGTATCCTCTGCGGTCGTTGTGTTCGAATCTGCGATGAAGTCCAGGGAGTGGGCGAGCTCTCTTTTTCAAATCGAGGAATCAAAACGGTCATTGACACGGATTTTCATCGCCCCCTTCGATGTGAATTTTGTGGTCAATGCCTGGACACCTGTCCAGTGGGCGCTATCACCAGCGATTGTTTCGACTACAGGATCAAAGCCTGGGAATTAAAGGAAACGACCACGCCCTGTCCCTATTGTGCCTGTGGATGCTCCCTCACCATCGGTTCCAAAGAGGGAGAGATCAAGCGAGTCTTCTCCAATCCTGAAAAGGGGCCAAGCGATGGAAACCTATGTGTCAAAGGTCGTTTCGGATGGGATTTCATTGACCACCCAGAAAGATTGAAGGCACCCCTCCTAAGAGTCAATGGGGTTTTTAAGGAGGTATCTTGGGAAGAAGCCCTCCGATTTGTAGCTCAGAAATTTGAATCGATTAAAGAACAAGACGGCCCGAATGCCATCGCTGGTATTGTCTCCAATCGATTAACCAACGAGGAATACTATCTGGTCGGAAAATTATTTCGGAATACGATTGGAACAGACAGGATCGCTCTGAGCGGGGAGAGATCTATCCGTGGACTAACAGAAGGGTTAGCAAAAACTTTGGGAATGGCGGCTTCCACAAATTCAATCCAAGAGATCCGACAGGCAGATTGCCTTTTGGTCATCGGTGGGGATCCAGCTCAAACGCACCCGATCATCAAGAATGAAATCCATCTGGCTATTCGGCGAAACCGGGCTCAACTCATTGTGTTGGGGAGTTATGATATCGGCCTTACCCAAACCACCCATATTTCTCCCCTCCTTCCTTCTCCCATCACCCTTCTTGAGCGTCCGGGGATGGAACTTCCCATCCTTTATACCATGATCCAGGCCATATTCAAGGAGGGTCTCGAGAACAAAAACTTCATTGAAGAAAGGACGGAGGGAATCACAGAATTTAGGCAGAAACTTTCCGCATTTAAACCAGAAGCCTCTGGCATGACAGAAGAAATGAGGATCAAAACTGAAAAAGCAGCCAGACTCTTTGCACAAGCCGAAAAAGCGATGATCTTGATTGAATCTGGAGTTTGGTCGCATCTTAACCAGGAAGAGGTGGCGATTGCCTCGTCCAACCTTGCTCTGATCACAGGACATATTGGAAAAGAATCCTCTGGTATCCTCATCCTCTTAGAGAAATGCAATGCCCAGGGAGCCTTGGACTTAGGGCTCTCTTCCAATGGAGGTGGGGATGGAAAGAAAGAGATCATCCAAAAGGGCCTCGAGGGAAATTTAAGGGCGCTCTATCTCATTGGAGAAAATCCCCTTCTCTCTGATTCTACCCTTGGAAAGCAGGCTTTAGAAAAGATTCCTTTCATCGTCGTCCAAGACCTCTTCATGACGGAGGCTGCAGAAATTGCACAGGTCGTCCTCCCAGCATGTTCTTTTGTGGAAAAGGAAGGAACCTTTACCAACCTGGAACGAAGAGTTCAGAAATTAAATCCCCTCCGCTCTCCTCTTCACCAATCCAAGTCGGATTTTGACATCTTTCTTTCTTTGCTTCGTTTTCTTGAATTTCCTGTCCAGGCAGAAAATCCTGAAGCCATTTTGGAAGAGATCGGTCGCGTTCATCCGAATTACCAAGGGATTCAAGATGGGGAGCAATGGCCAAAGGGGAATAGACACCTTTATGAAAATGGTTTCCCCGCGGGAAGAGCGAGATTGAATCCTTTGGAAATTAAAACTTCTCAGCCTCACCCTGACTCTTTTTGTCTGATCCAAAGACCTTCCCTTTTTCAATCCGGTCTTCTCAGCTCGAAAAGTGACGCCGTAAGAAGAGTCTCAGAAAAACCCTTCTTAGAAATAAATTCAGAAGATGGACATCAGCTCAAGATCGAAGATGGAGAGGTGGTAAAAGTATCCACCCCTGACGGCAATTATCTCCAGATGAAAGTGAAATATTCTTCCAGGGTTGTGCCGGGGGTCATGACCGCCTCCTATCCTTGCCCTCTCGTTGAGGAAAGAGGGATCACTTCAATAAAAGTTGAAAAATTAAAACCTGCCTGATGTTAGGCAGAAAAGGAGGAATTCGAATGAACATTATTGTCTGTATCAAAAGGGTCCCGGAAACGGCTGATGCAGATGTCTCCATTGGCAAATCGGGAAAAGATATCGATAAAAGCGGCCTTGCCTTCGATCTCAACGAGTGGGATAGCTATGCCATAGAAGAGGCTATTCTGCTCAAGGAAAAATTGGGAGGAACTGTCACGGTGCTCTCTCTTGGAGGAGAAGACTCCAATGAATCTCTGAGGAAATGTCTTGCAATGGGCGCAGATGAGGCCATCCGATTAACCGATCCTGCTTTCGAGGGATCAGACGGTTTTGTTACGGCGAAGATTTTGGCAGAGGCGATTCGAAAAATTCCTTATGACCTCATCCTTACAGGAACTCAAGCCGAAGACGATGGATATGGCCAAGTGGGAATGGTCATGGCGGAAATGCTTGGAATTCCTCATGCCGCTTTAGTCAACCGTCTCGAAGTCCAAGACAAGAAGGTGAAGGTTCACCGGGAGTTGGAAGGTGGATTAGAGGAAGTATTTGAAATAGACCTTCCTGCCTTACTCACCATCCAAACGGGAATCAATGAACCCCGATACGTCTCCATCATGGGAATCCGAAAGGTGGCTAAAAAAGAGATTAAGACCTTTGGCGCCTCGAGTCTCAATCTGAAGGTGGAGGAGGTGGGTCTTTCCGGTTCGGATATTCAATTGGAGAAGATCTTTCTCCCTCCTGCGGGTGAAGGAGCGGAGATGTTAGAGGGAAAACCTGAAGAGATCGCATCAAAAGTATTCGATATTCTGAAAGATAAAGGAGGGCTCGCCTAATGAAAGAAATCATTGTCTTGGCAGAACACCGACGTGGAGAATTGAGGGATGTGACATGGGAGATGCTTTCCAAAGGTAGGCAATTGGCGGAAGTCATGGGTGCAGAGGTCGGGGTTGCCCTATTGGGAAAAGGAGTAAACCAAATCGCCGAGGCCCTCAAACCGAAAGTTCACCGAGTCTTTTTGATAGAGGACGATCGACTCGAGTATTACAACTCTGAGACATATGAAAAAGTGTTGACCCAGTTGATCACAGAAAGAAAGCCTTTACTCACTCTGATCGGTCATACCGCCATGGGCATGGACTTCGCCCCTGGCCTGGCAGCTCATTTGAAAATGCCTTTGGCTACGGATTGTATTGGGATGGAGGCAGTCGGGGAAACCTTTTCATTGACTCGCCAGCTCTATGGGGGAAAAGTGAATGCGGCAGTCTCCTTTTTGAAAAAAGCGCCGTACATGGTCACCGTTCGTTCGGGAGCCTTTCCTGTCATAGAGAAAGAGGCCCTTTCGGGTGAATTGGTGAAACTTCCTTCGCCCTTAACCGACGAGGGGTTGGCAAAACGCTTTCTTCAGTATGTGGAAGCGGTTGTCGGAGAAGTAGATATCACGCAGGCAGATATCTTGGTTTCAATCGGAAGAGGAATTAAAGAAGCCGAAAATATTCCGATGGTCAAAGAATTTGCCGATGCCATAGGAGCAACCCTTGCCTGCTCCAGGCCTGTTGTCGATAAGAAGTGGTTACCTAAAGATCGACAGGTGGGGACATCGGGTAAGACCGTTAAACCGAAGGTCTATATCGCTATTGGGATTAGTGGCGCTTTCCAGCATATTGCAGGGATGAAAGGTGCGGGCACCGTGATTGCTATTAATAAAGACCCCAAAGCTCCGATCTTCAGTGCGGCGACTTATGGAATTGTGGCCGACTTATTCAAAAT
>JACAEV010000189.1 GCA_013388645.1 Syntrophaceae bacterium | reverse complement strand
CTCGAAATCTTTTCCAAAGACAGGGACTACCTCAGGATCAGCAAGGAGAAGATCAAAAAAATGTGGGAGGCCCTGTGATTTTTGCCGTGGTCTTCTCTCTTATCGTCGCCCTCCTCTGGCTCAGATGGTTTCGTAAAAAAGATAAATTTGAAAGGGAGCCAGAGCGTCTCATCTTCCTGGCGTTTGTTGCCGGTACGCTGGCAACCCTTCCCTCTGTTCTTTTAGAAAGTTTGCTTCACCTCCGTGATCAAGCGGCGGCGATGAATTGGCAAAACCTTTTCTTCTCCTTTTTATGGGTGGGAATGGTAGAGGAATTTTTCAAATACCTTGCCGTACGCCTGACGGTCTATCGTTCGAAACAATTTAACGAAGTCATGGATGGGATGGTCTATATGGTCTCCGCAGCATTGGGCTTTGCAGCCACTGAGAATGTCGGATATATGTTGGGGTTTGGATATACGATTGGATTTCCGAGAGCCATTCTCTCTTATTTGGCCCATATTTCTTTTTCAGCCATTCTTGGATTTTACATGGGAAAGGCAAAGATTGAAGGGAAAAAGAATTGGATCTTCGTTGGTTTTATTTTTGCGGTCCCCCTTCACTGGTTCTATAATTCATTTCTCGTCTTGGGCGCAGCCACTTCCTCCGGCGGTCTTCTCCTCTTAGGTTTTTTAATTTGGGTCTTCGGATTTTCCCTGACCCTTGCCCTTGTCAAGAAGGCGCAAAAGATCTCCCCTTACCGGCTTGCCCATCTCCTCCCCAAGAGGTTGACCAGACCATGCGATGCTTGCGGAAAAACAGTTCCTTCAAGTGCTCTCATTTGCCATCACTGCGGCCAATCGCTGACCCTGGAGGAAGAAGAGGTCACTCTGAAAGCTTAATGAGCACACCTGTTTTTCTTGCACGCCGAAGAACAATCTTAAAGAGCATTGCTTCGATCACGAGATAAACTACGATCTGACCAAATCCCCAACCTAATAAATTTTTTCCACCCTCAAACCCGTAGAAGGATCTGAAATACTCTAAAAAATAAGTGAGAGGAATGCCTTTCGCCATTTCATGAAACGGAGACGGAAGAATCGAAATGGGGTAGTAAATACCACAGACTAAGGCCATGAGGCTGGTGATCGACCACGCCGCTACTTCAGCCTTATATCCAAAAATGAGGACCAAGATACAGACACTCATTCCAATTAAACCAGAGATCAGAAACAGGCCGAAAAGAAAAAGAGTGAGTGGGACTAATCCGGGTTTTAAAAAATCGAAACCAAAGGTAAGGATGCTTAAAAAAGAAAGCAATAGGAAGACGATGAAGGAGCGAATCACACCAATCAACCAGGACCCTGAGATAAATTGGAAAGGGTGAACAGGGGCAATGAAGGTATGTTTGAGTGATTTCGACCAGAGGTCATAGAGAAGCACATAAGCCACATCAATCTGGCAAACTTGAATCACGCTCATCGAGATCACGCCGATAAGAATAAACCCTGCCATATCAGCATTCAAATCGAGAAAATTGGTTAGCAGTCCAACAGAGAAAAAACCGACCACAGGCCAGAAGAGGATCTCGAAGAGGCTAAAGACATTCCGCTTGGTAATGATCCAATTCTTAATCACAAAGGCCCATGTCTGAATCATTATTTTTTGCAAATTCAATAAAGACCTCCTCCAAATCGGTTTGCCCCAAAGTGACTTTTTTGATTTGAAGGTCACCCTGGGAGAGCAAGGCGATTAAGTTTCCTAATCTTCTCTCCCCATCATCCACAATGATTTCACAAAGATTTCCAGAAATGCCATAGTTGATGACACCATCCGCTCGGATTAATTCGTCTTCCAAAATCGTCCCCTTAAATTCAATCTTCACCACATCCCCTACCCGAATCATCCGTTTCAGACTCTCGGCTGTCCCTGTGGTGAGAATTTCACCTCCTTTGAGAAAAGCGATCCGGTGGCAGAGATATTCTGCCTCCTTCATATTGTGGGTCGTAAGAAGGACGGTCATACCTCTTTCTTTCTGAATCACCTGGATTTGTTCACGAATCGTGATAGAGACACTTGGATCTAACCCAACGGTGGGTTCGTCCAAAAAGAGCACAGATGGATCATTGAGCAGAGATTTGGCTAAGGAGAGTCTCTGTTTCATTCCTGTGGAGAGGCGATCAAAGGGGATATCTTGATGTTCTTCTAAACTAAAAAGCTTGATCAAATCATTAATTTTTTTCGCTCGATGATTGCCATTCAAACCATAAAGCATTCCGTAGAAATGAAGATTCTCTTTAGCGGTCAGGCTCCAAAGAAAATTGGCATTTCCACTGGAGATGTTCACTTTTTCCCTGACCCGATGCCCATCTCGGAGACTATCCATGCCAAGGATTTGGATCTTTCCCTGATCAGGAAAAAGCAAAGTCGAAAGGATGGAAAGGAGTGTGGTTTTCCCTACACCATTGGGTCCTAAAATACCAAAAACCTCTCCTTCTTCGATCTGAAGGTCGATCCCTTTCAAAACTTCTTTCTGTTTCCTCCCCCACCATCCGGATCGAAAGGTTTTATAAATGCCTTCGGCTCTGACTGCTATGCCCATCAACACTCCCGTTCATCTGGTCTTTCTGGTTTGTCTAGTCTCATTAGTAAACCAAAGAGACTAAAAATACCAAAGAAACCAAACAGGCGAATAGAGTATATTATGGAATGAACCCTTTGCCAAATAGAAAATTCAATTATGAGACCTTCTTTAGTCTGGATTTTATGGAAGTCAGAAAGCATCATGCTTACGGAAAAGAAGACACAAAGAAGCGAGAACAAAAAGGGTGCGGCGGTGGCGGGCACTCACCCTAAAAAGAGGTAGAGCTATTCACGCTCTCCTCGACCCGCTAGTTATCTGAATCGTTTCTTATCAATAATTTATGCCAATTTTCTTAGTAATCTTGTTCAAGGTTTTATCGAAGGTCCAAACAGGAACGTCCGTTAATATGGCCGATGCGATTAGATGGATATCTATATACCCTAACCCCTTTCCTATAAGTTGGTTATTCTCAATGAATTTTAGGACTTCTTCATCTTCGGCTAAGATGGTCATAGGGAGTGATTGAAGATATGCAAGGATTTCACGTCGATTTTTGAGATTCCCACAAGCAAGTTCACCAACTATGAACGGATGGCATACAACTTCCCCATCATTCAATAATTTCTTAAGGCCCTCACTTCCCTCACGGAGGTGAGACACCCATACGGAGGTATCAACAAGAACCATCTTATTTCCTTGCTATTCTCCGGCGAGGTATCATTTCCAGACCCTTTTCGGTTCCGCCCATTTTTGCAAGTCTCTTACTACTTTCCATGGCAATTAATGCCTCTAACCCAAGCTTGACGAGTGTTGTCTTTTCTTTTATGCCTGTCAGCTTTGAAACCTTCTTAATCAGGTTGTCTTCGATGTTTAAGGTCGTCCTCATATACCCCTCCTGTTTCTATATGTATCAATATGCATGATTAATGCATATATTGTCAAGAGAGTTTAAAGATAACGTCAGGAGACGGTATTAGGTCTTGAATGGTGATATAAAATCTCAGGTCATTAAATTCAAAACACAATTATGTCAATTTTCAAAGCCTGACGTCTTTCATCCTTCTGCCCAAAGGCAGGCGCTGCATTGCCCTCCCGAAACTCATCATACAAACACACCGGTGTCTCATACAAAAACCCCGCCACCGGAATATACCTCCTATTCCCATTATAGGTGAACAAGGCATCTGCCTTCTTTCCCATGATCTCCATCGCATCCACATCCAACGTGTATCTCTTGATCCCATCTCTTTTTAATATCCTCTCGTTGATCTCGCCCCTCACCCGAACCTTTAACCTACTTCGGACTATACCCTGACGCGTTGAATAGGACGGCACGAGGTCACAACATCGTTTCTAGGTCGCAGAAGAAACCGTTCCCCCTGCAGTTCCGTTTCAGACGGGATTGAATCTCTATAAGTGTTTGGTGCGGGACCTATCCTTGCACCCAATCAGAAATCAAGATGGAACGGCTGCCAACAGGCAAAGTACCCATTTTCTCTTTTAACGAAAAACAATTATCTCTTTTTTCATCTCGGATTACCTTTCCCTCTTGACACCGGATACCTTATAAGTGTTTGGCGCAGGAAATAATTTGGTTTTATTTATGTTTATAAATTTTTTTTCTGTCTTAGCGCCGGTACAAGGCGTAATGAGTGAAGCTCATCGCCGAGCGTTCGGCGGGGACAGCATTTTTGTTTTGTCCCTGCCGAACGCTTGAATTAAGTTGCGCCGCGAAGCGACGTCGGCTTGAATGAGTTGTTAGGCATGATTGGATTTTCCCCACTTTCTGAGTCGCCCGGTAATCCTCTCATCGACGCGGCATCAGCGCGAACACACCCCAGCCCAGGTATTCACGCGTGTAAGTGACGTAGCGCACGGGTTCAGAGGTTAGTTTGGCTCGAACATCTTTCGCGAACTCGTCGTCGGGATTGTCTTCAAGCCATCGGCGCATGGTGAGCCACTTGGGCGCCTCGTATCTGTCCCAGCTGTCTTGGTCTGCCAAAACCATTTCCACGACGTCGTAGCCGAGATGGCCGAAAGACGCGAGAAGTTCCGGAAGCATGAGAAAGTCGGAGATTGAGCCGACAAGACACCCCCTGGCAACATCTTCCGTCGGCGGTAAGTGCCGCCAGTAGGGCTCGCCGATCAGGATGATACCTCCGGTGAGCAGGCTCCGCGCCAGAAGCTCGATAGTGTTGGCGACTCCCCCGCCGATCCAGGTGGCACCGACACAGGCTGCCACATCGGCCTTCTCGTCCGAGACGTAGCCAGTAGCATCGCCATGGATGAACTTAACTTGATCCCCGACGCCGAGTTCTTCAGCGCGGAGTTTCGCTTGCTCGGTGAACAACTGGCTCATGTCGATGCCGAGGCCGATGACTCCGTAATCGCGTGCCCAGGTGCACAGCATCTCCCCCGAACCGCTGCCGAGGTCGAGCACTCGGGTCCCCCTTTCCAGACGCAGCGCCGCGCCGAGAGTGGCGAGCTTTTCGGGTGTGAACGGGTTATGGATGCGGTGAGCACTTTCGGTGATGGTGAAGATCTGTGGAATGTCCATCTCGGGAAATCTCCTTATGGGTGTGAATAGATTCAGTCACGGGCTAACGCTCGGCGCTGAGCGGCGGGCACTCACCTTAAAAATGAGGCAGGTCTATTCACGCTCGCCTCGACCCGATTGTTATGCCACTGCCTTTATTTCTGCTGGTAGTTTCCGGAGGCTTAACTCTTTGAGCTGAACTTTTGTGCTGGCATTGTCTATATCAATTCCTACCAAATTGCCTTCAGCATCATAGTCAAGAACAACGCCCTCCGAAATCTCGCGACTTTCCACGCTGGATTTTTCTGATAGGTCGATATAGAGGGAATCTGTCTCAGGATAGTAATTTAGTTTCATGGTTTGAACCCCCTATCGGGAAATGCATTGTGAATGGTTTTCTTGTCGCTCAGGGTAATAACTCGGAGTATACGCCCTTGAAGTTCCGGGATCACGCCCCAGAACCGGAAGCGGTTACGTTCTTGAGGTTCGACCTTGATGGGTCTTTCTATCACGCTAATACACCACTCTTTTTTCAGATATGGTCGCTTTCTCAGAACTTCCTTCTCAAAATATTCGGTATACTTATATTTACCCATATCCACTTTTATTCATTATATCTTATCCTGAGCGTTAATTAAATATATTTCGGGCATAACGATAAGCTAAGCGGCGCGCAGTTTTTTCGCGCGCCCGCTTGAACGCTTTGTTAAGCGTTCCGTCGAACGAGTCAGTTGCAGAAGTGATCTTAATGCCTCATTCACCGCGCTGGAATCACGGAATGCCTTAAATATGTCTGGATCAAGTATGACCACGTTAGACCCTTCATCAAGCAACTTCCTGTAATACTTCCCTCGAACGGCTTTTGAATAATCAAAGTCGTACTCAGGACGTAACTCGTTAGAACTTTTCTTATTGTTTTTCATGTTTTTTCCTCTCGTGTGCAGTTGCACGTCTTGCGCTGATGATACGTGCAATCTCTCCTCTCTCTGTATGTCCAACAACAAGAAGGCGTCCTTGAGAGGAGAAACCAATGGTTATATAACGCTGCTCCTCGTCTGAGTGATCGGGGTCATCAAAGGTAGCCGAGAGCGGATCATAGAACGCCGTCACAGCTTCATCAAAAGCCACCCCGTGCTTCTTTAGGTTCCGTCTTGCCTTTTCTGGATCCCATTCGAACCGCATTATTTCATTTTATCCTATGTATGCCTCTAATTCTACGCTTAACGCCAAGAGTGAGGCGTGGCTCTTAGCCATCGCCTCCACCCGCTTGTTAGGGCTTATTTTATTGGTTCAATTCCAAGGTCTTTGCATATTTTTCTTGCGAGGCCGTCATCGATCTCTGTATGCCGAGGTACGGAGGAGCGTTTGTTCAGGCTTCGATTTCCCCACCATGAATGCCGGGCGCCTTCTCTGATGAATTCGCAGCCTTGTGTTCGAAGGTATTTGAGGAGTTCGGTTCTCTTCATGCAGGTACGGCTATTTTCTCTTCGCTATATCCAGATCCCGCAGACGCAATCGCATCTTGCCGGTTAAACTCGATTGCCTCCTGCAGGGTTACCCGCAGGCTTTCTACTAGTTCTTGACGGGTACGTTCCTGACAGTTCACGCCTGGAACTTCTTCTATCCACCCAATCCACCAATCGCCTTCTTGTTTTATTACTGCTGTATATTCTGTGG
>JACAEV010000141.1 GCA_013388645.1 Syntrophaceae bacterium | reverse complement strand
TGCAGTTTTGCCGTGTTGCTGTTAATTCCAAAACCGCAGCACTGCAACACCGCAATACCGCAACACAAAGAATGACTCCTGATGAGGCAAGATTTCAATATTGGGAGGATAAAAGATGGAACTTGTCTTCAAACGGCCAGAATCACTGAATGATATTCCATTCCACTTCTGCCCTGGATGTCATCACGGCATCGCTCATCGTTTGGTGGCTGAAGCCATTGATTATTTCAAAATCAGGGAGAAGACCATTGGGGTAGCCTCCGTGGGTTGTTCTGTTTTTATGTACGATTATTTCAATATCGACGTCCTCGAAGCTCCTCACGGAAGGGCCTCCGCAGTAGCCTCAGGAGTGAAACGGGCCAGGAAAGACCGAATCGTCTTCACCTATCAAGGAGATGGAGACCTCGCTGCCATAGGAATCGCAGAGGGAATTCATACGGCCAACCGCGGAGAAAACATCACCATCATTTTCGCCAACAACGGGATCTACGGAATGACCGGAGGGCAGATGGCCCCCACAACGCTTCTCGGACAAAAGACGACTACCAGTCCTTATGGGAGAGACTTTACATATGATGGTTATCCCATCCGAATGGCAGAAATGTTAGCCACCTTAGAGGGGAGTGCCTTTGTGGCAAGAGTAGCTGTTAACAATCCTTCGAATTTGATGAAGGCCAAGAGGGCCGTTCGCAAGGCATTTCAAATGCAGATTGAAGAAATGGGCTTCTCTTTTGTCGAAATATTATTAGCCTGTCCCACCAATTGGGGGATGACGGCGTTAGAGGCCAATCGCCGCGTGGAAGAGGAGATGATTCCTTACTTCCCTCTGGGGACCTTAAAAGAAAGAAAAATGGCAGATTACCTCTAAATGAAACGTCAGGCGTAAGGCGCGAGGCATTTCCCACTCACCCCTTACACCTAACGCCTTACGCTATGCATGATCATTATTTATGTCAACCAACCGTTTTTACTATGATGTGATTGTTGCGGGATTTGGGGGTCAGGGGGTGATGGTCATTGGAAACCTCCTCGCCTATGCTGCAATGATGGAGGGAAAGTACGTCACTTACCTCCCCGTTTACGGAGTCGAGATGAGAGGCGGAACAGCTAATTGCACCGTGGTGATTTCTTCTCACCCGATCGGGTCTCCTGTGGTAGGAAAACCTCAAGCGGCGATCGTGATGAATCTCCCTTCTTTGCTGAAATATGAACCTCTGGTTCGAACCAAGGGGCTTTTGTTCCTTAATTCTTCTCTGATTGACCGGAAGGAGGCTTCTCGCCAGGACATTGAAATTTTTCCAATCCCAGTCAATGAGATTGCGATCAATAATGGGAATCCTAAACTTGCGAATATGGTGGCCTTAGGAGCTTTTAATCAAAAAACGAATTTAGTTCAGATGGGTTCCTTATTGGAGTCCTTAGGAAAGGTGCTGGATGAGCGTTACCATCATCTCATTCCTTCAAATATCAAGGCCATCGAAGCTGGGGCTAAATATGTTCAATCTCTTTAAAAAACTCTGCACCACGTCGGATGCAGGCTAAAGCCCTGAACTACTTGGGGTACAGGGGTAAGGAAGGAACACTCATGGAAGAAGAAAGAGATGTGAAAGAGATTCGTGTTGGGGAAAGGGTTAAAGCCCTGAGAGAACAAAAAGGGCTATCATTGAAAGAACTGGCTGACTTAACTGGATTTTCAACAGCTTTGCTCTCCCAAATGGAAAACCACCTCGTTTCGCCCTCCCTGGGGACCATTATTAAACTGGCAAGAGCATTGGGGGTCAGAGTGGGTGACTTCATGGGTGAAACAGAAGGCGAACCTTTTACCATTGTGAGGAAGGATGAACGGAAACATATTTCTCGATTTGCCTCCAAAGAGGGAGTAAAATATGGTTATACCTATGAGTCTTTAGGGTTTGAAAAAAAGAATCGTCATATGGAACCGTTTATTGTAACGCTTGAACCCGCTACGGTGAAAACGTCCAAAACCTCTGTCCACGAAGGGGAAGAATTCATCTTTGTTCTTGAAGGGGAGATGGAAGTCATTCTCGGAGACCATACGGATGTTCTCTACCCCGGGGATTCCATCTATTATGATTCCAATATTCCCCATCGAGTTCAATGCCATGAAGACAAGGTGACAAAAATTTTAGCCGTGCTTTACGCAGCAGGCACATAACCCCTCACCCCTGCCTCTCCCCAGTGGGGAGAGGGAAAGGGAGAGGGGGGATCAGGTCATCAGAGAATCAGGTTAAAGTCTTTTTTCGATAATCGGATAACCTGGGAAAAATTTGATAATGAAGAAGTTCTCCCTCTTGATTCTGGTCATCGCCTTCCTCACGATATGGCCATACCTTGGTTTGAGCCAACCTGCCCTCAAAGTGGGCGCTCTGGTCCCTTACTCTGGTCGATGGGGAGACTCCGGGAGAGAATGTTCGAGAGGAATGTTGGATGCCGCAAGGTGGCTCAATCAGCGCGAGGGAGTCTCTGGAAAAAGATTAGAGATTATTCTAATTGACGACACCTCCCAACCTGCCGAGACGATAGCGGCCTATCGAAAATTGAATGAGGTCGATCGCATTTTTCTACTCTATATCTACTCTGATGAAACCGCCCTTGCCCTGACCCCTCATTTCAATTACGACAAGATCCCGACGTTCATCAAGTCCTTACCCTCTCGATACGCCAACCCCACCAAATTCCCCTATGTCTTTTCAATCTCTCCTACCCCACTCGATTTGGCAAAAATTGCCATGAATTTCATCTTAGACAAATCCGGCATCAAAGTCAGAAAACCAAAATTGATCTTTGTTGGATCCGCCGATCACTTCGGTCGCCATTTTTTAGAGGAAGCGAAAGAATATGCCAAAGTTCTCGGGATTGATATCGGACCGGACGTCTGGATCACAGATACATCTCAAGTGATCAAACATATTCCAACTCTCATCGGAACAATAAATGCCTACCAACCCGATTTCGCCTATCTGAGTCTCACCTCCAAAGAAGCCGCTTCTTTATTGGAAGAGGTCAAAAAATTGGACCTCAAGATGAAATGGATTTGTAATAGGAAGGCTTTTGATGAAAATTTAGCGTCTTTTAACGGGGTCTTGGGTGTTCAACCCATTTCTCCTTTTGGAGAAGATGTGCCGGGAATGGCTGCGATTAAAGAAGCTCACCAGAGATGGCATCCTTCTGATGCTCACACCCTTTCTTATGTCGAAGGTTGGGTGACGACGCAGGTCATCGCAAGGGCCTTAACCAAATCTCAACCTGAGCTGGGATTTTTTCGTGAGAGGGTAAAGCATGAGATAGAAAATTTTAAAGAGGTCGTCACCGGAGGGCTCACTCCACCCCTGACGATCACGCCCAAGGATCATCGCCCAAGTGTCGAATCCAGAATTTTCATCGTCAAAGACGGAAAGCTTTCAAGGCATACGGGCTTTATCTCAATTGGAAGATAAAGGTACCCCCTTAATTATGAGAACATAAGAGGGTTGGAAGGTTCTTCTGGAAAAACCTTGAAGCGAAACTTTTTAAATTTATACTTATACAGGCCCGCTCCATAAAACCCGAAGCAAAGATTCAGGCGTTCGCTTCGCATGACCTCTATGACCGCTATTCAAAGTTTTGGAAGAAGAATCTTCTAACCCTGTCGGACGTCAAAAACTATCGCAACTAAGGGGTGACAGATAACGTTCGAATTATCTTGACAAATCTGATTGTTAAAAGTAAAAGAGTAAAGAAATCGAACCATCTCATAGGGGGAAAAATCTTTAAAGGAGGGAACCGTATGAAAGGAAAGAGACTATTTCTTTGGGCAGGGGTTTTCGTTTTAACATTAGGGTTCTTAACTTTATCTTTCTTGGGTCAGGATGCGAAGGCACAGGGAAAACCGATCGTCATTGGTTCACCCCTTGCCACTGCTTTTCTCTACGGTTGGGATGCAGCAAGGGCAATCACCCTGGCCACAGAGGAAATCAATGCGAAAGGAGGGGTAACCGTTGGCAAAGAGAAGAGGCCATTTAAGATTGAAATAATGGATACCCGCGACCTGGAGCCCGGAGTGCCAACCAGCGATGCTTTGTTGGTGGTTGAGAAACTCATCCTGGAGAAAAATGCTGACTTTATTGTGGGTGGCCCTGTTCGATCTGAAGCAGCTCTCGCGGCAATGGATTTGCTCTCAAAGTATAAAAAGGTCTCCATTTTGACCACAGGGGTTCTAACCCCAGCCTATCATAAACGGGTGGAAGCTGAGTATGATAAATTTAAATATTGTTTCCGTATCTCAGGCGAAGTCGGCTGGATGGTGGTGGGTGAATTTATCCCCTGCTTGATGGAAATCAAAGCAAAACATAATCTCAACCGTCTCTTCATTATGATCCAGGATGTAGCCCATGCCCGAGCAGGTGGAGACCTTGTTGAAAAGCTGTCTAAAGAGAAGGGATGGGAAGTTTTAGGAAAAGAAGTTTTTCCAACAGGGACAACAGACTTCTCCGTGGGACTGATGAAGGCCAAAAAGGAGAATGCCCAGGTTATCCTCATCTGGATGGATATGCCTGAGACATCCATTCTCTTAAAGCAATGGTATGATATGAAAGTCCCTGCACTTCCCTATGGGACGATCATCTCTGCTGCCGAGGAACCCGGGTTCTGGAAGGCGACCGAAGGAAAAGGGGAATATGCTATGGCGAGTGTCGTCAATGCGGGCAATGCTCCATCTAACGCAACTCCATGGACGATGAAGTTCGTCGAGGATTATAAAAAGAGATGGAAGACAGAACCTGAAGGTTATGGGACTTCATCGAGTTATATGGCGATCTATACCTTAAAAGATGCAATTGAGCGTGCTGGCACTCTCGATTCAGACGCCATGGTGGCAGCACTTGAGAAGACTGATTTGAAGGGAGGGGTCTACGGAAGAATAAGGTTTAATCCCAAAAACCACCAGGTCATCCCCAGCGTCGATCCGAATGAAGGCGCCGTGGGAACAATCTTCCAGTGGCAAAAAGAGAAGAGGGTGGTGGTTTTCCCCCCCAAGATTGCAATGGGTGAGGTCAAACTTCCTCCCTGGATGAAGAAGTAAACTACAGGAATAATGGAATACTGGAATAATGGAATGTTGGGAAAAAAGATATGGAATAACAAGAGAATGAAAAGAGTTGGTTTCTGAGTCTTTTGGGATTTACCCATTATTTCCAATTTTCCAACATTCCATTATTGATGAAATCGTAAAAAGTCGTCATTCCCGTGAAAACGGGAATCCAGGGAATTCTAACTACATGAAAATACTGGATTCCTGCATGCGCAGGAATGACAGAAAATGGCCTTTCCAGACTTTTTACGAGACCACC
>JACAEV010000230.1 GCA_013388645.1 Syntrophaceae bacterium | reverse complement strand
ATTTCGTTTTCCTTTTCGAAATAGCGGCTCTTATTATAAATTTTTGGAGTCACCACAGAAATTCGGAACCCCTCTTTTTGCAATAAAGAGGCCATCTTTTTTATGAAGATACCTCGATAGGAAGTATCAAAGTCAGGGTAAGCATTTGTGAGGAATAGAATATTCATAAGGAAACCAAGGAACTCTGGCCAAGGTAAAGGTTAAGGTTAGGAGGCCCGTTTAGGTTAGGACAATAGGTTAAGGCATACTAACCTTTAGACCGAAGACTCTTTTCTCTTGGGAACTTTCCCCAGGCAGCCCGCAACCTGTAAAGCTGTCTTCCACAAACGTCATAGATACTAACCAACTCCTCACACAATTTAGTGTCAACATATTTTCCAAAGAAATCCTTGCACATTTCCATCCCTACGATCGTTTCATTGCACTCTGCCATAGCATCATCTAAATATTTTTGAAATCCTTGCCTTTGGTGTCTTTTCGCGTATCCTTCAGCGATTAATCTGGGTATAGCCTTCACGGATTCACTTAACTGACGTTTTAAATCATATTTTTCTGATTCAGGTAAGTTCGGTATAATTGGGGTCATGACTTTAGTACAAGTTTTGTAAGAGTTCTGATAGACCTCCAGTCCTTTAAAACTCGTTATTGATTTCTTATCTTTGTCCGGCATTTTTCCCTCACTTACAACTTATCCAAACTTGCATCTTGCCCCTTACCAATATGCCGTTTGTCTTCCCTTAAAAGGGTTAAAGCTTGGAGGACAGTTTGGTTAAGGGTAAAGGTTATGGCCAAAGATTTAAAGCCAAATTACCTAACCCAACTACTAAACCGGCGTCTTAACCTTAACCTTTACCCATGATTTATTTTCTATGTTTGGACTTAACCCAAACCTTTACCTAAACGGGCATCTTAACCCTGGCCATTACCCTTATTCAGGTCTTTCAGATCGCATCGCAATTCGAGATTTTCCTTCTGGATTCTCAATATTTCTCTTCTAAGCGAAACTATTTGCAATGCGATAAACCCAAACGAAAGGATTTGAATTCCTCCTAAAATCAACAAAATGACAAACGTTATTAATGGTCTTCCCGGCGTTAAACCTCCTGAAAATCTCAGAAAGGCTACATATATACCCATCAATAATCCAATCCCAAGTGTTAGCAGGCCAAGGAAACCAAATATAATCATTGGCTTTTCAAAGGCAGAGAATACGAGATGGGAAGTGGCTGTTTTTTTAAATTTAAATTTTGATTTTCCTTTTCTACGGCTGGATAAAACCGCAGGGATTTCCTTAACCCGGAATCCTAAGGCTAAGGCTTTTGAAAGGATCTCAAGATGGATCTCCTTCCCGTCAGACTCAAGTTCAAGTGAGTCAAGTACTTTTTTACGGTAAGCACGAAATATTCCGGTTGACGTATAAATTCGGTTTGGCATGGTTAAACGAAGTATCTTGTTTCCCCATTTACTGATCCACAATCGATGAAAGGGGACGTTTTGAACCCCTCCTCCAGGCATATAAGGTGATGCAAGGACAAAATCAATCTCAGGGCCTTCTTTAAATGTCTTGATAAAATCAAATATATAATGAGGGTCATAACTCAAATCAGCGTCAATCGATACGACAATCTCTCCTTTTGATTCCTGGAATCCCTTCCTTAAAGCCATTCCACGTCCAATATTTTTGGGGTAAGTAACGATCTTTAACTTCTCATCCTTTTCAGCCAATCTATTTAAAATCTCAAGAGTATTATCGAGGCTTCCGTCATTGACAGGAATAATCTCATAGCTTCCTTTAAAAGAAGCCAATGCCTCCCTAACCCGATTCAGGGTAGACTCTGCATTTTCAGATTCATTAAACATTGGAATAATGACGGAAAGATCCATCTCTTAATTCCGGAATAATGGAATATTGGAATTATGAAATGTTGAAAAGGCTGAAATAAAAGAGTAATTAATCCATTATTCCAACATTTCTATAATCCAAACTTCCTATCGGTTTGTTACTTTTTTTAACAACTTTTGTAAATTGAGGACAATTTCTGATCACTGTTCATATTCCGAACATTTACGAGCAAAAAATAAAATCGTTTAACTATTCAATTTTATAAAGAAAAATAAATTAATGAGGAATAATGAAATAATTATTTACTTGAAAAAGCAAACTTTATGCCATTTATCAGGATTTTATTTATAAGGAAGCCAGGAATTCAGGAGGGTATGGTAAAAATTAGAACCTTGGACTTTCTACAGGTTTATCGAACCTCAGCTTTTTCTATTGCTTTTATGTTTTCAAGCACTAAGGGGTCTACACAATTGAAATATAATCATTGATTTCTTTAACGTATCTCGAGTATAGTTCTTCAGCCATATTTACAGCCTTGAGTACCATGGAATGTTCAAGCCGATCATATTCATGGACCAATCTGTTCCTAAGACCCGCTGAGGGTGCAAGTTTCTGGGCAAGGTCTAAAGAAATGATTTTAAGTTCCCCTACTTTTATAAAACTTTCGTAATAATCATCAGGAACGGTATGTCCTGTCTCAACAATTATGTGTATATTTATATCAACGGCTGCTTCGATCAATTCTTGTAAAAGCCTTTCAGTTGCTTTCCTTTTGAATAAATCCTGTAAATATTCATCTGCATTCATGCTCTTAATCGGCTCAAGAGTCTTAAGATTTTCTATAATAACAGCAAGTTTCCTTTTGATGATTTGGGCTTCGATGGGACTCATATAAGTCCTCTTTCTCCAAGAAAATTTTGAATTGCCTTTTCCTGCGCATCACGTAATTTTTTTGTATCAACATATATTCGGAAAGTTAAAGACTGAAAGACATTGAAAAGACCCAAGGTCTGTTCAAAAAGCAGTTTTCCCTGTCGGATTGCTGAAAATTTCAAAAGGGGACTTGCACGCCTTAAATCAACCACATCAACTTTATCCGTTTTCAAAAGCTGAATCACTCGATTAGTAAGGGCTAATATATCAATAGGTCTATCAAATAAGAATCCAAGGTCGATATCGCTTTTTTTGTATTCTTTTCCCGAAGCAACAGATCCAAAAAGCAAAACGAGCTGTAGCCCTTCTTCCTTAAATATTGGCGCCAGCTTGTCCTTTACTTGCTCTGTTTTGAATTCAGCCATGCATATGACCTTTTAGGAAATATGGACGTTAAATGATAAATAGTTATAATTATTTTTCAAGGTATTCTTTTTCCCCCAATAGAAAGAGCAGGTCCTCTTTATCTTACCGATCATGTCAATCACGATCTCTTTGGATTCCGGAGCGAATCTGACAACGGCATACTGATCTATATCGACATCGCGAACTTCAGATATTTCATCAGATTTAAATAAATCCTGAAAGGCTTTCTTTAATCGTTTTATATTCTCTATGGAAGAATCCACAAGGAGATCAATATCGTGTGTTGTTCTGTAATAACCGTGAAGAATGACTGCGCATCCTCGCCTTTGCCCAATGGCCGCTTTTTTCCTGTATTTCTGGTTTCATTATTCCTTATTATATCGATTAAATAAAAAAAGCAAGATAAATCATTATCTTGCTTTCTATTTAGTTAGCTCTATACTCTATGCCCTATGTTTTATGTTATTTTACCCATCCTTCCACCCTTCCATTATTCCCCCTGCCCTTTCCTTTCCCATCATTCCATTCTTCCACCATTCCTTTAATCCATGGAAAATACTTCATTTGGCCCATTTGTCCGCAGGGGTTTTAACCCCATCCTGATTAATAAATAAGCTTCCGTCACTCGCCTGCCTTGGACTTCCACTCGGATCAGCTTGCCCAAGAAAAGTGGTTGCGGTTGCTGAGTTTAATAATATAGCATAATCTCCGGATACAGCAGGTACCCCCCATGTTCCTCTCAGCTGGGCGATATCCGTGGAATAAACCCCTCTTTCTGCCCTAAACATCTCTTGTGCTGCCCTTAACTGCTCCAATGCTGTTTTGGCATCGGCTCTCCGGGCTCTTTGCATATAATTCGTATAAAGAGGAACAGCTATGGCTGCAAGAACACCTACAATCACGATCACGACCAATAATTCTATCAATGTAATTCCTTTTTTTGATTTCATCTTTACCTGCCACTTTTAGGTCTAAACTGAGGAGGAAAATCAAGGGACCATCCCCAATTCCAAGTTATTGAACTATCGTTACTTGTACTCGGTGTCAATGTTAATGTTTTTCCGTCCACCATAAAATGAATATCTTGTATTGTTGCTGTAATCATTCCATTCACACCTGAAACAGATAATGCAGAAACCCGTGAGATTGCCCCCAATGACACCCCCAAACTGTTTCTGACCTCATTTATCGTAGGACAATCAGGCCAAGAATTTTGTTCGTGATAATATCCTGTAAGGCCACTTGCAACAGTGGACATTGCATTCTCCACTTCAGACAATTTAGCCATAACCGTATAGCCTCTGTACATTGGAAGCGCAACAGCGGCCAAAATGCCTATGATTGCAATAACCACTAATAATTCAATCAGAGTAAAGCCTGGGTTATTTTTTTTCACTTTAAATCCTTACTGCACAGTAAAGATTTACTTTCACAATAAAAAAGATTTGTTGGTGCCCGAAGAAATTAACAGTCTTCGAGCACCAACAAAAGAGAAAGTTAAACTCCACGAATTTTTAAATTACCGTTTAGGAATATACGCAGGTGGCATATTGTTTGTAGTGGTCCAGTTCCAGATTATAGAGCCATCTGCATTTGAAGTCGGAGTCATAACTAAATTTCTGCCATCAACGGTTGCATCAATAGCTGTTACCACTGCAGTAATTACACCTTGATTTACTGCGAGAGAGGAAATTCTTGATAGGGCTCCGGTTGATACACCTAAGCTACTCTGAATTAGTGCTGCAGATCCAGCAGTAGGCCAACCGCCTGTTTCCTGCATATAGGCAGCCACTGCGCTTGCCACATTACTCATCCCATTTGTGACTTCTGTCATTTTCGCTTTGATTGTCTGTGTCTTATACATCGGAATGGCGATAGCGGCCAAAATACCGATGATGGCAATAACGATCAACAACTCAATCAATGTAAAACCTTTTTCTCTCCTTAACATAATTAAAACCTCCTTTTTGGTCTATTTAGTTTGTCTGGTTTTTTTTGGTAACGTGTTCACCTACTCCTATAACATCTTATAAAACTATCTGCTCTTTTATCTTTTATATTCACCTCCTTCTTAAAATTTTTATGTTTATGATTTAGCATATTTTGTGCCAACACTTGATGCTTATAGAATATTTGATAAAAAGATATAACTATTTAATGTTCTTTCATTTTTATTACTCTTTATTTTTTGAAAATATAACAAGTGAGTTCTTTCAGTCTTTAAATTCGAGAATAATTCACACTTTTTGTCTTTTTAATGACAATTTTTGTTAACAATAGTCTCTAAAAACAAAATCCTTAAAGATGGATTCCAATGATTCATATACAAGTAATCTTTCTGGTTCAAATCTCTGTAAATATTTATAGGTTTGACTTAAAAGGATTGATTATGATAAAAACCAAGCAGTTCATAAAGAAATTAATTCCAACATTTCTTTATGTATATTCAGTTTCATTAGATTTCATTAGAAAAGAAGGGATCTTCTTGAACAGAATCAAACCTGAAGAATTTAGACAATGGAATGAATTGATGGTGAAAAAGTATGATCCAGATGCATTTCATAAGCATCCCAATCCCTTTGTTCGTTTTATCGAACGTAAAAGGGTTAAAACTATCATCAAACTATTGAAAACTAATAAAGATGACCGTGTTATCGAAGTCGGCTGTGGGGCGGGTAACGTAATCAAAGATGTAACCGAAGGAAAGTTATTTGGTGTTGATATTTCCAGTTTTATCCTGGGCAAAGCAAACCAGAAACTTAAAGGGGTCGTACACTTCTTCCAGGCAGATGTTCAGAATCTTCCTTGTAAAGATGAAATATTTACACATATTATTTGTTCGGAGGTTCTTGAACACCTCTTAGATCCTTTGATTGCGATCCATGAAATGAAAAGGACTTTAGACTTCAATGGTGTAGCAGTCATCTCAATACCCAATGAAATTTGGATTAATCGAACCAAAAGGATCTTGATAAAGATTGGAATATTTAACTGGTTGCTCCGTAGAAAGGCGGAGTATGGAGAAATGCCTGAAAGAATGGAGGATGAATGGCATCTCCATACTTACACATTGAAGATGTGGCGTAGCCTTTTTGCAAAGTCTTTCAAGGTGACCCGGGTAAAGAGAATTCCTTTTTTTTGGTTTCCATTAAGATATGTGATTCGTCTTAAAAAAAATTAAAAAGCGATGCCTTATGATATTGAAGGGGCCTTTCAAAATCCCAATGTCCACTCCCGTAAGAAATCAATTGGCTTAATTATTGCTATAAAAAATGGAGCATCTTAAAGTGGGACTGCCCGAATGAATAAAATTGTGAAGAAAGATATCCTCATTCTTATTCTATGTCTCATTATAGGATTCGCCCTGCGATTCTATACCTTCGACCAAAAATCTCTCTGGATTGATGAAATCCATACTTATAATGATTCAAGAGATGACATCCAGGGACAATTGAAATATTACAAAGACAACCCAACCTATCTTCACCCTCCACTTTTTTTTGTTCTCACTCACACATTCTATCCATTTACAAAGCCAGAAAAAGACCTTCGCATTCTCCCTTTAATCTTCGGAGTCCTTTCAATGCCAATGTTTTATTTCTTGTCAAGATTGTTTTCTTCTGCCATCGCCCTTCCATGTACCCTATCTTTGACTTTCATGACATACCATATTTACTTTTCCCAGGATGGCCGAATGTATTCTTTGATCATGTTTTTTGGGATGGCAGCTCTTTATTTATTAATGAGGCACCTTAAGACATCAGAAAAGCGATACCTTATTCCTGCCGCTTTCTTTTTTGCCACTTTATTTTACATGAGTTACAGCACTATTATATTTATTGTTTTTAGCCAATTGGTTTGGCTCTATCAATTGAATGAAAAGAAAACGAAATCCATTATTTCTTCCCTTTCCCTGTTAATCGGATTAACCCTATCTCTTTGTTTTCCGTGGATTCTTTTTATTGTATTGAACTACAAAGGTCAACCGGTTATGGATCCTATTACTATTCAAGATATTGACTCTTTTCCAAATATCATGTTAGGGATGTTTAATGATTGGGCACCACTTCCGCCTTTGAGCATTGTTTCCCTGATTCTATTAATTCTTTTCCCAATTTTTTCTAAAAATAAAAAAAACAGTTTGATCCTCGTAGCCCTTTTTATTCTCCCTATCGGAGGACTTTATTTATACTGTAAATTACTAAAGGTGACCCAGTTTATTACATCCAGATACTATATCAATTTTCTTCCTTTATTTCTTATAACTTTGTACCTATCCCTTGATACAATAGAATTAAAATTTGAAAAATTAAAAGGATTTATTCGGCTGGGACCAAAGCATTTATTTCTCATCCTGTTTATTTTGTCAAATCTCATAATTCTTTTCCCTTATTATCATTCTGAGAAGCAGGATTTTAGGAGCTTAGTGAATTATTTAAATAACCACCTTCGAGATGGAGATAAGCTTGTTGTTGGAACATATACTTACATTCCTGGGATTCTCCATTATTTCAATGTTGATCCAGTAAATCGGCATTATGTTATTCCCTTCTCATGGAAAGAACCAGGGAAGCTGTTTGAGTTTAAAGTGTCTCTCATTGCCCAAAACAGAAATTTTCCTATCTATCATTCGAATATTCCCTATGCTCAATATGTCGAAGATGGAAACCGGTTATGGATTCTTCTCGGAAAAGGGCCTGGGGTAGATGAATTGAAGAAAAATCCATCCTGTGTTTTGAAAGGATATTTTGATGGAAGTTTTGCTATGTTTAGGAGATTCCCGAGCGATGCCTCCATGTATCTTTTTCTTTGGGATCCCAAATCACCCGGAGAGAAAGGAATTGATATTCCGATTGAATGAATATTGCAGACCTTACCTGACGGTCAAGAGGCCTGTTTTGTAAAAGGGCTATGTTCAGGGTGTAATAATAAGCTTGTTATGAATAACCCAAAGCGGAAAGAAATATTTATTCTGATTCTTTGCCTCCTCATAGGTTTTACCCTGCGGATCTATACTTATGATCAAAAGTCTCTATGGCTTGATGAAATTCACACTTTCAATGACTCGCGAGATGACATCCAAAACCAACTAAAATATTATAAAGAAAACCCGACCTACCTTCACCCTCCCCTCTTTTTTATTCTTACTCATTTATTTCATCCATTTACAAAGCCTGAACGAGATCTTCGTATCATTCCTTTAATTTTCGGAACCCTTTCCATCCCTATGATCTATCTGCTTGCAAGATTATTTTCTCCAGCTATTGGCCTTCCATGTGCAATTTCCTTAACCTTCATGGCCTATCACATCAGCCTTTCCCAAGATGGACGAGCCTATTCACTGACAATGTTTTTAGGGATTTTGAGCCTTTATTTTTTTATAAAATATTTGAAGACTTCAAAAAAACGATATTTGGTAATGATCCCTTTTCCCTTTGCGACATTATTCTACACGAGTTATAGCACCATCTTATTTATTATACTGTCCCAGATTTTATGGTTCTATCAAGTGAATGGGCAAAATAAAAAACCTCGCTTTTATTATTTTTTAATTTTAAATAGTATCCTCCTTTTGCTCTGTATTCCCTGGATACTTTTCTTGGCCCTAAATTACCATGGTCAATCTATGATCCATCCTTACGAACTCAAGGTTATTACCCCTCTTTGGAGTATTTTATCTAATGTGTTAAATGATTGGGCACCCTATGCCCCTCTCACGGTTGTTTCGGTAGTCCTTTCGATTTCTTTGCTTCTCGTTTCAAAACCTTGGACGAATGCACTTATTCTTTTTGGTCTTTTCATCTTACCGATCGGCGGACTATTTCTGTTTTGTAGATTATTTAATATTTTCCATTTCATTACCTCGAGGTATCTTATCAGTTTTTTGCCTCTTTTCCTTATTACCCTATATATGTCCCTTAGTGCTATTGAAAATAGATTTGAAAAATTAAAAAAAATAATGCGACTAAGACTCCTTTTTGTTATCCTCTTTATCGCATCTAATCTTGTGATTCTTCCACCTTATTACCACGCTGAGAAGGAGGATTTCAGGGGCCTTGTCAGTTACTTAAAAAATCAGCTTCGAGAGGGAGATAAACTTTTTGATAGCGACATGGCTTATATGCCAGGCATCCTTCATTATTTTGGGGTATATCCTGAAGGACGGCATTATTCGATTCCCTATTTTAAAATTTCAGAAAATGAGATTGAGTTCAGAAAATCGTTCATTTTTCAAAATAAGAAATATACGATATATTATTCCAAAACCTGTTGTACCAGATATATTGAAGATGGTAGCCGATTATGGATTGTTACAGGAGAAAAGACTGCGAAAAAATTGAAGGGAAACTCTCCAGCTGTTTTAAAGGGTTATTTTGATGGAAGTTTTCTCAATTTCAATAAATTTCCAACTGATGCCTCCATGTATCTTTTTCTCTGGGACCCTAAATCCCCAGGAGAAAGAGGGATTGATATACCGATCGAATGAATTTCAATGGGATGAGGAGAAAATCTCCAAAACTCTGAAGTTCTGGAATCGAAAAAGCTCACGGGTCCCTTTCAATAAAAAGTCATCGAAGATAAGTCGTTCGTTTTGCCCCATGTTTTTTTCAAATATCAAAAAATTCAAAAATAGGTGAGTATATCCAGCCTGGGTCAACTTCTGAGATAATTCTTCGCCATTCATTGAAGCCTGAAAGAATTTTTTTATAGTAAAGTCTTCTATGAAAGTGTCGGAGTAATATTTGCGGTTTAAGTAATAACCATATGTGCCTGTCCATACACAGAGCAAATGAGAACTTGCGGGTAGATTCTGGTTGATAAATTCTATGGCAGGGTAACCTGGAACTTTTCGAATTAGAAAATCTTTCTCTTTCTCCATACCTAAGACTGGCCTATAATAACCAACCGTCAGAAATTGCTTACCGAGAAACCATATATTCCAAGCGAGTGACGCAGCCAAAATCAAGATGATGGATATTTTTAACATCCTTCTTGTTTTAGTAAAATCCACAAGTAACCCTACGATAGGGGCAACGAAGACACATGCTAACATTTGAGAAGGGAGCCAGAACCTAACCTGCTGGGTTCCAAATATGAAGAAAAGAGTTGATACAAGGAACATTAAACCTGTCTCTTTCGTCACCTTGTTGTTCAATCCCTGATGAATCAATTTTATGATCGCAGCTATCACTAAAATAAGAACAATGATGAGAAATGGTCCAATGGTGCCATCAAAACGAATCGTATCAAATCTTCCTGAGAAGGCCAAACGCCAGGGTAATAATAGGTAGTCTAATAGATTCCTTCCCATGCCGTAAATATCAAAATACTGCGACATTGCAACGGCCCTGGTTTCATCCCAACCTTTTCCGCCAAAAAGAAACCAGGCCATGGGATAAACAGGATTTCCCAGGGTTAGCCAGTTCCAGGACATCCAAGAAAAACCAGGTGCCGCAGAAAGGCTAAACACCCCAATCACATTCAGTGCTTTTTTAAAAGCAACTCTCCTATATCCCCACAAGAGGGTCAAGCCGATCAACCCAAGGTAAATTAATCCATTATACTTGAGTGCAGGCAACCAACCCGCCAGGAATCCAAGTAATGAAATATATTCCAAGCCCTCGTTATCAGATAGATTATTTTCTTTTCTGAATTCAAACAAAAGGAATAAGACCAAAAGACTTGCCCCAAGGGTCATGAGAAGAGCTGGTTCAACGTAGCCACACCCTGAATAGTAGATGACAGGAGGGACGGTGGCGTATCCGATGACACAGAGCGAAGCTGACAAACTCCCAGCCATTAGGTATGTCAATCCATAGAGTTCCCCAATCGCAGCAAGTTGTTGGAGAATAGAGAATCCCTGGGCAGCGCGGTCACCTCCTATAAACAAAAGGAGGGTCATGAGAACTTCATGCCCTTTGGGAAAGGCTGAAAAAATATTTCCTTCGATATGCATGAGATGGCCTATTTTCAAATATTCTTTTGGGCACAAGAGGTGGTAGACCAAAGAGTCGCGGAGGTAAGGTGGTGCTGCGGCTTGCAGAATCGCGGAGATAAAAAATAACCCAATGATTACCATTAAAAGAATAAATAGAACCCTTTCCCCTTTATTTTCTATTTTCTCCTGACTTTCTTGACTGGAAGACCTCGAACGAGTGTATTTTATGAACTCTTCAGCGATATGCCATAGGGTTATTCCAATTCCTCCAATAAATACTGTCCAAAGTACTGTAGATACAAAACCTCCGAAGAACCCGAGTCCCGTTAGAAAATAAGAGAGCGCGACATTTCCTGTAGCAAAAGAAAGGCTATAACGTCCCAGAGTGGGCAAAACAACTTTTTTTCTCAAGAAAACCTTGAGGAGTAGGTCCCCCACAGACCAACACATTGCGCCAAAGGCAATCATATAAACAAATTGCAAGAAGAGATTCATGGGAGCATTGACACTGATAAGATAAAATCAAAGTAAGGGTTGATATCGGTTTACCCAAAGTTCCCAAACCAATAAAGTCCAGAGTTGCTTTCTATTATCTCTTTTATTCATTAGGTGATCTTGGAGAAGAGATGTCACATATTCAGGATTGAGGAATCCCTCTCTTCCAATTCGGTCAGGAGAAAGGAGATCACCAAACAGTTCTTTCAAGGGGCCCTTCACCCATTTGGCAATCGGAACTCCAAACCCTTTTTTCTTCCGATAAACCACCTCCTTAGGTAAGTAAGATTCTATAGCCCTTTTCAATATATATTTTGAGGTGAATCTTTTTAGCTTCATTGAAGAAGGAAGTCCCATGATAAACTCAACGAACTCGTAATCAAGAAAGGGGGCTCTCACTTCCAATGAACATGCCATACTGGCACGATCCACTTTAACCAAAATAGCTTCCTGAAGATATAGTTTTAGGTCAAGAAATTGGAGAAGGCTTGTCCGGTCTTTCAGTGGATAAGTCCTTTCATACGCCAAAATTTCTTCCACCAATCGGACTCGATCAAACTGAGGAGTGATCTTTGGAGATAGAACTTGAAGGAAATCCGGGAAGGAAAAAGACCCGAGCCAAATAAAATTACGAATGCTATCTGAATAACCAATGCCGGAAAGGAATTTTTTTACCTTGAAGTCAAAACTGATATTGTTATCCGAAACGGGAAGAAGGCTACCTAAGAAAGTGAGCATGGGGTGGAGGGGAGAAATAATTTGCTCATACTGCCTTGCAATTTTATGAGCTAAGTAAGTGGGATATCCTGCGAAAAGTTCATCTCCTCCATCTCCTCCGAGTGCCACCTTCACATATTCTCGCGTAAATTTAGAAAGGAGATAGGTCGGCAGGATAGAAGCGTCTGCCATGGGTTCATCTAAAATATCTGGAAGTTGAGGGACGATATTTAATAAATCAGTAGGGGTCATGGTCTGTTCGTGATGTTTAGTCCCAATATGTTTGGATGCCAGCGAGGCATATTTTGACTCGTCAAATGAAGCATCTTCGAAACCGATTGAAAATGTTTCAATTTTCCCTGGATTCTCTTTCTGAGCCAACGCAGCAACAGTACTCGAATCAATCCCTCCGCTAAGGAAAATTCCGAGAGGAACATCACTGATAAGTCTGCGTTTCACAGATTGCCTCAAAAGCTCCCTTATTCTCAAGATAGCTTCGGTCTCTGAAAAATTTTCTTCTCCTTTTAGGAAATCCAAAGGAGACCAGTATTCCTTAACTTCCGTTTTGCCTCTGTGCCAGGTGAGATAAGAAGCAGGCGGAAGTTTTTTTGCATCATTAAAAATCGTATGAGGACAGGGGATGAATTCGTAGAAGAGATACTTCATTAAGGAAAGGGAATCGACCTTTCTGGTAAAGAGAGGATAAAGCATCATTGTTTTCAATTCAGAGGCGAAAAGAAAGGTCTCATTGATGTCACTATAATAAAGGGGTTTTTCCCCCAAGCGATCTCTTGCCAAAACCAGTCGATTCCATTTTTCATCCCAGATTCCAATTGCAAACATTCCATTGAAATACTGAAAGCAGCCTTCCCCATATTCTTCATAAGCATGGGCAATGACTTCGGTATCGGATTGAGTTCGGAATTGGTGCCCTCTCCCCTTCAATGTTTCTCTTAATTCTTTGAAATTATAAATCTCTCCATTGAAAACCACCCATACCGTTCCATCCTCATTAGAAAGAGGCTGGTGGCCGCCAATTAAATCAATGATACTCAGGCGTCGGTGACCCAAGAAAACAAAAGGCCCTTTTTCATCTAAAGAGCGGATATATTCCCCCACATCATCAGGGCCTCGATGAACCAGAACATCTCGCATTTCTTCCAAAATATTATTTTCTGGAATATCATTTGCTTTTGATGTGAGGAGTCCGACAATACCGCACATACTATTGTGCCCGCATCCGCAATACTATCAAAAAGGCTGACGGTGACGATACTCGTTTTAGAGCTCGTGACATACAATAAACGAGGTACAGTGAACAGTGAACACAGAGGATGATGAAATGTTCGTTGTTCATCGCTGAACGTTTATTGTTGATAGATGATATCAATTTCATATCCTCCATGCTCACCTTTGGTAAGCAGGAGTGACCCACAAACATAGGTAATTATGGAATCGTTTCTTTGATTTGATAGGTAGGTTTCCCTTGCGATTCATAATAAATTCGAGTCAAGATTTCAGCTAAGAAACCCATCAGGATTGAAAGAAAGCCCAATAGCAGAAGAAGGGCACAAAGTAATGGAAGAGGAGTTAAAATAAAAGACGTTTCCTCAAAAAATTTAAGATAGAGTGCATACAAGCCAGCACAAAAAGCACCCAAGATCATTAAAAGTCCTATCCCTCCAAAAACATAGATGGGTTTCTGAGAATAGTTAAGAAGGAACTTGATCACCAGAAGATCCAAAATAACTTTAAAAACCCTGCTCATTCCATATTTCGATGCTCCATATCCTCTTGAAAAATGGTGGACTGGAATCTCGGATACCCGTGCCCCGATCCATTGGGCGTAGATTGGGATAAATCGATGCATTTCTCCATAAAGGCGAATATTCTTTAAAATATCTCTTCGATAAGCCTTCATGGTACACCCATAATCATGAAGTGGGACACCTCCGATCCATGAAATGATTTTATTAGCAACGATAGAGGGTAGCCGACGTGTCAAAAAAGGATCCTTTCTGCTTTTTCGCCATCCACTGACCACATCATATCCTTCATCAATTTTTTGGAGAAGAATGAGAATGTCCTCTGGGTCATTCTGGAGGTCACCATCCATCGGTATGATGATATCTCCTTTCGAGAAGTCAATGCCCGCGCTGAGGGCGGCGGTTTGTCCAAAATTGCGAGAAAAGCTGATTACCTTGATGTTTGGATTTTTTTCTCTAAGATCAAGCAAAATTTCCAATGTTCCATCAGAACTCCCATCATCGATAAAAATGATTTCATAGGCTGTCTTTACTTTTTTTAATGCCCCATCGAGCTTTTGATATAGGAGAGAAAGATTTCCCTCCTCATTAAAAACTGGGATAAGAATCGAAAGAGTCTTTTCTAATCTGCCTTCCATTCACTTATCTCCTCTTTTTTTCAAGCGCCTTAGAAAAGTTGAAAAAATTGACTTATTATTATATCCTTCCCAATGAGAAGTCAAGAATTTATACAGAAAAGAGTAAAAAGGTTAAGGTTAAGGTTAAGGTTAAGGTTAAGGTTGAGGTTGAGGTGCCGGTTCCGTTATTATAATGAAAACAAATCGTTTTGAAAAAGCAGTCAAAATTTTCATCACCGTGACAATGATCGTCAGTACCACGCTTACCGTGTTTGGGGTAGCCACCTATTTTTATTTCACCCACGATCTCCCCAGCATCGAAACCTTAAAGAATTATAAACCCTCCACCGTGACCCAAATATATTCTGAAGAAGGAGAGGTGATCGGTGAGTTTTTCCATGAAAAAAGAGAGGTTGTCTCCCTGGATCGAGTTCCCCCCTATCTCATCCACGCTTTTGTTGCAGGCGAAGATGCCAGATTTTTTCAGCACAAGGGCTTAGATTATTTAGCCATTCTCAGGGCCCTTTTTAGAAATATTTTTTCTGGAGAGATTGTCCAAGGGGGGAGCACCATTACCCAACAGGTGGTCAAATCCCTTTTACTCTCGCCTGAGAAGAGCTTTGCGAGGAAGATTCGTGAGGCCATCTTAGCTTATAAAATCGAAAGGTATCTCACCAAAGAGGAAATTCTTTTTTTATATTTAAATCAAATCTATTTGGGGCATGGGGCCTATGGCGTGGCCATGGCAGCGGAAAATTATTTTGGAAAAAGCATAGAAGAGTTGACTGTTGCAGAAGCCGCTCTATTGGCTGGACTCCCTCAGGCTCCCAGCAAATACTCGCCCCATCAAAACCCACAACAAGCAAAAAAAAGACAAGTCTATATCCTCAACCGGATGGTCGAAGAAGGTTTTATCTCATCAAAGGAGGCGATCAGAGCTGCTCAAACCCCCTATTTTATAAAAAGTAAAGAAAAACCTTTTATCGAAAAGGCGCCTCATTTTGTCGAACATGTAAGACGCTATCTCGAAGAGAAATATGGAAAGGACTCTCTTTATAAAAAGGGTTTGCAAGTGTTCACCACGATCGATCTGAGCTACCAAAAGACCGCTCAAGAGGCTTTGGAGTCCGGATTAAAAGAAATTGAAAAGAGGCAAAAGTATCCTCCAGGAGATCAACCTTTGAATTTGGAAGGAGCTCTGATCTGTTTTGATATCGAATCAGGTTATGTGAAGGCTTTGGTCGGGGGGCGAGACTATAAAAAAAGTCAATTCAATCGGGCTATTCAAGCAAGAAGACAAACAGGCTCTGCCTTCAAACCGATCATCTACGCCTCTGCCTTAGATAAGGGCTATACACCTGCCTCCATCATCGTCGATGCCCCAATTGTTTTTGAATGGGGGGATCAAAGATGGAAGCCAAAAAATTTTGAAGGGAAATTTTCGGGACCCACCACCTTTAGGAATGCCCTGACCCAATCCATAAATGTCGTCACAGTGAAAATCGCTCAAGATATTGGGGTCGATTATATCCGGGAATACGCCAAAAAATTGGGGATCTCCTCTCCTCTTTATCATGAGCTTTCCATGTCTCTCGGATCCTCCAGCATTTCTCTTTTTGAATTAACAAAAGCTTACGCCGTTTTTGCTAATCAGGGGAGGTCTTTTAAACCGATCTTCATTAAAAAGATTTTAGACCGCGACGGGAATCTTATTGAAGAAAATCTTCCCTTCTTCTATTTTGAAGAATTTCCTGAAGGGGAACAGATCATCACTCCCCAAACGGCCTATCTCATCACCTACCTCATGGAGGGGGTTGTGCAACATGGAACCGGTTGGAGGGCAAAATCCCTTGGGAGGCCAGTGGCTGGAAAAACGGGGACGACCGATCAGTTCATGGATGCCTGGTTTATTGGCTATACCCCTGAATTGATCACCGGAGTTTGGGTGGGTTTTGATGAGGAAAGGTCATTGGGCGAAAATGAGACCGGAGCTCGCGCTGCTTCCCCCATCTGGGTTGCTTATATGTCGAAAATAATGAAAGACAAACCCAAAAAGGATTTTTCCATTCCTGAGGGAGTGGAGTTTATGAAGATTGATCCGAAGACAGGTCAGGTCGGATTGGATCGAGAATCGATTCTTGAATGTTTTATAGAAGGAACTGGACCACCACAAAAAGTGTCTCCTCCCTCAAAAATACCCACCGATTTCTTCAAATTTGATTTTAATTATTCAACAAAAAGCAGGTAAAATATGTAACTGGAATGATGGAATTTTTGCTTTGGTGCCGAAGAGGGGACTCGAACCCCTACAGGAACTACTTCCCACTAGACCCTGAATCTAGCGCGTCTACCAATTCCGCCACTTCGGCTTTTAAACCTGGGTTAAGGTTAGGGTAACCCTCATTCATGACTCATCACATTGAAAATATTACGATACTATTTTATATTTTTTTGGGTTAAAGTCAAGGAATTACCATGGAAATTATCAATGGGATTGAAAATTTAAAGAGGTCCTTCAAAAACCCTGTGGTCACGTTAGGGAATTTCGATGGCGTCCATTTAGGGCATCAGAAAATATTCCAGAGGGTGAAAGAAGAGGCATTGAAAAGTCATGGAGAGGGAGTAGTCATCACATTCGAACCTCACCCGCTCAAAGTCCTTGCTCCTGAAAAATTCTTGCCTCTCCTTTCCCCTTACAGGAAAAAGATGATCTTGATCGAAAAATCTGGTGTTCATACGGTTCTTTGCATAGAATTTTCACTGACCTTCTCAGAAATGACACCCCTTGATTTTATCAAAACGATATTGGTGGACAAGATAAACGTCAAAAAAGTGATCATCGGATATAATTATCATTTCGGCCAAGGTCAAAAGGGAGACGCTCTGACCCTCGAAGAGGCAGGAAAGGTATTTCACTTTGACGTGGAAGTGATAGAGCCCTTAAAAATTGGCTCGACCATCGTCAGTAGCTCGAAAATAAGAAATCTGATTCAAGCAGGAGAGATTGAAGAAGCTTCGATCTTATTGGGGCGAGATTATCCGATCATTGGAAAAGTGGTAGAAGGCGCCCAAAGGGGAAAAACATTAGGTTTTCCCACAGCCAATTTGGAAATCTCTGATGAACTCTATCCAAAAGCCGGGGTTTATGCTGTCGAGGTGGAGTGGCGTCAACAACAATTAAACGGTCTGGCGAATATCGGTTGGAATCCTACGTTTGCAACTGAAAAAACAGGGAAAGGGAATCCCCTCTCCTTTGAGGTCTATATTTTGGATTTTCATCACAACCTTTATGGGGAAGAGATTCAAGTCAGTTTTAAAAGGAGAATCCGCGATGAAATCCGTTTCGATTCACCTGCCCAACTCATCCAACAAATTGAAAAAGATATCCAATGGGTCAAGGAAAACGTCTTTCGAAAAAAGAAGTCCCACCCTTAATGAATCAGCTTACCGAACCTCGTCCACATAATATCTCCCCATGTCCATGGGAGTAATATATTCAACATATTGGGACCAGAGAAATAGATGATAAAGGCTTTCCCTTTGACCTCATCCACATTCACAAAGCCCCAAAACCGGCTATCTTGACTATTATCACGATTATCCCCCATAACAAATAAGCAGTTCGGAGGGACTTTGACAGGAGCATAGTCCTCAATGGAGGATCTGGGCATCGAGAAGTGACCCCATGGGTCATCGATCAATTGCCCATTGATATAAATTTTATTTCGAATGATCTCAACTTTTTCACCCTCGGTGGCAATGACCCGTTTAATAAAATCCTTTGAGCGATCTTTCGGGAAGATGAAAACGATCACCTCCCCCCGCTGAGGTTTTTTCCATTCCCAAATTTTTTTGCTTTTACCAAAAATTTTATCTGAATAGGGAATTCTGATCCCATAAATAAATTTATTGACCAAAAGATGATCTCCCACCCATAAGGTGGGTTCCATGGAACTCGATGGAATTTTAAACGCCTGAATCACGAAGGCTCGAATAAACAAAGCAATTAAAATCGCAAGCGCTATGGGCTCAACATATTCTTTAAAAAAATTTTTCTTCCCCATGATTTCCTCATTTAAAAAGGCTTCGACCACAAGGTTAAGGTAAAGATGCCTGTTTGGTAGAAGGGTGAGGTCGTTGGCCTTTACGGCTTTCCCTTCGCCTTTTGACCATTGACCAAACGGGCTTCCTTGCCATCACCTAAAGACCATCCTTAGGGTTTGTCAATGGACTATTAGTATCCTCGACTATTTCTTTATACAATTCAGGTTTCCTGTCTTTCAAGAAAGGCCATTCCTTTCTCACCTTATCCATGTTTTTCAAATCTATTTCAATCAACGCAATGCTATCTTTCATCCCTGTCGGTTTATCGACGAGCTCCCCCTCTGGGGAGACGCAGAAAGACCTCCCATAAAAATCTTGTTTTTCTTCGCTTCCCACTCGATTCACCCTAAAAATATAAACCCCGTTTGTCACCGCATTACTTGCGATCACCGTCTCCCACTTTCTTTGGGAAGCGAAAGCAGCCGCCGTCGGAGAAAAAATGATTTGGGCTCCTTTTAGGGCTAATATTCTTGACCCCTCCGGAAAGAAATTATCCCAACAAATCTGAATGCCGACGGTGGCAAACTTTGTGTTAAAAACTGGAAAACCATGGTTTCCTGAGGAAAAATAATATTTTTCTTCCCAAAGGGGAATTTGAGGAACATGAATCTTTCGATAACTTCCAAGAACTTCTCCGCCCGCATTGATGACAATGGTAGAATTATAAAAAAAATCTCCTTCCATTTCAAAAATAGGGCAGATTAAAACGACCTTTTCTTCTTCAGCGATCTTTTGCATTTTTGTAATGGTCAACCCATCCTTCCTTTCGGCCAAGGAAAAATAGGCTTTTCTCATTTCTCTCGGAAACCAATGGGTGGTGAATAGTTCTTGGAAGCAAATGATATGAGCTCCCTTTTCGATGGCGATGTGTGCGAATTTGATCGCTTTATCAATATTCCGTTCTTTATCCTCGCAACAAGATAGTTGAATTCCTGCCAGTTTGATCACCGGCTCACCCCTTTTTTCTAAATCAAAAATTTCGAAAATGCTAACAAAGTTGAACTAAAGTGTCAAGATTTGTGGTGATTATTTTCTATTGCTTTTTTCCGCAATAAATTTATAATGTTATTGATTTCCCTATCCATTTCACAAGTCATCCAAACGAGATCATTCCTTATAAAGGGGTGAATTGGAAAAATGAGAATATTGCTCATCGAAGATGAGAAAAAAGTTGCCAATTTTATAAAAAAGGGCTTAGAAGAAGAACACTATGCTGTGGATAATGCCTATGATGGTGAATCAGGACTTTACATGTCAGAAGTCAATGAATACGACTTGATTATTCTCGATCTGATGATCCCCAAGATCGATGGCTTAGAGGTGTTAAAGAGAATTCGGAGAAACAGAAATAATGTCCCCGTGTTGGTTTTAACCGCCAAAGATTCCGTGGAAGATATTGTAAGGGGGTTAGATTCAGGCTGTGACGATTATTTAACAAAGCCCTTTGAGTTCTTAGAGTTTTTGGCCAGAATCCGTGCTCTTTTGCGTCGAGAGAAAATGGAAAAAGAGCCGGTTTTAAAGATCGCTGATTTGACCTTATCCCTCGTCACCCATAAAGTCATGAGAGGAGGCAAAGAGATCGAGCTCACCGGAAAGGAATATGCCCTCCTTGAATATTTTATGAGAAATCCAGATAAAGTCCTCACTCGTACGATGATTTCAGAACATGTCTGGGATTACCATTTCGACTCGATGACCAATGTGGTGGATGTTTATGTGAATTATCTTCGGAAAAAGATTGATAAGGGAGTGGAACCCAAACTGATCCATACGATCCGGGGAGTCGGTTATATCATGAAAAGGGGTTGAATGGAATTTAGAAGTCTCAGGTTCAAGCTGACCCTATGGTATGTTTTGATATTAGGAATCCTATTAATTTCCTTCAGCGGTTTTTTGTATTTCACCCTTTCAAAAAGCCTCCACCAAGATATTGATAACAAATTGAGTTCACTGGCTAAACTGATCGCCTCTGAATCGGTTTCCCCTTTATCCAAATTTGGCTTTGGAACGATCGACCAAGCCCTGGAGGCCTCCCTGAATCTAAAACCAATAGGAAAATTTATTCAGGTGTTAGATGAATCGGGAAATATTGGGCGAAAATCTGAGAATCTCAAAAATGTTCAACTCCCGATCAGTTTAACCGCTCTGAAAAACGCCTCGAAAGGCTTAGTGACCTTTGAAACCAATCGTTCGATTGAAAATACCCCATTGAGAATCATCACCTTTCCTGTCATTGAAAATAATCATGTCACCAAAATTGTCCAAATCGCCTCTTCCTTAGAAGAAGTCGAAGATGCCCTCAATACCTTGTTTATCATCCTCATGATCACAGTGCCGCTCGCTCTGATGGTGGCAAGTTTGGGAGGTCAATTCTTAGCCCACAAGGCTCTCAAACCCGTCGACCAGATCACCCAAACCGCAAGGATGATCACCTCGCAAAACCTCAACCAACGGATTGCTCCACCCAAGGTGAAGGATGAAATATCACGATTGATTGAAACGTTCAATGAGATGATTTCACGATTGGATCGTTCTTTCCGGCAAATCAAACAATTTAGCTCTGATGCTTCCCATGAATTAAAAACACCCTTAACCATTCTGAAAGGGGAGGTCGAGGTCATGCTTCGAAAGGAGCGAACCCCCCAAGAATATCAGCAAACGTTGAGGAGCAATTTAGAGGAAATTAATCGAATGTCACAGATTGTAGAGGATCTCTTGATTCTTTCAAAAGCGGATACGGGTGAGATTCGGTTGATCAAAGAGGAGATCAGTTTGACACAGATCGTCAACGAAGTGGTTGTTCAGATGGGGGGGCTCGCCAAATCAAAAGGGCTCCAACTCTCGACATCGAACCACCATCCGGATATCCATATTTTTGGAGATGCGTTACGCATCAGAGAACTATTTATCAATTTAATTGAAAATGGGATTAAGTATACGGAGGAAGGGGGTTCGATCCATGTTTCTCTTCAAAAAGGGATCGATCCCTTAATGGAAAATCTATCGAACCAAGGCAAAGCGAGGAAGAAGGAATTTGCTCAGATTATTGTATCCGATACTGGAATTGGGATTGCGAAAGAGGATCAAGAGAGAATATTTGACCGATTCTTTCGAGTGGATAAAGCTCGCTCAAGAGGACAAGGAGGAAGCGGCCTCGGATTGAGCATTTGTAAATGGATCGTTGAAGCTCATCAAGGTGAAATAAAAGTAGATAGTGAGTTGGGAAAAGGAAGCTCCTTCACCGTGATCTTACCCCTCTCCCCTCCTGAAACATCAATTGAAGTTTAAAGAAATTCCTTATCCGCCCACGCAGAAGGCCACCTCACCCTTTTTTGATGAATATTGGCTAATAATTAACCAGTGACCTCATTGTTTCGCACTATTTTGTAAAAATAAAAAATCAGGAAAACAAAAAAATTATTAAAATCAAATAATTGAAACCAGGCAAAAATTGGCACTTATTTTGCTTATATTTATTCTGTTTCTGACAAAAATTTATCTTTCTTAATAAATTAAATTATTCCGAAAACTTAAGAGGGTGCAAAATTTGACAGAGCGTTTGGGCGAACTCCTTATCAAAAGAAATTTTATTACCCCTGAGCAACTGAAAAAAGCATTGGATGAACAAAAACTAAAAGGGGGCCGCTTAGAATCAAATCTGGTCAGATTAGGTTACATCAAAGAAGATGAGCTGCTCTCCTTTCTTAGTGCTCAATATCGGGTCCCCTCTGTCAAAATATCCAAGATGGAAATTAATCCCGCTGTGATCAAGTTAATTCCTTCCAGTGTTTCAAAAAAATATTTTATCCTCCCCATCAATCGAGTGGGTCCTAAATTGACTCTCGCCATGGCGGATCCCAGCAATATTGTGGTGATCGACGAAATTAAATTTATGACGGGCTTCAATGTCGAACCGGTCGTCGCCTCGGAGACAGAGATTATTGATGCGATCAAAAAATATTATGGGGGGGGTGGAAATGTAGCCGGATTAGGAAGTGTCTCTTTTGAGGCGAGTGATTACGATCTGGAGGAGTCGAAGCTGAATGCGGCTCTGGATGGCATTTCCATCGATGACGATGTCGTCGATGTCGAAGACTTCAATAAATTAGTGCACGGCGCAGTAGATAACGTTGAAGTCGTGGAGGCTTTACAGACCGGGTCGGAAGAAGTCATGGATATGGAAGGCCCGATCATCAAGATTGTCAATGGCATTCTCATTAAAGCGATCAAATTAGGGGCCAGTGATATCCATTTTGAACCTTATGAGAGGACATTCCGAGTGAGATATCGGATCGACGGTGTCCTGAGACGGGACATGTCGCTTCCCATTCAAATTAAAAATGCAATGACCTCACGTCTAAAAATTATGGCAAAATTGGACATTGCTGAAAAACGGCTTCCTCAAGACGGTCGGATTAAATTACGGCTCGGGAAAGGGCGAGAAATGGATTTCCGTGTCTCGACGATTCCCACCCTCTTCGGAGAAAAAGTAGTCCTCCGTTTATTAGATAAATCGGCTTTGCAATTGGATATGACCAAATTAGGATTTGAGGAATCGTCGCTTGCAGATTTGAAGGCGGCGATTCATAAGCCGGTAGGAATGATCCTCGTAACCGGCCCCACCGGAAGTGGAAAAACCACCACCCTGTACTCTGCTTTATCCGAATTAAACAGAGAGACCGAGAATATCATTACAGCGGAAGATCCAATCGAATATAATTTTATGGGAATCAATCAGGTTCAAATGCATGAAGAAATTGGGCTTACCTTTGCCTCTTCCCTTCGTTCTTTTCTCCGTCAAGACCCGGACATCATCATGGTCGGGGAGATTCGTGACTTCGAAACCGCTCAAATCGCAGTCCAGGCTGCCTTAACCGGCCATCTGGTTTTGAGCACAGTTCACACGAACGATGCTCCTGGAACGATCACCCGGCTGATTGACATGGGGATCGAACCCTTCTTGATCTCCTCTGCGGTGATCCTCATCTTAGCCCAAAGGTTAATTCGTAAAATCTGTATGGATTGCAGAGAACCGATCAAAGTTCATCCTCAACTTTTAATCGATTTAGGAATCCCCCCGGATGAAGTCAAATCGTTCCCCGTTTACAAAGGGAAGGGATGTCCTATGTGTAACAATACGGGCTACAAAGGGAGAATTGGACTCTATGAAGTGATGCCCATGAAGGAAGAGATCAAAGAGCTCGTCTTATCGCGAGCTTCCACTTCTGAAATAAAAAAGGAAGCGATTCGATTAGGAATGAAAACATTACGGCAAAGTGGAATTTTAAAGATTAAAGATGGGGTGACGACCATTGAAGAAGTTTTTCGTTCGACGATCGAGGATCGATGATTGCTTGATGAAACCAACGGAGGAAAAAAGAGATGGCTGAATTACAAAAATTGCTTGAAATTGTGATTGAAAAAAAGGCGTCCGATTTACATATCACCACTGGATCTCCCCCTCAGTTTCGGATTGACGGGAAATTGATGACCTTCGATAACAACATCTTAACCGCTCCCGAAACGAAACGGCTCTGTTATAGCGTGTTGACGGATGCCCAGAGACATAAATTTGAAGAAGATTGGGAACTGGACTTTTCATTTGGAATTAAAGGTCTGAGTCGCTTCAGGGGTAACATTTTTATGCAGCGTGGAGCAGTCGCGGGTGCCTTTCGGGCGATCTCTTTTGATATTCTCAATTTTTCTGAACTGGGAATCCCTCCGGTAGCCAATGAACTCCTCAAGAAGCCCAAAGGTCTCGTCCTCGTTACCGGACCGACAGGGACTGGAAAATCAACCACTTTAGCGGCGATGATCGATAAAATCAATAATGAAAAAAATGCCCATATCGTCACCATTGAAGATCCGATTGAGTACCTTCATCGCCATAAAAATTGTATGGTCAACCAAAGAGAGGTCAATTCGGACACCAAGAGCTTCTCGGCTGCGCTCCGGCATATCCTCCGGCAGGATCCGGACATCATTTTGATCGGAGAGATGAGGGATTTGGAAACGATCGAAGCCGCCCTCATCTGCGCAGAAACGGGTCATCTGACCTTTGCGACCTTGCATACCAACTCTTGTGTCGAGACCATTAACCGTATCATTGATGTCTTTCCACCTCACCAACAAACCCAAATACGAACTCAACTCTCCTTCGTTTTGGAAGGGGTGTTGGCCCAGCAGCTGATTCCAAAGATCGGTGGGAAAGGGCGCGCCTTGGCCATGGAGGTCATGATCCCGAACCCTGCTATTCGCAACTTGATTCGGGAGGATAAAATCCAACAGATTTATTCGTTGATGCAAGTGGGACAAGCAAAATTCGGGATGCAGACGATGAACCAAGCTCTTCTTTCACTGGTCGAGCGCCATATGATCTCCTTGGAGGATGCCATGGATCGAAGCCATAACTTAGACGAATTTCGGCAAATGCTTTCAAACGCCAATATTGCGGCAGGGAAGAAAGAAAGGGTCGCTCGGCCTGCTTAAACTCCCTCGTCGCTTATGGGAGCTTCCTCAGAGGCGAGGGTAGGATGTGAACACGTCAAAGAGGAGATAGGAAATACTGACCACGAAAGGGTAAACCAACTAAAGAAAGGAAAGAATTATGCCAATCTATAAGTGGGAAGGAAAAACGGCAAAGGGGGTCCTGAAAAAAGGAGAGATGGAAGCACCCAATGAGGCTGCTATCCGGATTCATCTCCGACAACAAAGTATCATCCCAACCAAGGTGGTCTCAAAGGGAAAAGAATTAACCCTCTCTTTACCTTTCAAAAAAAAGGTCAAACAGCGATCGGTGGCTATCTTTACCCGGCAGCTCGCCACCATGATCGATGCGGGATTACCCTTGGTTCAATCGTTGGAGATTCTATCCCAGCAGCAAGAACATAAAACTTTTAAAAACATCATTCGTGAAATCAGAGAGGATGTCGAAAGCGGCTCCACCTTCGCAGGGGCCCTTAAAAAACATCCGGTGACCTTCAACGAATTGTATACGAACCTGGTCGTGGCCGGCGAGGAAGGCGGTATCTTGGATAATATTTTAAACCGTTTAGCGAATTATATTGAGAAGTCGGAGGCCTTGAAGAAGAAGGTGAAATCAGCCTTGATCTATCCTTCCACGATTGTGGGAGTGGCGATTATCGTCGTGGCGATCTTGATGATCTTTGTCATCCCTGTGTTTGAGAGCATGTTCAAATCATCCGGACAAAATTTACCCCTCCCCACTCTCGTCGTAGTAGCCTTCAGCAAACTCGTCAGGAAATATGTGATCATTTTTATCCCCATGGTCATCCTTTTCTTTTTCCTTTTTAAAAAATATTATCAAACCACTAACGGAAGGGCGGTCATCGACAAGCTTCTTTTAAAATTACCCGTCTTCGGACCCTTATTTAAAAAGATTGCAGTGGCTCGGTTCTCACGGACTCTGGGAACCCTGGTCAGCAGCGGCGTTCCCATCCTGGATGGGCTCAGCATTGTCTCGAGGACCTCTGGAAACAGAACCATCGAAACAGCCATTCTCAATGCAAGGGCCAGCATTCGGGAAGGAGAAACCATTGCGGAACCCCTCAATCGTAGCGGAATCTTCCCCCCCATGGTCATCCAGATGATTTCGGTGGGGGAATCCACCGGAGCGTTGGATTCCATGCTCTCAAAGATTGCGGATTTTTATGAAGAGGAAGTGGACATCGCGGTCGCCAACCTGACCTCGCTTCTCGAACCGTTCCTCATGGTCTTTTTAGGAGTCGTCATTGGAGGTGTGGTCATCGCCATGTATCTTCCTATTTTTAACATGGCATCGGCTATCGGTTAGAATTTGTGCTCTCTCAAAAATATGAATGGTTGGATTCCCATGAACAGGAACGACGCCCTTTCAACAGAGACACATCAGAAAATGCTTAAAAATCTAAAAGGATTGATGTTAGGGCGAATCATCATCCTCACCCTTCTCCTCACCATTTCCCTTCTATTTCAGCTTTCTGAAAAGAAATACTTCTTTATCCATTTGACCAACTACTTTTATTATTTCATCAGCTTTTTTTACTTGATCACCATCGTTTATGCGATCTTCATAAAAAAAGTAAAAAATCTCGATCGATATGCCTTCTTTCAGATAGCCACTGACCATCTTTTCATTACCGCCTTAATTTATTTCACGGGTGGCAAAGAAAGCTTTTTCCCCATCACTTATATCTTCACAATTATCGGAAGCAGCATGATTTTCTATAAACGAGGGGCCTTTTTTTCGGCCTCCTTCTCCTCCTTGCTTTATGGGCTTTTGTTACTTTTGCAGCTTCATCATTGGATTCATCCCTTCGGCCAATCCCCATCCTACGATCCGAGCCAAATCTTTTATTCCCTGGTCATCTACATGGCCGCTTTCTATATCGTTGCCTTTTTAAGCAGTATCGTTTCAGAGGAATTAAAGAAAAAGAAAAAAGAGTTGATCCAGAAGCAGGTGGATTACAACCAATTAGAGACCTTTAACCGAAATATTATTCAAAGCCTGGACAGCGGACTTTTGACAATTGATCTCTCTGGAAAAATAAACTTTTTAAACCGGACGGCCGAAAAGATCTTGAATCGGAATGGGGAAAAATTAGAGGAGACTTCTATTTTCGACCTGTTCCCCAAACTTCATGAGGTTCTCCAAAATAGCAAGAGAAAGGAAAGCCAGCCCTCCTCCGAGTATCAACGTTATGAAACCCTCTTGACCAATCCTCAAGGGGAAAAAATATATCTTGGGTTTTCCATCTCCCCTCTCACCAATCCAGATGGGTCTTTGATCGGCCATACCCTTATCTTCCAGGACATCACCCAATTCAAAGAGATGGAAGAACAGATGAAACGAGTCGATACCATGGCTGCAGTCGGTGTTTTGGCGGCAGGCATGGCACATGAGATTAGAAACCCCTTGGCCTCCCTGAGTGGATCGATTCAAATGTTAAAATCGGAACTCTCCTTGGACGATCACCAGCAGCATCTCATGGATATTACCTTACGAGAATCAGAGAGGCTCAATGCCTTGATCACCGATTTTCTGCTTTTCGCTCAACCTCCACATACCCATAAGATCTTCTATCCGATTGAAAAAATTATTGATGAGACCATCGATCTATTCCACCATTCCCCTTCTTTCCATGAGGGAATTCGTATCCTTCGACCCAACCACCAGTCGGAAATCCGTGTCTCCATCGATCCAGATCAGATGAGGCAGGTCTTTTGGAACCTTTTCAACAATGCTGCCCAAGCAATGTCCAAGGGAGGAGACATCCAGGTCCAATTAAGAAAAGGAAGTGACGGAGAGGGGCCCCGCATCCCCCTCTCCTCCAAGGGGAAGGAATGGGTGAAGATATCGATCACCGACACTGGAAAAGGGATCGCCCCTGATGAGAAAGAAAAAATATTCGAACCCTTTTTCACGACCAAAGAAAATGGAACAGGATTGGGTCTTTCAATCGTTCATAAAATCATCGAAAATCACAATGGCCTCGTCAAAGTGGAAAGCGAGTTAGGGAGGGGATCGACCTTTACCCTCTTTCTCCCATCGGATGAATAAAGGATCGAGCATGCTGAAAGATAAAATATTAGTTGCCGATGATGAACAGAGCATGAGGGAATTTTTAGAGATCATGCTCAAAAAGGAAGGGTATAAAGTTTCTCTGGCTGCAAATGGGGAAGAAGTCGTCAAGTTGATCGAAAATGATCTTTTCGATCTGGTCCTCCTGGATATTCGGATGCCGAAATTGGATGGCATCGCCACATTAAAAAAGATTAAAGCGATCACACCCGAGACCATTGTCATCATGATCACCGCTTATGCCTCTGCCGATACGGCGATCAAAGCGATGAAGGAGGGGGCCTATGATTACATCACGAAACCTTTCAAAGTAGAAGAGATCAAGCTGATTATAAAAAATGCGTTAGAAAAGAAAAACTTACAGACGGAGAATATCCTCCTCAAGCAGGTGGTCAGAGACCGATATCATTTCGGAAACATCATCGGCCAGAGTCCCAAAATGGTGGCCCTCTACGACCTGTTGGAGAAGGTTTCCCCGACGAAAACCAATATCTTAATCACCGGAGAAAGCGGGACAGGGAAAGAGCTGGTCGCCAAGGCGATCCACTATAATAGTCCCAGGAAAGAGAAACCGTTCGTCACATTAAATTGCGGGGCCATTCCTGAATCCCTCATTGAAAGTGAACTCTTTGGACACATGCGAGGAGCGTTTACGGATGCCATCGCTACGAAAAAGGGATTGTTTGAGGTGGCCGATGAAGGGACCATCTTTTTGGACGAGATCAGCGAGCTTCCTCTCCTCATGCAGGTGAAATTACTGCGGGTATTACAAGATAAAGAATTTAAGAGAGTGGGGGGGACAGAAGATATCCGTGTGGATGTCCGAATCATCTCTGCGACCAATAAGGATCTCGAAGGAGCGGTGCGAGAAAAATTGTTCCGCGAAGATTTATTTTACCGTCTCAATGTGATCCAGATCAAACTCCCACCTCTCCGGGAGCGGCGAGAAGACATTCCACTTCTCGCACACCATTTCTTAAAAAAATACTCAGAAGAATTAAATAAAAATATTCTCAAGATCTCTCCCGAAACGCTCCAACTTCTTCTCCGCTATGAGTATCCGGGAAACGTCAGAGAGCTCCAAAATATTATCGAACGAGCCGTCGCATTAGAGGGAACTCAAGAATTGATGGCGGTCAATTTAAATTCTTACTTGAGTGAACAGCCTTTGCTGAAAAAAGGAGCGATCGACATCGACCTTCCCAATGAGGGCATTGATCTGGAGAAAATTGTTGAGGAACTCGAGAGAACTCTTCTGTTGAAGGCCTTGGATAGAACAAGAGGGATAAAAAAGAAAGCCGCAGAGCTCCTCCACATTAATTTCCGTTCCATGCGTTATCGATTAGAGAAATATGGATTAAATCACGGGCTGGATCCCCAAGGGGATTGAATCGACGGAGCCTCTTTCTCTTTTAAACGGGAGACTTCGGCTCGCCAGTATCCTTCCAGCGATCTCCCTGATCAGAACCTTTGTTCATCTCCTCTTAAACTGTTTTTTTAATTCGTCCAGGGGGAGGATGAAAAAGATAGGCCGGCCATGAGGGCAAGTCGTAGAAAGAGAAAAGGGAGCGAGAAACTCAATCAATTTATCCGCTTCCTCTTTTTTTAATGGGAAATTCCCTCGGATCGCCGAATGGCAAGCCAAAGTGACTAAAATAGCATGAAGCGTTTCCTCCCCTCTTCCCACTCCTTCTAAAAAAGATAGGTCCTCCAATATCCCCCTGACCACATCTTGAGAATCTTTCGGCTCGATAAAGGAAGGAACGGATCGGATGACGTAGAGCTTTTCACCCGCCGGTTCGATGTCAAACCCCATCGCCCTCAATGCCTCTCCGCCTGATTCGAGGAGGGAGGATTCCTCGGAGGACACCTCTAATAAAATAGGGAATAGTAATTTTTCTGAAACGACAGATCGGGATTCATATTCTTTTTTAAATTTTTCAAAAAGGATTCTCTCATGGGCGGCATGTTGATCAATAAAGATCAACTTTCCCTCCCCTTCACAGAGAATGTAGGTTCCTTGAATTTGACCCACCACCGCATAAGACGCGGACGGAACCACTTTCCATGGAGGTCGCTCTCCCTCTTGAACCATCGGAACCGGTTCCCCCTTTTCGTAGGACAAAAATGGGGTCGGAGAGGGAGGCTCTCTAATGAAGAAAGAAGGCTGAACGTCTTTCTGAAAAGGATCCCCTCTTCTCTCTACCCAAGATAGCCTTTCTGCAGGACGGAAAGAGCCTTCCTCAACCACTCCTCGAAGACAAGCTAAAATGGTCTGGTAGATTCTCTCTGGATCTCTAAACTTCACTTCCGCTTTGGTTGGGTGAATATTGACGTCCACGGTGGAGGGAGGGATTGAAATGAAGAGAATGACGATCGGAAATTGGTGGTTCGGAAGAGTATGATGATAGGCATCCACCACGGCTTTGTAAATCATTCGATCTTTGATGAATCGTTGGTTGACATAGAAATAAAGCCCTTCCGCATTTCTTTTTGAAAAGGAGGGAAGGCTCGCAAACCCTGCGATCTTGATCTCCCGATCTTCGATCTCGATGGGACGAAGATGAGAGTAAATTTCCTTTCCTAAAATGGCTTCGATTCGGACCAAGGCGGATGGGGTCTCAGGATGTTCATGGAGCACTCGACCATCGTGGACGAATTTGAACGAAATAGAAGCGTGAGAGAGACTCAACCGAAGAAAATGAAGCAGGGCATACCGAAGCTCAGAGCGGATCGATTTCAGAAATTTCCTTTTGACGGGGAGATTATAAAAAATATCTTTGACACTCACCTCTGTCCCGACAGGACAACCCACCTCGGATATCCTTTTTATTTTACCCCCTTCACAGATCGCTTCCGTTCCGCTAAGAGAATGAAGAGGCCTCGTTTGAAGGGAAATTTTAGAAACCTCTGAAATACTGGGGAGGGCCTCCCCTCGAAACCCTAAGGTATGAATCGCATAAAGGTCCTCGGCATTTCTAATTTTACTGGTGGCATATCTTTGAAAGGCCCGGGGCACATCTTCTTTCTCCATCCCCTCCCCATTATCCACCACGCGAATGAGTTGAAGTCCTCCGGCCTTGAGCTCAACGAGGATTTCTGTGCTTCCTGCATCGATGGCATTTTCCATGAGCTCCTTCACGACCGAGGCAGGTCTCTCCACGACCTCCCCCGCAGCGATGATTTGGGAGACATGATCCGGCAGAATGTGAATCTTACCTGCCATCTTCTGAATTTCTACCCCTTTCCTTGATCAATAAACGCCCCCATTCTTCTAAACTTCTCATATCGGAGGGTTAACAATTCTTCCAGATCCATCTTTTCCAATTCCCTTAAGTGACGTTCCATGACCTCCTCAAGGGTTCTGACCATTCCTTTGGGGTCTCGATGGGCTCCCCCTAAGGGTTCTTTAACAATCTCATCGATCACACCCAGCTGATACAAATCAGGGGCTGTCAATTTCAATGATTCGGCCGCCATCTCCTTCCCCTTTTCTCCGTCTTTCCAGAGAATCGCAGCGCATCCCTCCGGTGAGATCACCGAGTAAATCGAGTGTTCCAACATCAAAATGCGATCTCCCACCCCGATGGCCAAAGCCCCTCCACTCCCCCCTTCCCCGATCACCATCGTCAGAATCGGAACGCGGAGCATCACCATCATTTTTAGATTTCTCGCAATCGCTTCGGCCTGCCCTCTCTCTTCAGCCCCCACTCCAGGAAACGCCCCAGGTGTATCGATCATCGTTAAGACGGGTTTTCGGAACACCTCTGCCATTTTCATTAACCGAAAGGCCTTTCGGTATCCCTCAGGGTGAGGCATCCCGAAATTACGATAAGCCATCTCCTTCGCATCCACTCCCTTCTGATGAGCGATGAGGGTTACGGCCCTCCCCTTGAACTTGGCGATCCCTCCAATGATCGCAGGATCATCCCCATAGTTCCGATCCCCATGAAGTTCTATAAAGTTTTCAAACATCCACTGAATATAATGAGAGGCCTTGGGACGATCAATATGTCTGGCTAACTGAGTAATTTGCCAACCCGTGAGGTTCGAAAAAATTTCTCTCTCTAAACGATGAAGTTTCTCCTCCAAATGTTTTAATTGGTCTTGGAAATGAAAGGCCTTCCCAGATGAAAATCTCTTCAGATTTTCAATCTCCCTTTCGAGCTCGATCAGCGGTTTTTCAAATTCTAAATAATGCTTAACCATTCCGATTCCCGTTTAGTCAAAAGAGAGAGGGAGCGATTTGAAAAGATTTTGAACCGTGTCTCTGAAACTGGTCGAGGGATCAATCTTATATCGATCAGGTAAAGCCACGATGGTCTCTCGATCGTTTCCTTCAATAAAATGAAGGAGGACTTGAGTAGACCCTCGATGGGCTTCGATAATTTCTTTTAAATGGGTGAGGTGGGAGGAACTTAAACCGGGGAGTGGAATTTTTAGATGGAAAGGTTTCGCCGTTGTGGAGGTCCCATCGTGAAGAGAATCGACTTCCAGGGCTTTTAACTTGACGGTCTCCTCTGAAATATCCAGCGTCCCTCTCACGAGAAGTGGGCTCCCTGATCTCAAATGAGGCAAAGCGGCTTTAAAGACCTCAGGGAAAAGGATGACCTCGACAAATCCCTTCATATCTTCCAACGTCAAAAAAGCCATCCGGTCTCCTTTTTTGGTGACAATCTCCTTCAGTGCGCTGACCAGACCGCAGAGCTTGACCTCCGCCCCGCTTTGCATTTTAGGAAGGAGAGAAGTATCAGCATCTGTATATTTTTTAATCTCCTCTTGATATCGTGAGAGGGGATGGCGTGAAATATAAAATCCGATCGTTTCTTTCTCAAAGGTGATCAACTGATTCTCAGGAAATTCATCGATTTCTGGGTATTCTTCTTTCAGTTCACTGGACCGATCAATTAACATGCTGAGTTGGGGTTCCCCTTTTTTTCTTTGCGCTGACTGGGATTGTTCGAGGAGTTCCCCGAGGACAGTCAACATTTGAGATCGGTAAACCTTCGAAAAGTCAAACGCACCGCATTTGATCAAGCTTTCAATCACCCGTCGATTCACCTTTCGTAAATCCACACGGTGACAGAAATCGTACAGGGATTTAAATTTCCCTCTTCTTTCCCGCTCCGACAGGATGATGTCAATGGCCGCATCTCCAACGTTTTTCACAGCGGTCAGGCCGAATCGAATCTGGTTTCCGGATACCGCAAACTGTTTAAAACTCTCATTGATATCCGGTGGTAAGATCTCGATCTTCATTTCTCGGCATTCGGAAATATACTTGACGATTTTTTCTGCGTTTGGCGCCTCGCTCGTGAGCAACGCTGCCATAAATTCAACAGGATAATGAGTCTTGAGATAAGCGGTTTGGTAAGCCAGCAACGCATAGGCCGCGCTGTGGGATTTATTAAAACCATATCGACCAAAGGTCTCCATCTGTTCAAAAATCTTTTCTGCCTTTTTAGCTGGGATTCTGTTTTTCTTAGCTCCCTCAAGAAACTTCTCTTTTTGCCGCTCCATCTCCAGGCTGTCTTTCTTGGACATGGCTCTTCGAAGATTATCTGCATCTTCCAGGCTAAAATTGGCCAGTGTGCTCGCAATGCGCATCACCTGTTCCTGATAGACGATGACCCCGTAAGTATCCTTGAGAATCTCTTCTAAGGAAGGAAGATCATAGCGGATGGTCTCCTGGCCATGTTTTCGTTTAATAAATTCACCCACCATCCCACTATCCAGGGGGCCTGGACGATAGAGGGCGACTAAGGCGATGATGTCTTTAAAACTCTGCGGCTTGAGTTTGATGAGGAGGTCCCGCATCCCAGAACTCTCCAGTTGAAAGATGCCTAAGTTTGAGCCAGCACCAAGCGAGGCGTAGACGTCTGGATCATCCAATGGGATCTCAAACAGTTCGACTTTCACCCCTCGGTTCTTCTCGATGAGCTGAATCGCTTGGTTGACCACAGTGAGGGTTTTCAGCCCCAGGAAATCAAACTTGACCAAACCGATGGATTCAACTTGTTTCATGGCATATTGAGTGATAATTTCTCCATTCGGACCCCGTTGAAGTGGAAGATATTCCATGAGGGGTTTATTGGCAATCACGACTCCTGCTGCGTGGGTCGAAGCATGGCGGGCCAGCCCTTCCAAAGACTTGGCAATATCAAACAGGTGGGCGATTCGGCTGTCTTTTTCGATCGCCTCTCGAAGGGCCGGTTCCTGGTGTAAGGCTTGCTCCAGGTTGATATCCAATTTGTTGGGAATGAGTTTGGCAATTCGGTCCACTTCTGAATAGGGAATTCCGAGGACCCGGCCCACATCTCGGATCACCGCTTTGGCTTGCATCTTCCCGAAGGTAATAATCTGAGCCACATTCTCTTTACCATATTTCTCGGATACATATTGAATGACCTCTTCTCTTCCCTCCATGCAAAAATCAACATCCACATCGGGCATACTGCTCTTTCGACCCGGATTTAAAAAACGCTCAAAGATCAATCCATATTCGATGGGGTCCAAGTCTGTGATATTCAGGGCATAAGCCACCAGACTTCCAGCCGCCGACCCTCTGCCGGGACCAACCGGAATATGATGACTCTTGGCGTAATGGATAAAATCATAAACGATGAGAAAGTAACCCGGGTAGCCCATGGATTTGATGATACGGAGCTCCTCCTCCAGCCTCGCCTTATAAAGGGTCTCCTTTTCCTTGGACCACTTCTCTTCATGAGATTGGGAAAGTCGCTGTTCTAAACCCTCCCGGGCCAGTTTTTCGAGGTAGCTCTCGGCCGTTTCCCCGACCGGAACAGTGATCCTCGGAATGTGCCTTTCGTCGAATCGCATTTCAAGGTTGCATTGCTCGGCAATTTCATTCGTATGGAAAATCGCTTCCGGAGTATCCTGAAAAAGATCGAACATCTCTTGGGGTGACTTAAAATAAAACTCATCCGATGGAAATTTCATCCGGTCCTGATCCTGAAGGGTCTTGCCGGTCTGGATGCAGAGGAGCACTTCATGGGCCTTCGCATCCTTTCGCTGGAGATAATGGCAGTCATTGGTGGCGACAGCGGGGAGGGAAAGTTGGTGCCCGATCTCTAACAGCCGTTCATTGATCTGGGATTGGTTCTCCACCCCATTTCGTTGAATCTCGATGTAAAATCGGCGGCCATCGAATATCGCCTTGTATTCCTCCGCGGTTTGAAGTGCTTTCTTCATTTCTCCTCGCCTTGCAAGGACCGCCACTTCTCCTTTCAGACAACCGCTCAGAGCAATCAACCCCTCATGATATTGCCGGAGCAATTCTTTATCGACTCTGGGTTTGTAATAAAACCCCTCGAGATGGGCGAGACTGACTAATTTCAAAAGGTTGAAATAGCCCGTCTCATTCTTCACCAATAGAGTGAGATGGTAGTTTCCCTCTTCACCCCCTTCAGTTTTTTTCTCAAAACGGCTTCCAGGGGCAACATACATCTCACAGCCGATGATGGGCTTAATGCCATGTTTGATGGCCGTCTGATAAAATTCGATCGCCCCAAACATATTCCCGTGATCGGTCAGGGCCAGAGCATTCATTCGATATCTCTTCGCCAGATCAAGCACCTCATCAAATCGAATGGCCCCATCCAATAAACTATACTGGCTATGAAGATGAAGATGAACGAAATGAGATGTCTGCATAAGCATCTTCCATGATTCTGGGAGGGAAACTCCCTTATTCCCACTCGATGGTGCTGGGCGGTTTGGAACTAATATCGTAAACCACCCGGTTGACCCCTCTGACCTCATTGATGATGCGATTGGAGAGATGCTCCAAAATTTTATAAGGGAGCCTGACCCAATCGGCGGTCATGCCATCTTGGCTCTCCACCACCCTCAAGGCAATCACATTTTCATAAGTCCTTTCATCCCCCATGACCCCAACCGTCTTGACAGGAAGCAATACCGCAAAAGATTGCCAAACTCGGGTTAAAAAATGTCCTCGCGTCATCTCCTCCATGACAATCTCATCGGCATTTCTCAAAATTTCCAGCCGCTCCCTATTCACCTCCCCAATAATCCGTATGGCCAGCCCGGGCCCTGGAAAGGGCTGACGTTTTATAATGGAGTCCGGCAATCCTAATACCTTTCCTAACTGTCTCACCTCATCTTTAAATAATTCTCTCAGGGGTTCGACTAATTTTAATTTCATCTTCTCTGGTAATCCTCCTACATTGTGATGGCTCTTGATGGTGGCAGATGGCCCTTTTGAGGAAACACTTTCGATGACATCCGGATACAACGTCCCCTGGGCTAAATATTTCACTCCTCCTATTTTTTGGGCCTCTTTTTCAAAGACGGAAATAAACTCCTTACCAATTTTCTTTCTTTTATCTTCCGGGTCGACGACTCCCTTCAACCGCTGGAGGAAGGAATGCTCAGCATCCACATAGGTCAATGGTATTTTAAAATGATGACGGAACAAATTCACCACCTGCGAAGCTTCCTCCTTTCTCAAAAGCCCATTGTTGACAAAGATACATCGCAGGCGATCACCGACGACCCGATGGAGAAGAAGGGCCACAACAGTGGAATCGACCCCACCGCTCAATGCGCAGATGACCTTTCCCTCTTGGATCTTTTGCTTCAGATCATGGCTGACCTGCTCCAAAAAAGATCGGAGAGTCCATCGGTGAGAACATCGACATATATGAAATAGAAAATTTCGAATGAGATCGAGTCCTCTCTGGGTATGAACGACCTCCGGATGGAACTGAAGCCCATAAATTCGTTGATGCGATTCTTCAATGGCAGCGAAAGGGGTATTCTTTGAATGGGCGATGGAGTGAAAACCAGGAGGCAATGTCTTGACGTGATCCCCATGGCTCATCCAAACCGTCAGTGGGTCCCCCTTCCCTCCCAGGCCTTTAAAAAGTGTCCCACTTCGATCCACCGTTAACTTCGCTTTTCCATACTCTCTTTTTTCTGAATGGGCCACTTCTCCCCCCAATAGTTGGGCGATCAATTGCATGCCGTAACAAATGCCTAATAGGGGGATCCCCATCCGGAGGAGAGCAGGATGGCAGCGGGGGGCATCCTTCTCATAGACGCTGGCCGGTCCTCCGGATAGAATGATGCCCCTGGGGGATAACGATCTCACTTTCTCAACAGAAATATCATAGGGGTGAATTTCACTATAAATCTGACACTCCCTCACTCGCCTGGCGATCAATTGGGTGTATTGAGAGCCAAAATCAAGAATGAGAATCTTGTCAAAAGAAATCGGTTTCTCCATATTTAAGAGTTCCAGGTCAGTGGAGGATTGGAAAAGAAGGTCGATGATTTAACGGGTGTCTCAATGTTTTAAAATATATTTTCCCTCTTTCAATTCATATTGAAAAGGAGCTCCCTTGTGATAAATGAGATCTCCCCTCTGGATCAGTCTTTCTGAAATCAGATCTTCAAGCCGGGCCGGATATTGTCCCTTTTCCAAGTAATAGATTTCAAGTGCATTCTTGATCCGTTCCAATTTTGCTTTATGAACCCGATGCGTCGGAATTTCAATGTCCACCCGTTCAATCTTGGAATCCAGTAAATGACGCAAAAAGTTGGGTTTGACATAGATGAGAAGCGCGATGAGGAAGATTAAGAAGGCACCGTAATAGGCAAAAACGAGCGCCTTTTTGAAGTGGACCATGCTGACTTTCTTGATGAGGCTGGGAGTCCGAACCCCCGCCATTTCGATTAAGCCCATTTCGGAAAGATCCACCAGAATTTCACTCGTATTGAATTTCCCCAGCAGGCTTCGGTCAATGATATCCTGAACGGTTCGGGTTCCATCCACCAGATGATAAATCAATTCTTGCTCGGAGGTCAGTTTTTCTTTCAAATAACGATGAGGAGAGAGACCCTCTATCGACTTTTCTTCCACTCCGACCAACTTTCTAAAAACCAAATGAGGGGAGAATATCTTTTTTTCAATCTCAGACCATTCATCGACCATTCGAAGAATATTCAACAGCACCTGCTCGGTGCTCAGGGCGAAGGGGATCTTCTTATAACTTTCTACCAATTTTAAATCAAAATTAAAATTTCCGTCATCCCACCAAAAAAGATCATAGATCGTCTCGTAGATCTGTGTTGAAATCACCTTGAGCACATCCTCTTTGGTGAGGAGTTGAAGTTCGACCAGGATCTCCCCCAAGTATTTAAGCGACTCCTTTTGAATTTTTAAAACCCTATCCAATTGTTCCTCAGAGATCAATTGGGCCTTCACCAGGATTTCACCGATGAGGTCTTTCCTCCCCCGATAATTTGAATAGACATGGACAATCATCCCATCGACGAAATGGATCTCGACCAGATCTTTCCCACGCTTAATCTTCAAGACTCCCGTTTTGAGTTGCTGACCGATAAGCTGAATAATTTCCGTAATGCTGAAGTCTTTTAAGGTTCCCTGCAGGGCCATGGTGGTGTTCCTCTCCCGTTCATCTCAGCCCTCTGGTTCGTTCCACTTCGGTCTCGAATTTTGGTTTCAGATGATAAAGGTGTCGAACCGAGAGGATGTAGAAAAGCAGAAAGACGCCTCCCCAGAAGATCCATCTCCAAGAGCTGGAGTGCGAGGATGGAAAGGAAGAAGGCATCGCTCCCTCCCAATAGAATAATCTCAAGATAAGAATAAAAAAGATGAAGAGAAAAAATAAGCCCCGATAAACCTGCTCCCTCCATAAATAGCCGAATCCAACCAAAAAGAAAGAGAGAAACCGGCTGATCAAGTGATTTTCCCTTTGGAATTGCTTGACCTGAAGAGATTTCTTTTCGACAATTTTAGGGTGAAGTTTTTCTTTTTGAATAAAAATCCGGTGGCAGTTGAAACAGATGAATTCCTGCTCCGATGTCCCTAAATAAAATCGATAGGTCGGACTTCCACACATGGGACACCGCGTTAGAAAGCGTTTCGACCGACTATAACGAGCCAATCCCATGAGAAGTCCTAAGAAGAGGATGGGGGCCAAAAAGGGAAACCGGGATGGGATTTTTTCAAACCAAGCCTTAAACAGACGAAACAAAAAACCCTCTTTTCCGATGAATTGTTCTAAAAATCGTTGCCATAATCGTCGGGGCGTTAATACCTCATCAATGACCAGCCGATTGAAATTAGGAGGCCGATTCGGTAAATCAATGTTGGTATAGTAATCGATCAATTGGGGATCCAATTGTCGGGCTCTCTGAAAGGTCTTATCAATCTTCCCGGAGAGAAAGGTCTCTTGGGAATAGGCCCTATAAAGGTTGAAATAATAAGCTCCCCGATGGGGATCGATGTCCGTGGCTTGTTGATAGGAAGCAATCGCTGAGGACGTTTGTTTCCGTGCGAGATAAACATTTCCCAGATTCGAGAAAGCTTCGCTGAAGCGAGTATCTCGTTGAACGGCCTGCCGATAATATTCTTCTGCCTCAAGATAACGACCTTGCCGCTTCTCTGCCAACCCGAGGCTGAAGAGCACCTCGGCATCATCAGGATGGGTGGTCAACCAGGCCTTTAATCTGTCCGCCTCTCCCTTTGCTCCGTCTTCATGGTTGACCTGATGAATTTCAAAGAGGATATCGGAAGACGGACCGTCTAAAAAGGCGGAAGAAGAACGAAGGAAAAAGGGAAAATAAACTAAAACAATGAGAAAAAGAATGATCAATTGTTTTTCCCTTTTCGTCACGTATCCCCACAATAAAACAGACCAGTAGAAAAAGGCCCAGAGAATGTCCAGCCGGAGGAAAAAGGGAATCAATAAGACTAATATCTTAAGGCTATTGATGAGGAGTCTTGACATCTCCTGGGTCAAATTTTTTCGGATATCATAAAAATAAAGGGGAAAATATTTTACCATGATGACGATCCCAAAAACAATAAACGTCATGAGGATCGCGTTGGAGAGGAAATAGAAGAGATTATAAAAAAGTTTTAGAGAACTGGGGAAATGTCGAAATTGGGCCATTTCCCCCTTAACCACCTCAGAGAGGATTTGCGGGAGCTGGAATGGGTTTTGTTTCCAAAGGGCGCGGGCTAATTCAAAATAGGGCTGGGGTAGGTCCGGCGATATTTTTACAGAATAGAGGGTCATCCGGACAGCCCGATCGGCATCCCCTTCTCTCAGCGCTTGTTTGGATTCTCGAATTAGGAAATAGGAAAGAATGGGCACGTTCCGAATTCCCTTATCCAGTTTTAACTGGTAAAGCTGTTCTAACTCTTTTGGACCCAGGGAGGCGCTTTTTGGAAAATCCCATCGGCGGTCGATCGAATCCGGGCTTTCAATTGAAAAAAATTCTTTAGAAAACGGGAGCGTTTCTTTTTTCGTGAACACGCCTGCATAGTAGAGAAGGAAAAAAGCTAACACGATCAATAAAAAAATGGCCTTTTTCATAAGACGCCTATGTTGATGAGCGCTGGGTCAGGGTTATTCTAATCGGTAGTTCGGAGCCTCTTTGGTGATGATGACATCGTGGACATGGCTTTCTTTCAGGCCTGATGAGGTGATCCGAATGAACCTTGCCTTTTTTTGTAACTCTTGGATATTTTTCGCCCCCACATAACCCATGCCAGCCTTCATCCCTCCGATGATTTGTTGGATACTAAAGGAAAGCGCTCCTCGATAGGGAACCCTTCCTTCAATCCCCTCTGGAACTAACTTGGTTTCACTTTCCACATCCCCCTGAAAGTATCGGTCCTTACTCCCTTCTTTCATGGCTTCAATGGACCCCATCCCTCGGTATACTTTATAACTTCTCCCTTGATAAAGCACAATCTCTCCCGGACTCTCATCGGTTCCGGCAAACAAATTTCCAATCATGACAGACTGTGCCCCAGCTGCAATGGCTTTCGTAATATCTCCGGAGAATTTAATTCCACCGTCTGCGATGATTGGCACTCCGTAGCGTTCCGAGACCTCCGAAGCCTTCAGGATCGCAGAGAGTTGCGGAATCCCCACTCCAGCGATGACCCGCGTGGTACAGATTGACCCCGGCCCGACCCCCACTTTCACCGCATCGACGCCAGCTTTAATGAGATCGAGGGCTCCTTCAGGGGTGGCCACATTACCTCCGATGAGTTGACAATCTGGAAAATTTTCTTTGGTATCACGGATCGCCTCCAGGACATCCTTGGAGTGACCGTGAGCCGTATCGATCACGATGACATCGACTCCCGACTTGATGAGGGCCTCGGTCCTTGCCTCCCTGTCTTTTCCTGGTCCGATGGCCGCCCCGACCCGGAGACGACCCAGAGAATCCTTGCAGGAGTTCGGATACTTTCTCATCTTCTCGATGTCTTTGATCGTGATGAGGCCTTTCAAATTATTTTCTCCATCCACCACCAACAATTTTTCGATTCTATTTTTATGAAGGATCTCCTTGGACGCCTCCAACGTGGTCCCGACGGGAACCGTGATGAGACGATCCTTGGTCATCACCGTGGAGATCTTTTCTTCCAATCGCTTCTCAAACCGTAAATCCCGATTGGTCAGGATTCCCACCAGCTTTCCATTTTTGGTGATGGGAACCCCAGAGATTCGGTACTTCTTCATGATCTCCAGGGCCTCATAAATTTTTTGTTCGGGGTCCATCGTAATGGGGTTGAGAATCATTCCGCTTTCCGATTTTTTCACCTTATCCACTTCAATGGCTTGATCGAAGACGGACATATTCCGGTGGATAATTCCGATCCCCCCTTCTTGGGCCATACAGATTGCGGTTCTCGACTCCGTCACCGTATCCATGGCCGCACTCACCAAGGGGATATTGAGTCGGATCGCCCGGGTCAATTGGGTGCTGGTGTCCACTTCCTTGGGTAAGACTTCTGAAAAGGCTGGGACAAGTAACACATCATCAAACGTTAGATATTCTTCAATCTCATCAGGACGGTTTCCAGTCATTTTCCCTCACTTCCCTCATTCAATTTTGATTTGATATATCAAACGAATCTCCATTTGTCAACCGAACAGCCTCTCTTCCATTCTCCGGATCGCTTCCCCAGTTTGGATTCAGATCAATTTCCCATAATTTTCGATCGATCGCCTGAAAAAATTTCTCCAGACTTTCGGGGTGGAGGGCAGAAATAGAAACCCCCTCATATTTCTTGGAGATGGCCTCTCCTTCCTCTCGAGTCAACTTATCCTCCTTATTGAAAACCCTTAATCTCGGAATCCCATCCAGTGTTAATTCAGAAAGGGTTTTTTCAACCGACTCGATCCGCTCCGAAAAATGGGGGTGGCTGACGTCGATCAGGTGGATTAATAAGTCTGATTCTTTCAATTCATCAAACGTCGGTTGAAAAGCGCCCATCAGGTCTTTGGGCAAATCTTTGATGAACCCGACCGTGTCCGTGATGATGACGCGATGAGGAGATGGGTATCTCAATCGGCGGGTGGCGGTATCGAGCGTAGAAAAAAGTTTATTCTCCACATGAAAATGACTTTGGGTGAGAAGGTTAAAGAGGGTGGATTTCCCGGCATTGGTATAACCGATGATCGATAAAATCGGGATCCCTGCCTTGGCTCTTCGAGACCTTCTTTGTTCCCTTCTTTTTTTTAGCTTATCTAATTCTTTTTCCAAGAGGTGGATTCGGTCTGTAACTCGACGACGATCGATCTCCAACTTCGTCTCCCCGGGTCCCCTTCCCCCAATTCCTCCGGTCAGGCGAGAAAGGGATAACGTTTTTCTCGCCAATCGAGGGAGGAGATATTTTAATTGGGCCAGTTCAACTTGAACTTTCCCATCGATGGTATGCGCTCGCTGTGCAAAAATATCTAAAATGAGTTGAGTCCGATCCAGAACTCTCAATTCGGTTAAATCAGAAATGGTCGCGCTCTGACCAGGTGTTAGGTTTTGATCAAAAATGATGAGGTCCACTCCCTTTTGCAGGCATTGGACCAATAGTTCTTTGAGTTTCCCTTTTCCCATCAGGGTAATGGGAGAAAGGGTTTGGGGCCTTTGAATGATGGAATCCATGACAAAGACTCCACTTGATTCTGCCAATTCTTTCAATTCTTCCATTGAATATTCCAAACGTTCACGGCTTTCCTTACCGACACTGATCAGGATGGCCTTTTCTTGGGCCCCTTTAAGAGGAATGGACCTTTGGCCCCGTTGAAATTCATCCTCCAGAGATTGAATCCATTTCAAGAAATCCATTTCATATTGGTTTATGGAGGAATGAGAGTCCACTTCCCAGACCTTTTTATCCGGATTATCAGGAAGAAGGTGAGCGGATTGGATCGCCAACCGGGAGTGATCTCCATTGATGTGGAGAGCCACCATCATATCCAGCCTCAACAGGGCGAGGTCAGTGAGATCCTCATCATTCAAAGGCTCTCCTTGGAGATGGGTATGGATGAGACGTAACCCTCTCAATCGAAGAATTCCAGAGCGATAACGGGAGAGGTCCGGAATCGTAATTCCCTTCTGGTCTCCCACCATGACGAACTCGATGGACCCCCGACGGTTTACTAAGATTCCAATTTGGCGACGGATTTCATTTGAAAGTTCGCTCAGGAGGCGAGCCATTTCAGGCGTGACAACCTTTTGAGGAGGGATTTTCCTTCGATAAATACGCTCAATTCTTCTGATTTGATTCGGTTTTAGGCCGAATAGGTTTCCGTAAACTTTATTAATTTATTCCTCCTTTTCGAATATCTTAATATGAAGTTAGGATCAAGTCAAGTATTTCTATTCATTGATAAATTTAATTCTTCCGGGTTTTTCTAATTCTCCCTGTTGCTCGATCCTAACCGGCATAAAATGGTTAATAACCCATAGGTTGGTGAGAAGATGTTGGGTCATTCTGGTCGTAGTCAACGAAGAATTTCCCTTGGCGAATGCCATGAATAGTACAAGTTGGTCTGCCAGGTGAGGATCAATACAACCCTCCCCTTCCATATACTCTTTTAATGCATCTACTGTTTCATCTGAAACTTTCTCAGCAGGTTTTCCCTTCTGGCCCAATGATGAGAACCCCGCAACCGTCTTTTCATATTCAGCCAATAAAAACAGAAAAGAACCGGGGCCATTCGAAGGGACATCATAAAGGAGATGGATCTCAGATTCCATTTTTAGTTCTTTTCGAATCCTCTTCATGGCTTGATCTCTCTGTCTCTCTGCGACATGCTTTGGAAGATGAGAGATAACGGATAGCCCCCGAATCCTTTTACATGCCCCTCGTTCTGTCAAATGGATCGGCTTCAATGCATCAATAGGATGAATGCGAAACTGAATCTTTCCACCCCCCCTCGGATAGAAACCCCATTTTTTTATGTCGGGCTCGATAGAAATCCCCATCAGTTCAAGGTGAGGTAATAACACCTCCGAGAAATAATGAAAGGGCGGACTCCATGGAACATGGGTGCCACCGATTAGGGTAATATGGGAGAGCGACTTCGCCATGAGGAGTGGAAGAAACATTGCCTGAAAAAGAAGAAGGGTTGAACCGGCGGTTTTGACTTCGAATTGGTAATTTCCAGGAAGAATTTTTTGGGGAAAGAAAGAAACTCTCTGTGATCCAAACTCAACCCCTTCTGTTTGGGCATTGGTCATCTGAGCCATTGCCTTGACAGCTTCCAAATGTTGTGCTTGGAGGCCCGGATTTTTTCGCTTCGATCGAAGATGGGAGATCGTAAAAGGGTTCCTAAGAATGGCTGAGAGGCTCAATGCCGTCCTTAGAATTTGCCCTCCTCCTTCCCCATAAGACCCATCCAATTCGACTAAGTTATCTTCCAGAACAGCCATTTCTCATAGGCTATTAAAAAGGAACTTGAATGTCAAATCATATTCATGGCAAGAAAATTGAAAAGAAGTTAAAATTTACTACAGTCCTCTCATCTAAAAAGATTTGGATAAGGCGAATAAATTTGGCTGAGCTCATACTCCTCGGGTCTGGAACAGGCATTCCCTCTTTGAGAAGGGGTTCGCCTGGAATTCTCATCGTCTCAGATAGCACCCTCCTATTGATTGATATTGGCCCTGGAACGCTGAGAAAGATCCTCGAAGTGGGGTTCACTTTCCGTGATCCGGATCTCATCCTTTTTACGCATCTTCACCCGGACCATACCGCAGACCTCGTTCCGATTCTCTTTGCTTGTAAATATGGAGATTTCCCCCGAGAAAAAGACCTTTTATGTATGGGAGGGACTGGATTCAAATCTTTTTTCGAAGCTTTGAAAAAACTTTATGGCCCATGGATTGAACCCCAGTCTTATCATCTGAAAGTCCAAGAGGTTTCTAAAGAAACCTTTTTCTATCGACACCTCAAAATTCAATCAAAACCCATGGCGCATATTTCTGGAAGCGTTGGCTATCGAATTGAATGGATGGATGGCAAATCGATTGCCATTTCAGGGGATACGGATTATTGTCAAAATATCATTGATCTCGGTTTTGAAGTTGACCTATTGGTTTTAGAATCCTCCTTCCCTGACAGCAAAAAAGTGGAAGGCCATCTTACCCCATCCCTTGCAGGAAGAATTGCAATGGAATCCCATTGTAAAAAATTGTTGCTTACCCATTTCTATCCAATCTGTGACCACTTTGATATCCTGAATCAGTGCGGACAAATCTATCAGGGGGAAATTGTGGTCGGAGAAGATCTGATGAGGATTAAGATTTGACATTTACCTTCTTTTAAGATATTTTATTAGAAGGAGTAAACAGCTTGAAAATAAAGAATATTCTAATCATCCTTTTCATTCTATCCCAATTTACCTTTATCCCCTCCCTTTCCCTTCTCGGTCAGGATAAGCCACCCATTTATACCATCGAAGTCGAGGGAATCATCAATCCTGCCACAGCAAAATTTATCATCGACTCCATTGATCAGGCCACCCAACAAGGGGCCCAATGCCTGATTATTCAGCTCGATACTCCTGGGGGATTGATGGAGTCTATGAGACTGATCGTCAAGAAAGAGCTCGCCTCTACCATTCCCATCATTGTTTATGTTGCTCCCAGTGGGGCAAGAGCGGCCTCTGCCGGCGTGTTCGTCACCATGGCGGCCCACATCGCTGTCATGGCCCCTGGTACCCATATCGGTGCTGCCCATCCTGTCACCTTAGGGGGAGGTGAAGGAAAAGAAAGTAAAACAATGACGGAAAAAATCGTGAATGATACGGTCTCTTATATTAAAACCATTGCCAAAAATCGAGGAAGAAATGTAGAGTGGGCTGAAAAGGCGGTTGTGAAAAGCGTTTCCATCACCGAAGAAGAGGCAGTTAAACTGAATGTCATTGATTTTATTTGCCCCGATCTTCCAACCCTTCTCACCAAACTTGATGGGAAAGTGGTCAAATTCGATGGGATCACCCGGACCCTTCAAACCAAAGGGGTTCAATCCAAGCCCATTCAAATGAGCTGGCGTGACCGGCTTCTGGATATTATCTCTAACCCTACGATCGCTTATATCCTTCTCATGTTGGGGATTTATGGCATTTTTTTTGAGCTTTCCAGCCCAGGAGCAATTCTTCCTGGAGTGGTGGGTGGAATTTTTCTCATCTTAGCCTTTTATGCACTTCAAATGCTTCCGGTCAATTACGCCGGCTTAGCACTGATTCTTTTTGCCATCATCCTTTTTATCGCCGAAATCAAAGTGGTGAGTCACGGTCTCTTAGCTGTAGGAGGAGTTATCTCTCTTTTCTTGGGTTCCATGATGTTATTCCAGAGTCCGGTGGAATACATGAGGGTCTCATTAAGTGTGGTCATCCCTGCTGTCCTCGTGAGTGCAGCGTTTTTTATTTTTGCGGTGACCAAGGCCATCCATGCCCGGATGAAAAAACCGACTACGGGGATGGAAGGTTTGTTAGGGGAAATCGGGATCGCTTCCACACCGATTCGTCCAGAAGGAAAAGTTTCCATCCACGGAGAGTTTTGGAATGTCATGAGCGATCAACCGATCGAAATGGGGGAAAAGGTTCAGGTGACTGGAGTAGAAAATCTAAAACTGAAAGTAAAAAAAATCGATTAAGGAGGGTATGATATGGGTATGACCGGTCTTCCGTCAGGTTTGTTTTTTTTAATCATATTTTTAGTCATCCTTGCCGCATCGGCCATCAAGATTCTCAGGGAATACGAACGAGGGGTCATCTTCCGTCTTGGAAGACTGATCGGGGCAAAAGGACCAGGACTCATTTTTATCATCCCCGGGGTGGATAAGTTGCTCAGGATCAGTTTGAGAACGGTCACGATGGATATCCCTCCCCAGGATGTGATCACCCGTGATAATGTCTCCATCAAAGTGAATGCGGTGGTCTATTTTCGTGTCATGGATCCTAACAAAGCTGTCGTCGAAGTAGAGAATTACCTCTATGCGACATCCCAGCTGGCGCAAACCACACTCCGAAGTGTCGTGGGCCAGGCGGAACTGGACGAATTGCTTTCTCAGAGGGAAAAGATTAACATCACACTGCAAGATATTCTGGATAAACACACAGAGCCTTGGGGGATAAAAGTATCTCTCGTCGAAACCAAACAAGTGGACCTGCCTGAAGAGATGCGACGGGCCATTGCCCGACAGGCTGAGGCGGAGAGGGAGAGAAGGGCAAAAGTGATTCATGCGGATGGAGAATTCCAGGCTGCTGAAAAGCTCGCCCAGGCCGCCAATGTCATCAGTGTGAATCCTGCTGCCCTTCAGCTCAGGTTTCTCCAAACCTTAACTGAGGTGGCGACCGAGAAAAATTCTACAACCATCTTTCCTGTGCCAATCGACCTGCTGAAGCCCTTTCTTGAAAAGAAATAGCGATTCCTCTCATCGTTTTTGGGTCTAATAGTCCTGTAGTGAAAAACTATAGGACTATTAGGCTAAGAGACTTTCTTCCTTTCTACTATCCGATCCATTTGGCTCCAAATCCCGTGGAGAATTCGGACTTCTCTCTCATCCATTTGGCTCCTTCCCAATAGACGCCTGAGCCCTCGCATGATTCTCTTGGGATGGTTGACATCCAGAAATCCAATGCGGAGGAGCGTTTCCTCCATATGCTCAAACATTTTTTCTATTTGCTCGACTCGAGCTAATGGAAGGGTTGGTTTCAAGATTTCTGCCGACGATTTATATAATTCATAACAAACGACCATCACGGCCTGTGCGAGATTGAGTGAAGGAAAAGAGGGGGTGGTCGGGATCTTGACACAAAGGTGGCAAAGCGACAATTCATCGTTGGTCAGCCCTTCTCTCTCTGAACCAAAGACGAGGCCAATGGAATTCTCAAAAGAAATGGGAATCAGTTTTTTGGCTAAGGAGGCAGGTGAAAGCGATGGATTTCTTCCCTTTCCTCCTCGTGAAGTCATACCGACAACACATCCCATTTCAGAGATCGCATCACTCAGAGTTGGGAACTCCTCTGCCCTTTCTAAAATGTCTTCCGCTCCCGAGGCTAATTGATAAGCATTGGGATGTAGGGGAGAACACCCATTGATCAGGACCAATCGATGGAATCCCATATTCTTCATCGCTCGGGCGACTGAACCAATATTTTCATGAAATTTGGGTCGGACCAGGATAATCGAAATGGAATGGAGGTGGATCTTCCTCTTCATGGCCTTATTATACCGATGAAAAAATACCTTGACTATCATTTTTTTTTATCTTAATTAAAGCCTTACGTGAGGGTCTCGTAAAAAGTCTTCCCACCCGTCACTCCTGCGAAAGCAGGAGTCCAGAAGTATTTGAATTCACTGGATTCCCGTTTTCACGGGAATGACAATAATGAGCTGAATCGGACTTTTCACGAGTTCATCTTACGTAGATTTCAGTTCAAGGAGGAGAACGTTGACCCCTTTGAAGGTTCCTTTTTTTGATTTAACCACTCAGTTTAAACTCATCGAAGGCGAGATCAAATCGGCTTTAGATGAAGTGTTCAAAACTCAACAATTCATTTTGGGTGCTCAAGTCCAGGCCTTGGAGGAAAAGATCGCCCAATATTGTCGGAGTCAATATGCCATTGGGGTGGCTTCGGGTTCGGATGCACTTCTGTTATCCTTAATGGCTTTAGATATTGAGAGTGGAGATGAAGTCCTCCTCCCTCCTTTTACTTTCTTCGCCACGGCAGGGTCCGTCTCTCGTCTTGGGGCGATCCCCGTTTTTGTGGATATCGATCCAGACACTTACAACATTGACCCAACTAAAATTGAAGAAAAAATCACATCCCGAACAAAAGCCATCATCCCAGTTCATCTCTTCGGCCAATGTGCCGATATGGACCCTCTGCTTCAAATCGCTAAGACCAAAAAGCTTTTCGTCATCGAAGATGCGGCCCAGTCATTGGGGGCGCAGTATCAACCCAAGGCTGACTCGAAGGAACGACGGGCGGGACAGATGGGCAACTTTGGTTGTTTCTCGTTTTATCCTACAAAAAATTTGGGAGCCTTTGGAGATGCAGGGATGGTGGTGACGGACGATCCTGTTTTGGCAGAGAGAGTTCGCTTGCTGAGGATTCATGGAAGTCAGCCCAAATACTTCCACAAACGGATTGGGATTAATAGCCGACTTGATACGATGCAAGCCGCAATCCTGTTAGTGAAATTCAAATATCTCGAAACATGGACCCAAGAGAGACAAAAGAAAGCCGAGCGTTATGATCGGTTGTTCAAAGAACATTTACCGATGATCGAAGGTCTAACCCTCCCGATGACTCAATATCAAAACCGCCATATCTTTCACCAATATGTCATTCGAACTCCACAACGAGATCGATTAAAAAAATTTCTCGCTGAGGAGGGAATTGGGACAGACATCTATTATCCTCTTCCCTTGCACCTACAGGAATGTTTTTCCTTCTTAAAATACCAACGAGGAGATCTCCCCGTTTCTGAGAAAGCTTCCGAAGAGGTATTGGCCCTGCCCATTTATCCTGAGCTTAAAGAAGAACAACAAATGGTGGTGGTTGATCGAATGAGAGCTTTTTATAAAAAAAGAGGAATGAGAGACTAAGAAGTCTATAGTTCTATTGCAGTGTGCTCAACACTTCTTACCATAAGTTCTGAAGAAATGATCCCAGCGAAAGGGGGAATCCAGATCGAAGATACTGGATTCCGGGTCAAGCCCGGAATGGGAATCAAAGTAAAGGGACCCTTAACAAAACACACGAGTGACCCAATGAAAGGTTTTTAAAAAACTCGTATCCATAACCCTTGAATCCTTGAACCCTCTTTCAAATATTGGGGAGCATGGCATGGAGCATTTAAAGATAGCAAATCAATTGATCCAAAAGATCGTTAAGAAGGAGGCCCTCATTGGAATCATTGGATTAGGATATGTCGGCCTTCCCCTTGTTCTCAGGTTCTGTGAAGAAGGTTTTCGAATCTTGGGATTCGATGTAGACTCTAAAAAAGTGACTGCTCTGGAGAGAGGGAGGAGCTATTTAAAATCCATTCCCTCCATACGCATCTCTCAATTTGTCCGAAATGGACATTTAAATGTGACGGACGATTTTTCCAAACTCGGCGAACCCGACTGTATCTTGATTTGCGTACCCACTCCCTTGACTGAAAAAATGGAACCAGATCTCCAATATATAGAGAAAACCACTGATTCCATCCGAGACCATCTCAGGCGAGGTCAGCTCATCGTATTGGAAAGTACAACATATCCTGGAACGACTGAAGAAATGATCCTTCCAAGATTAAAATCGACTGGATTGAAAGTTGGAAAAGATTTCTTTTTGGCCTTTTCTCCGGAAAGGGAGGACCCCGGCAATAAACGATTTACGACCCAACAGATACCCAAGGTGGTTGCAGGGGTGACGTCCTCTTGCCAAAAAATGGTTACCACTCTTTATGGTCACATCATTCAAAAGGTGGTTCCCGTATCCTCCCCCCGAGTGGCGGAATTAACCAAGCTCCTTGAAAATATTTATCGCAGTGTAAATATAGCCCTGGTCAATGAATTAAAAATGTTAGCGGACCGAATGGGGATTGATATCTGGGAGGTCATCGAAGCTGCCAGCACCAAACCGTTTGGTTTCTCACCATTTTATCCAGGCCCTGGATTGGGAGGTCATTGTATCCCCATTGACCCTTATTATCTTTCTTGGAAAGCCAGGGAATATGATTTCACAACAAGGTTTATCTTTTTAGCTGGGGAAATTAACGTTCATGTTCCTTATTATGTGGTCGCCAAGATACAAGATGCCCTCAATGGGAGAGGGAAAAGCATCAAGGGAGCAAAAGTCTTGATCTTAGGAGTGGCCTATAAAAAGGATGTGGACGATGCCAGAGAATCCCCTGCTCTGGCGATCATGGATCTCCTCCAAAAAAAGGGGGCGGTCCTTCTCTATCATGATCCCTATATCCCTGCCCTTCCTCATTTTAGAAAATATTATTTTAAGTTGAAATCCTCGCCTCTCACAAAGAGATTACTTCAGAAGGTCGATGCAGCCGTGGTGGTCACCGACCACAGTTGTATTGACTATTCATGGGTCGCAAAGCACGCCCCCCTGGTCATCGACACCCGAAATGTCACCAAAAATATGAACCAATGGAAGAAAAAAATCGTGAAGGCCTAATCTGGCAACCGCCAAATTCCAAGCACCCAATAATGATCGAAATCGCCACGTCCAAAATCATTATTGCCCTATCTCTTTTGTTTCTTGAGGGAATGAGTCGGCGAGTATCTTATTCATTGGAATATGGATGCTTAGAATTTATTTGGCACTTGGGTTTTGGGAATTGAAGTTTGTCTGTTTCTCAGGAGGGGGTGGTGTCGCCAGAAATGATAAAGATAGAGTTGGGCATATCCGGCATAAGGCCCAAATTGTTTGGATACAAACTCCTCCATCGCTTTTTCTCCAACCTTGTTCCCATTAAAATAAAACTGTTGCAAGCCTCTTTTAATCCATGTGTCCATGGGAAAGGCTTCAAGAAAATCCAAAGAATAGAGAAGCATGCAATCCGCCACCTTTTTTCCTACGCCGGAAAGGCTCATCAGTTGTTTCCTTGCCTCGCCATAGGGTAACTTTTTTAGTGCAAGGAGTTGACCCCGGTCCATACAACGGCTTACTCCGATCAGATAATTTATTCTGAACCCTGCCTTGACCGATTGCAATTGAAGGGGAGTCTCAATATGACAGGGCTCTGGAAAACCATAACCCAGATAGTTTCCCCAAATGACCCTTTTCCCAGTAGATCTACAGAGGACTTCGATCATAGAGCGGATATGAGAAATGGCTTTGGCAGAGGAAAATAGAAATGAAAGCAAACATTCCCAAGGATCCTGCCGAATCAATCTCATCCCTTGATATTTTTTGATGGCCTGATGGATCACCGGATCTTGGTCGATCTCTTTGTAAATAAAATCTAAATTTTCATCCAATCTAAAAAATTGGATCAAGAACGTCTCTTCAACGCCCTCGTAGAAAAGAGAGTCCCCTTTCTGGTGGACGGAAAAAATCCGGTCAGAAGATTGAACCATGTAAGTATCGAGGGCTTTGGTAAATCGAAAAAACTGACCGCATTCCAAGGTATGCTTTAGTGAAAAAAGGCGAATACAAAGTTTGGCCATTACTCTACCTTTCCCATCGTCCGGAAGACCGAAAACACAAAGGGCGAACCCCTCTTAAATTCGGTTCGCCCTTCCATAAAAAGTCGTTCAAATGATTCCATTACGCCTGTAAAATCTGATCCCTCCCTATTGAAAAAGCCTTTCGATTCAGTTCGTGAACCTTAGGAGGGAGATAATTCAGGATCGTCTTGAGCCAAATGCCTTCGTTTACATCAAAAAATTTAGAGATCGCGCCCAAGAGCACCACATTGGCGGCCCGGGCGTCCCCTAACTGGAGCGCCAATTCCGTCCCCTTCACTAAATAGAAGTCTTTAAACTTGGATTGGATCTTTTCAGGAATGGCCTTGGGATATTCCATCTCTCCTAAATTGACCGCAGGAGGATTAATCTTATGGTCATTCATCAGAACCTTCCCATTGGCCTTCAAATGGTTAATCCACCGAAGCCCCTCCAGTTGTTCGAATGCAAAAAGTATATCCACCTCTCCTTCTTTAATCAGAGGAGAATAAACCTTCTTACCAAAACGAAAATGAGAGGTAACAATCCCTCCCCTCATCGCCATACCATGAACTTCACTTTTTTTCACATCATAGCCTGCTTCCATAAAAACTTCGGACATGATGTCGCTGGCTAAAATCACCCCCTGCCCTCCAACCCCTGCAACCAGTATATTCGTGGTTATTTGATCCATGCTCTCCCCCTTTCGTTACTCCAGTGTTCCATCATTCCATTTTTTATGCGATTTCGAACCCAAAGATGGGCTTTTCTTCTTGAGTTTGAATGGCCCCAAATTTACACACCTGATAACAGAGATGACATCCGGGACAGAGTGTTGCTTCAATATGAGAAATTCCTTTGCGTTTTTTTCCATCCGCCGTCACTGCCATCTCCCCATCCACCGGTTGATATGAGATCGCCGGGCAACCGAGATTGACACAGGCTTTACATCCAATACACTTGGTCACATCCACCTGTAAGGGTTTGTTAAATTTCTTAAAAGCCCTGCGCAGCAGGGTGCAGGGGCCTTCGCTGATGACGAGAGAAGGTTCATCCGTTTCAAGCTCTTCCGTGATGACTCTTTCTGTTTCCTCTAAATTCCATGGGTTTAACTTCCTCGGATTTTCAATCCCCAAGGCTTTTCCCAACTCTACGAAATCAATCCGATGTGTTTTTTCTCCCCTGATGGTGTATCCCGTCGCTGGATGTTCTTGCTGTCCGGTCATGCCAGTGGTTCGATTATCAAGAAGGATGATCGTGGCATAGCTTTTATTGTAACCCATATCCATCAAGGGATGGACTCCTGCATGGAGAAAGGTTGAATCTCCAATCACACCGACAATCTTTCCTTTCCCCTTTTCTCCCAAAACCTTGGCCATCCCGTGGGCCCCCCCAATGCTCGATCCCATACAGATATTGCTGTTGATCACATTTAAAGGGGGATAAGCACCCAAGGTATAACATCCGATGTCCCCTGAAGCGAAGACCTTCAGCTTCCTTAAAACATGAAAAACCCCTCGGTGCGGACATCCTGGACACAAATTGGGGGGGCGAGGGGGAAGGGTTTCTTTGAAAAAAGGCTTGGGGGCTTTAAATTTTTTTCCCAACATTCCTTTCTCTACAAGGTAGGGATTCAGTTCACCACATAGAGAGAATAGATTTTTTCCACCCTTCGGTTTGAATCCCATTGCTCTAATATTTTCTTCTAAAAAAGGATCCAATTCTTCAACAATATAAACCTTCTTCACTTTTTTAAAGAACTCTCCGACCAGATCTTTGGGGAGGGGCCAAACCATCCCTAATTTAAGATAGGAATAATTTGGATAAACCTCCTTGGCATATTGATAGGAAATCCCAGCCGTAATAATCCCCATCGTTGGATCATTGATCTCCATTCGATTTCCTTGGAATTGCTCGGCAAATTCTTTCAATTTAAGAAGCCTCTCCTCAATGACCACATGCCGGACGCGTGCATAGGAGGGAAGCATCGTATATTTAGCCGTATCTTTTTTGATCTCGATTGGAACGGGGGGTAATATAGGGTCCTGCAATTCGACAATGCCTTTGGCATGGGAGATCCGAGTGACTCCTCTTACCATCACTGGGGTATCAAACTTCTCACTGACCTCAAAAGCCAATTTAATAAAATCCTTTGCCTCCTGGCTATCACTCGGTTCAAACATCGGTACCTTAGCAAATTTGGCGTAATTTCGATTATCCTGTTCATTTTGAGAGCTATAAAGCTCAGGGTCATCACAAGTAACCAGCACTAAACCTCCATTGACTCCAACATAGGAAAGGGTCATAAAGGGGTCAGCAGCCACATTAACTCCCACATGTTTCATACAGGCAATCGCTCTTGCGCCTGCCATGGATGCCCCATAAACGACTTCCAATGCCACCTTTTCATTCGGTGACCACTCGGCATAAATATCCTTATATTCTTGTGCTATCGTTTCTAATATCTCTGTGCTGGGTGTCCCAGGATAGGCAGCGGCAAATTTTACTCCAGCCTCAAATGCCCCCCGTGCAATTGCCTCGTTTCCACTCAAAATTTTTTTCATAGATCACCTCATTAATTTAAAATGAATTTGTACTAAATATCACAAATATATTTTTACTACTCCATTGTCAAGTGAAATATTTAACTTATTCATGGGGATTTCTCAAGGTTTGAAATACTTCTCAATACGGCATTGGCCATTACAGATTTTGGAGCAATTTTTACAAAAGACTTATATTGTTCGACTGCCTCTTTATTCTTCCCCAATTTTTCGTAACAACGTCCCAAGGCTAAATGTCCATCAGACACTCGAAAATTCTCGCCTAATTCGAGAATTTTTTGATAGGCATGAATGGCCTTTTCATAATCCTTTTTCCCCTCATAGGAATACCCAAGACCCTCTAAGGCAAAAGAAAGGTAAAGTTTTTCTCCCCCTGCTTTTTGCAGAAACGTTTCATAAGATGTGATCGCCTCATCGAATTCGCCTAACCGGAGATGAAGGTTTCCCTTATATAATAAGGATAATCTCCCAGAGGGAGTTCTTGGAAATTTATCAATCACCTCATTCAGTTTTTCTATGACCTTTTTATATTCCTGAATCGATCCCTCTCGATACGGGCTGCGAACACCCTGGTAAGTCTCCATGATGGAATGAAAGAGCTGCGAGGCGTTTTCTTCATTTTTCGTTTCCCACTTTTGATAAACAATAAGAGACAATATGATGAATAAAACGATCCCCCCTCCTACTGCGATTGATTTGAAGTGATGGGTGATAAAATGGAAGGCCCTTTCAGTAAAACTGATGAATTCATCTGGCTTTTTTAACTTCTTCTTGATAATTTTTTTGGGCTTTGTCATCTCTGCTCACCTTTCCTTTGATGGGCTGATGCTTCCTTCTCCTAATGTTAAGAGGCCCCTCTCAGGATTCTCTTATCCCCCAATCGAAGTGTCAATTTTATCTGGTCAAAATATTCAATCAAGGGGATAACATATTTTCTTGAGGCCTTGGTCATCTCTTTAAATTGAGGAGTGGTGATCTCTCGATGCGTCTTTAAAAAAGTAATTAATTCGTTCTTTAGATTCTCGAAGGGAATCCGATGGAAATAGAAATCACTTTTAATCCGAATTAAAATTCCCTCATGAACCAGATGTTCAAAAATAGCACGCACCTCTTCTTCCGACTCAATCCATTCCTCTGATAATTCTTTTGGGGAGGGTGGTTGAAGCCCTCCCCTCAGAACAGCCGATTCCACTCTCTTGATTAGACCTTTTTCATCCGTCGCTGAAAGATGATGGCTGGAGAGTCTCAATTTGTCTTTTTCCAAAACGACCTCTTTCGATTGAATGAGGTCTTGGATGAGGGTTTGGAAGAGTTTGAGATCGATCTCCTGGGGAAGTTTCGTTCGCAGTTCCTCCTTGGATAATCCAGATTTTATTGGAAATCGTTGATGAAATTCTTCCAATTGACCCAATGCCAATTTCCTCAACCCTTGATAATGTCCCCTTTCGATCACCTTCCACTTTTCTTGATCAATCCATAGCGAATTGCCCTTTTCAACACTCTGTCTGATCATCCGCTGAACCTCATCCGGGGGCATTTCCACGCGATTCAATAGGTCTTCCAATGATATCCCCATCATTCCAGAATGATGAATATGCTGGTGAAGAGCCTGTTCACTAGTCCCCTCTTTGAGGAGTTTGAGGTCAGCAATGATCGAAGAAGAATATCTTTTATGTTTTTCAGGATGACTATTAAGGATCACTCCTCCTCCGATAGTCTGAATCACTGAAGAACCACGGATGACAAAACGATCTTGAGGTAAAGCGACAACCGGTTTTTCCAGCCTCAATTGAACAAAGCCGCCCTCCCCCGGGTCTAATTCTTCTTGATCAAGAAGGAAGATCGAAGCATGGGTGAGGGTCGTTCCAATATGAAATCTCTGTTTGGTTCTGTGCTTTAAAGGACGGGATGCGGTGGATAAGTATTCAAAATAAGCATCGATGAGTTGTGTGGGTTTAAGGGTGTTGGGTCTGACAAGTACGTCTCCTCTTTCGATGGCAGTGGTTTCGACCCCTTGCAGGTTAATTGCCGCCCTTTCTCCTGCCACTGTTTTTTCAACCTTTTGATTATAGACTTGGAGATTCCGTACCTTCGCTTCCAACCCAGAAGGAAGGACCTGTAGGGTTTCGCCCATCGACAAGGTGCCAGAGATCACGGTCCCAGTGACGACTGTTCCAAACCCTTTCATGACAAAGACACGGTCAATGGGCAAGCGAAATAATCCATCCGAAGACCTCTCCTCAATTTCCTTTGAAAGGTGATCAAGAGTGGAAAGGAGTTGAGGAATTCCCTCCCCCGTTAAAGAGGAAACAGCAAGAATGGGCGCTCCTTTTAAGAATGTGTTTTGGACAATGTCTATCACTTCTTCTTTGACCATCTCTAATAATTCACGATCCACCAGATCCATTTTGGTTAAAACCACCAATCCCTTTTTCACTTTCAGAAGCCGACAGATATCTAAGTGCTCCCTTGTCTGAGGCATGACGCCTTCATCGGCGGCAATGATTAAAGCGACCAGGTCTATTCCCCAAACGCCAGCCACCATATGCTTCACAAATTTTTCATGACCGGGCACATCAATGATTCCAAGGCGAATCCCATTAGGAAGGTCTAAAAAAGTGAATCCAAGCTCAATGGTGATTCCCCTTTCCTTCTCCTCTTTCAATCGGTCTGTATCGACTCCAGTTAAGGCTTTGATGAGAGCTGTCTTGCCATGATCAATATGCCCAGCGGTTCCAAGAATGACATGTTTCATCGGTTGGATGGGTAGCCTCTCCCTCTATTTTGTTTCTAACAAGATAACAAAAAGTCCTGAATCTTTCAAATGGATTCCCATTCCGAGCGGTCACGGAAAAAGGATTTATATCAAATGGAATCAGAAACATGGCTTTGCTTTAGATAAATAAATCCTGCAATGGGATTGAGGATATTTCTAAAAAGGCCAAAGCGATTGGGAAAAATTGCCCTATTTCTCTCTGAAATCGAAATTTTCTATCATTCCCATGCCTATGCTTTTCTGCGATTGATTCTATCATCATCTCCACAATAGGAGCAGAGGATTTGATTCAAAATCAAGGGAAAGATGGCGGGGTTCTCCTCAAATAGAGAAATATCAATACTTAGAAGTCATTCATCTCAAATGTTTAAAACCTGTGGAAATAAAAAATTTGAGACCATCTTGAGGTTCAACTCCCAACAATAACAAAATTGTACCCAAATACCCTTCAATAAAAAGTTATAAATTTCAATGGGTTATATTTTTGTGTTTTTTAACATCCAAAACACAATATATTGTGGTTCTCAAGGGTACGGTTAAAAGCAAAATGTTCATAACCTGTTTATAGCCTTTTTTACAATCAGTTTTTTATTAACCATTTCCAATAATAAAAGAGGGAAAGATTTTTCTTCCTTCCCTCTTTTATTAAAACTTAATCAGAATAAACCTGGTTTATCAAAGGTCACTTCACTGCATTTTTTAACAGATTGCCTGGCTTGAATTTCGCCACATATTTGGCAGGAATTTTAATCTCCTTTCCAGTTTGAGGATTTCTTCCTGTCCTTTGCCCCCTCTTTGCAGCTGAGAAAGTTCCAAAACCTGTGAGGGTCAATTTATCCCTCTTCTTTAATGCCTTCGTCACAGCACTGGTGAAAGCATTGATCGCTTTCTCAGCGGACGCTTTTGAGATTTTGGTCTCCTTAGCCACTGCCGAAATCAATTCCGCCTTGGTCATTTAAATCACCTCCTCCTTTTTTTGAACTCCTATCTTGGATAGGATCATATAGAGCATCACTAAAACGTCGCTCATCATAAACCATCGATATTTTAAAAGTCAAGTCTTTTATTTTTTTGTCATCCATCTTTCCGAGATAATCATATAAAGGACTCCATTAAATCGGAGAGGACCTTCTCAATCTCCCCTGGCCCCTTCTTTTCGATCTGTAAAAGAGCCTCTTCCACTTTTTCTCTGAGCTCGGGTTGATCAAGATCCTCCAGCGAGCGGTAGACTCCTGCCCTTCTCCCCAAGCGAAAGTTCTCTTTTTCTTCTTTCGGAAGAGCGAGATATCGATCGATGATGCTGAGCATCTTCTCCTTCTCTTCCGGAAATTTCCCTTCCACCTCTTCGAGCAGGTTTAAGATGTGATCACTGACAAACCGACTGGTAATCCCCTCCAATGATTGGATCAATAACCTTTCCTCTTCAATGATCTCATCATCATTGAGCAGGACGAATTCCTTTGATTCAATTTTTTGATAAAGGGGCATGGTCTTTAACACCTTTAATGTTCGAACCCGGATGAAGTCGGGGTTGATTTGGTTCAGAACCATTGCCGTTTGGAGTGCGTGTTCCCGCCACATTCCCTTTCCTCCCAAGCCCAGCACCACATATTCGGAGAGGGAGATCCCAGATTCCTTGACCTTTCTACCCGCTTCGATATGTTCCTGGGGGGTCACTCCTTTTTGGATATATTGAAGGAGCGGATGATATCCTGTTTCCAGACCAATATGAATTCTGGATATTCCAGCTCGATAGAGGTCCTGAAGTTCTTCGACCTTCTTTTTTGAAACCGTTTTAGCCCGAGCGTAAGTGGTGATCCTCTCGATGGAAGGAAACGTCTCTTTTAAATATCTTAATATCTCGACCAATTCACTGGTTTTGAGGATCAGGTTATCGCCGTCCTGAAGAAAGACATTCTTCCCTCCTTCATAAAGCCATAACGCCACACTCCGAAATCCATCAGAAAAATGCTGGGGATCTTGTAAAATGAGATTGACCAGAGGAACCGTGATCCCTCCTCCAAATCCGTATTTCCATGATAAGCTTTTGATCTCTGAGACGATCTCTCGGACGATGTCAATATCTTTTTTTATTTCCTCCACACGCCTGAGACTAAATTTCTTATGCTTGTAGGTATGACAAAACTCACACCGGTTCCAGGGGCAGTTTCGCGTCACGCGCAACAGGAGGCTGTAAGCTTCACTGGGCGGACGGATGGGACCTTGTTCAAAAGAAAGATCTGCCATATTTCTATCTTCCGTCAAAGGGTCAGAAGTTCATCAGGGTCAGTCTGTAAAATAAAAAATATTTTTTGTTCAATCCCGTAAATCTCTTTTTCCATTCGATCTAAATAGTCAATGGCCTTCTGGTCTCTCCCATATCGGTCTTTAAGATCGTGAAACCTCTCATCCAATGTGACAATGCGATCATGCATCACACGTTTATCTGCATAATTGACAATCTCCTCTTCGGAGAGGGTCAAAGGATCTTCTTTTTTGCCCAACCAGATATGTTGTGCGACGACCTCCCCGACCCGTTCATATCCCAACTGCTTTAAAAGCTGAGACCCAGTCCTGGCGTGATCTTCTTTGGTTTTGAGGCATGCCGTCTTGGTCAGATCGTGCAATAAAGAGGCGGCCTCCACTAATTCGAGAGAAATCCGTTGACCCCTCTTATTCAACTCCTTTGAGAGGAAAAGGGCCACTCTTGCCACTTCAAGGCTATGGGCGACAATGTTGTCTAACATTCCAAAATCACCCATTAGCTTTAAGCATTCCTCCCTGGTCGGGATCATTGAAGGCTCCAATTATTTTCTTAAGAAAACTTTTTTTTCGATGGGGTCTCTTTTCCCTCTTTCGGGTGGACGATCTGAATGGCCGAAGGCCACGACGGCCATCAACTCTAATTCTTTAGGGGTCTCCAATAGTTCTCCTACTTTGTCTTTATTCTTTAAAATTTCACCTAACCATACGCCTCCTAATCCTAAGGCATGAATCGTGAGGAGCATATTTTGAATGGAGGCCCCAATGGCTTGGACATCCTTCGTCCGGTCGTATGATTTGGAGTGATCTAAAAAAATGGCGATGCAAACGGGAGCTCCTTGGATAATCGCACGAGAATGGGTGAGAGCGGCTAATGATTCTTTTAAACCCTTGTCCTGGATGATGGCAAATTTCCAAGGTTGGTTGTTTTGGCCAGAAGGAGCCCAACCACCCGATTCGAGAATCTGGTTGATGACCTCTTCCGAAACCGGCTCTCGGGAAAAGTGACGAATGGATCGCCTTCTCTTAATCGTTTCAATCACCGGGTTCTCATGGCTCATCGTCCGACCTCATCTTTTTTTCCAATAAAGGCAAAGAGGGCTGGCTTTCGATCCGTTCTAATTTTAAACTAAATTTGTCGAGCCGTCTCTTAGAATCTTCAAATTTATTCATGGCATTGACAATATGTTTCCCAATGAGCTGGAAATCTCCTTGAAAACTCTCCAATTCTTTATTCAGGCCAGCCAATGAGTCCAAGATCCGTTGAGCATCCTTTTCGATTTTCAACCCCCTCAGCCCGAGAACGATCACTTGAAGATAGGCGAAGAAAGAATTGGGCGAAACCGGAATCACTTTTCTCTTGAGGGCATAATTCAGAATTCCCTTCTCCTCACCAACCGCCTCATCTTTGGTAATGGTCTCATAATAGATATTTTCAGCCGGAATATATAAAAGAGCGAAATCGTAAGTCCCCTCTTGAGGCAGGATATATTTGTTAGCGATGTCGTCAATATGTTTCTTCACGTCCCTGTAAAAGGCCTTCTGATATGCTTTTTTCTCCTCCTCGGTTTTACATTCGATGATCCGTTTGAAATTATCGAGTGGAAACTTAGAGTCGATGGGGACGAGACGGTCTCCTAATCGCACCACGGCATCCACTCTCTCCCCGCTGGAGAAGGCGTGCTGAAGGCTGAAGAATTCAACCGGAAGAATCTGGGATAACAATTCTCCCAAAAATTGTTCTCCCAATCCCCCTCTTAATTTAGGGGGCTGAAGAATCTCTTGAAGGGAGGAGATGTCTTTTCCTATTTCAAAAATTCTTTTGCTGGCCTCCGAGAGCTCTCCAATATTCCGCTGAACCTCTCCGATCACTCTGGCCGCATTGTCCAACCGTTTATTGATTTCTCCGCTCGAACTCTGGAGCTGGCGATTGACTTGGTCAGTAATCCCCCTCAGTTGGGTGTTCATGGCATCCTGTTGCTGGGTGAGTTGTGAAATATTTCTGGCCAATCCTTCACTCATCTGCTCTCTCAACTTTTCAATCTGCTGCTGGATGAGTGACCAGACCATTTGCGACGATGAATCGGCCTTCATCTCTTCAAACCTCTTCCTCCAACGCCACTCCATGAACCAAAGTAACATTACAACGATGACGAAGGTAGCACCCAAAAACCAATAAATGGTTTGCATGTTCACTCCCGCAGCGTGACCTCTCCATTAAGGATGTTGGATGATGAGATTTCCCTCCACCTTCTTATCGGCGAGGTTCGTCACACCAATACTCCACACGTTCTCTTTCTGTCCCTCCTCAAAAATGATGGGAAATTCTACTTTCAGGGGACTTTTCCCTGAAAGGGTAGGAATCCCCTTTGGGGCTCCTGATTTTTTAAACGAGAGCATCAGGGGGGTACCGATCCCTTCCCCTCTTGCCTCGACTCTGATCTTCTCTGATTGGCCCTCAATTTGCAGTCGTGGAGAAGAAAAAGAAAAAGAGAATTCTTCCCTCCCTTGTGAACCCATCTTAAAAGGAAAAATGATGAATGTCCTCTCAAGGATATTGTTTTCTGGGCGAGTGTCATCCATTTGAGATTTGGGCGAAATGAAAACTTTTACCTTGGAAATCCCGGTGATTCCTATCGGATAAGGGGGTGACATAACATATCGGTTTCCAAAATGGGCCTTCATTATTTCTGAAACGAAATGATCAAAATCGGATATCTTTCGGTCATTGATGTAAATTCGAATCCGAAAGGTCACCCCTCTTCGGAGATCCACTTCACCTTTATTTCCGAGAATGATCATCAACGTTAAATCTTCTGTCAGCTCAACATCCTTCACCACCATATCCGGCCCAACTGGTAATCCTTCCAATACCTTCTTCAGTTGGTTATTTTCCTCATGGATTTCTTTCACTCCTTGCATGAAGTCGATCTGAGCATCAATCTCATGCCGCCCGATAAGAGTGAGAGGGGTGGTCAATGTCAAACTTCCTTTCATAGCGAGATTCGATTGATTGGAAAGACTCCCCAATGTATAGATCCCCTTAAGGGATCCATCGACCCTGACCTTTAAAGTTCCTCCGCTTAAAGGAAGTGGGGCCTCGCCGATATTGGAAATGATGACCGCCAACTTCCTCTGGGGAGTGACAAAAAGATCGGCAAGGGCGAGGTCAGGAAGTAACGGAGGTTTTACCTCTATTTTTTCCTTCCCCAAACTTTTTGCAAGCGAATTATTCAAATCATTTTCTTCAACGAATCGCTCTTCCTGATCGAGGGTGGCTCGGACTTCTTGCTTCCCCTCCAATTCAACTGGGGTGCTGTAAGTCGCAGACTCTCCGGGTTGTAGAAAATCTCGATCCGGAGGGTTTTCGAGAGGCGTCGACCATTTAAGCTGTCCATCGATAGAAATGGATAACCTCCCAGCACGAGAAGGAACAGGCCCTTTTCCAATATTCGAAATCTTGACGACCACTGTTCCGGTTTCACTTAAGGAGATGTCAGAGATAGTGAGATCAGGGAGAAGAGAAGGTGGAGGGATGGGTGAAGCTGGCGTTTCAGATGGAGGTTCAATGGGTGGAGGAGGAGGAAGAAGGGAAGTCGGTTGAGTGGGAATGGCGGGGGTACAACTGACGAAAAAAATGGTAAAGGCGAAGATCGTCATCGCCCCTTTGAACATGAAAGAACTTCAGCCTCCTTCGTAACCAAAATAACGCATCAACATACCAATTGCAAGGAATTTTTACCTTGGTTATCTTGACACCCGTCGTTGAACATTGTATTTTTCTTTGTGTTCATAAGGCATGAAAAGGAAGCCACCGGGAGAGAGAACATGAATAAATTTATTGATCTCAGAAGCGATACAGTGACCCGGCCTACGCCTGCCATGAGACAAGCCATGTTTGAGGCAGAAGTGGGCGATGATGTTTTTGGAGAAGACCCCACGGTAAACACCCTGCAGGAAAAAGTGGCTGGTCTCCTTAGAAAAGAGGCTGCCCTCTTTGTCCCTTCGGGGACGATGGCCAATCAGATCTCCATTAAGTCTCATACTCAACCAGGGGATGAGGTGATCATTGAATCATCATCCCATTCTTATAATTTTGAAGGGGGCGCTGGAGCGGCTCTTTCAGGCATCCAATTTCACTGTTTGAAAGGAGCTCGGGGTATTCTTGATCCCTCTCAAATAGAAGAAGCCATCAGGCCCGACGACCATCATTTTCCTGTCACGAAATTAGTCTGTCTTGAAAATACTCACAACCGTGGAGGAGGAACGATCTACCCTCTTGAAAAAATGGCAGAGATTTACCGAATCGCTCAATCCAAAGGACTCTTCGTCCATCTGGATGGCGCAAGGCTCTGGAACGCTTCCATCGCGACGGGGATCCATCCTCATGAATATGCTCAATGGGCCGATTCCGTATCCGTCTGCCTCTCGAAGGGCTTAGGAGCTCCTATTGGGTCCCTCGTCGCTGGCACCAAATCTTTCATCCACCGCGTTCATCGATTTCGAAAAATGTTTGGAGGTGGAATGCGTCAGGTTGGCCTGATGGCGGCCGCAGGAATCTATGCCCTGGACCATCACCTTGAACGCCTGAAAGAAGACCATCAAAATGCAAAACGTTTGGCGGTGGGCTTGAAAGAGTTGAAGGGAATCTCCATCGAACCGAAACATGTGGAAACGAATATCGTCATTTTCGATATCACCGAAACCGGAATGACAGGGGCTCAAGTTGCTGAAGCGACCAAGAAGGAAGGGATCCTCATCCACGCTTTTAGCAAAACCCAAATCCGCCTGGTCACACACCTGGATGTCTCCGATGGTGATATTGAGGAAGCGCTCAAAGCCTTTGAAAAGATATTCGGTAAAAAAAGGTGATCGGCACATCTCAAAAACGATCTTCATCGAAGCATCGATATTTCATCGGAGGGGGTCAGGTCCTGGAAGTTAGCGGCGGTGCCTGAACGATGTTCCGGAGGTAAGATCTGTGAGTCAGTTTGTTCCATCCATCGCTTTGGAGTGAATAATCCAAAAAAGAGGCTGGAACAAAGACGGTCTGGTTGACGAAAAGAAGATGGAAACCTTCAATGATCCACTCGTTACGACTTAAATCCAAAGCACGGGATCAAGATAAAGGTGTCAAATCTTAAACTCGAAACCCTAAACTCTAAATAAATTCAAATATAAAAACATAAAATACAAAACTCTACGAGACGGATAATATTATTTTAATTTTTGAGAAGTTAAGATAGCCACTTAAGTTTTTTATTTTAGGCAACCTCTAAAAATTTGATTTTCGAGAGTTAGGAATCCGTTGCATCGAAATTACCAGAAGTGTTAAACAGAAAAATCGATCATTCATCTTATCAAACCTATCTGAAGTCCCCTTT
>JACAEV010000181.1 GCA_013388645.1 Syntrophaceae bacterium | reverse complement strand
TTTAGGAAAGGGGGGTTGGAGGGATTGGAGATTTATGAAGATGAGAAGTAAAAGTGAATTCAGAAAACGGGACATCTTTTATTTGGTGCCTTTATGGCTACTTTCCCTAATCGCACCGGACCCATACCTCTATCATAAAAAGGAGTTTAAAAGGAAAGAGCTTTTTTATTTGGGGGCCATATGTTTCGCCCCTCTGGTTTGGTCTGATCCCCACTTCCATCATCTCATGGTCTTGTCGGGAATCTATGCCATCTTATCTTTGGGGTTAAGTCTCTTTATGGGCTTTGCTGGACAGATCTCTTTAGGTCACGCTGCTTTTTTCGGAATCGGTGCCTATACCACAGCGATTCTTACCACTCAGTATGCTCTTCCAACTATTGTGGCATTTGGGGCCTCGGCTGTCTCAGCCGCCGTGATCGCTTACTGGATTGGAAAGCCCCTCCTTAAATTAAAAGGTTACTTTTTAGCCTTAGCCACCTTGGGGTTTGGAGAAATATTTTTAGTCATCGCCAGGGAATCGACAAACCTCACAGGGGGGGTCATCGGAATTTTTGGCATCCCTTTGTTTTCTGTTATGGGTTTTTCCTTCGATACCTATCTTAAACAATATTATCTCGTTTGGGGAGTGCTGACCGGGCTATTCGTTTTTTCGAAAAACTTGGTTCGTTCTAAAGTGGGACGTGCCCTCTTGGCCGTATCAACCAGTGAAGATGCGGCCATGAGTGTTGGAATGAATGTTTACAGAATTAAGTTAGAGATTTTTATTTTGGGGGCGGCTTATGCCGGACTGGCGGGAAGTCTCTTTTCGTGTGTGATGTCCACGGCAAATCCAGACACCTTTAATTTAGGTCTCACCGTGCTGATTGTGATGATGGTCATCCTGGGAGGGATGGGGAATCTTTATGGTCCCATTGCCGGAGCCATTCTCCTTACATGGCTGACGGATCTCCTCAGCCAATATCAGGAGTATAGCCTTCCCCTCTATGGCGTCATTTTAATTCTACTGCTCATTTTTTTTCCGGATGGGATTGGAACACGACTCAATGTCAGGATCCTTTATCTGATCGGCTATTGGGCGAAGAAGAAAAGGAGAGATGAAGGAAAAATCTAATGGTACTTCTCTCAATCGAAAATGTGATCAAAGCATACGATGGAGTCAGGGCCCTGGATGGGGTGACACTGACCGTTGAAAAAGGAAGCATTAAGGGATTGATTGGCCCCAACGGGGCTGGAAAGACGACCCTCTTTAGTTTGATCAGTGGGGTGGAAAAAACGGATTCAGGGAAAATCTATTTTAAAGAAAAGGACATCACCTCCTTGCCATCCCATGAGATATCCTCTCTGGGAATGGGAAGGACTTTCCAAACCCTTCAAATCTGGGGGAACATGACGGTGGTGGAAAATGTCATGGCTGGAATGAATCGAAGATTAAAAGGGAATCTATTCTCCTATGGATTTCGGCTACCCCGGGTCAGAAGATCGGAGAGGAAGGCTTTGGAAGAAGCGAAAGAGATCCTCGATTCCCTGGGGCTCTTAGGAAAATGGGAATCCATGGCGTCTCAGCTCTCCTATGGCAAACAAAAACTTTTAGAAATAGGCCGAGCCCTTGCCATGAAACCAGAGCTTCTCCTCTTGGACGAACCCGCATCCGGATTGACCAGGACAGAAAGACAGGATCTTTCAAAAAAAATCTTACAGGTCAGAAAAGAAGGGGTCACGGTCTTCATCGTTGAGCATCACATGGAGATGGTCTTGGAAACAGCGGATGAAGTCGCTTTACTCCATCATGGTAAACTCATGCTTGAGGGAACACCTGAAGTAGTAAGAAAGCACCCTCAAATCATGAAGGCTTATTTAATAGGGAAAGGGGCCTGTGCTTGAGATAAAAAAACTGACTGTCCAATATGGACCGTTGCCGGCATTATATGAAATTTCTCTGAGAATGAAAGAGGGAGAAGTCGTCTCTGTGTTAGGGCCTAACGGGGCTGGAAAGACAACCCTATTACTGACCCTTTCCGGAATCTTAAAGACCACGGAAGGAAGAATTATTTTCGAGGGCGAAGATATTACCAACCTGAGACCCCATCACATCGTCTCCAAGGGAATCGGACATGTCCCTCAAGGACGCCATATCTTTCCCACCCTTTCTGTGATCGATAATTTAATGATGGGCGCCTATCTTCACAGAAATAAAAAGGAGGAGATCAAAAGAAATTTAGAGTGGATTTATCATCTGCTTCCCATCCTTCGGGAACGAGTCCGTCAGAGAGCGGGGACCCTCAGCGGAGGTGAACAACAGATGCTCTCCATTGGAAGGGCGATGATGGGACGTCCTAAGCTCTTATTATTGGATGAACCTTCCTCAGGATTAGCTCCCCATCTGGTGGACGAAATCTTCGCTGCCTTTAAAGGGATGAATCAGAAAGGGCTGACACTCTTGATCGTCGAACAAGAAGTTCAACGCTCCTTAGACATCTCTCAGAGAGGATATCTCCTGAGAAATGGTCGCGTGATTAAAGAAGGGCCTGCAAAAAGATTGCTAGAAAGTCGAGAGATGAAAGCTTTCTATTTGGGAGAGGAGATGGATCACCCGTCCTCTTCTCTCCGTTCGGTTGAGAGCTAAAGTGGGGGGATTTCAATGAAAGGAGCTTCGACTCTGAAACAGAATTCTATCATGGCTCTATCGGCTGCAGCAGCCACAGGTCATCTTCGGGCGGCAGAGGCACTGGTGGCTGCCTTTGAAATACACGGAGTTTCTGCACGTCATGTTGAAATGCTGAAATACACCAACCCCCTTTTCAGAAAGATTTACTCTGATCTCTAATGGAAATTCTCATCCGTGCGATCCAGGAGATTCAGCACCCGATCCAGATCGTTGTCAACTGTGGTCGGAACAAGCGTCTTGATGACCGTCTGAGAAATTTTTCAGACATTCAACATCCTATGAAAGTCATCGGTTGCGCCAATGAGATGGATAGCTGGATGGGTGCCTCAGAGCATTTCCTTGAAGAAGGGGTCGCCCTCCGATGTAACCATCTACCAGCCCTTGCTTATAAGATCGATCATCTCCTTTCAGATATCGAACGATTGTCAAGAATGAAATAGTCTGCAGAAAAACTCGCCCGTCCCCACGCCGCCTCTGAGATCATTTCCATGATATTCAGCTCAAAGGTTCTCACTACTTAAGCAAATTGACACCGCATCTTTTTGAATATTATAATGAAATACCTAAAGAACTTAAGATGTATGGAAAAACGATCTACCGGAATTTAGTCAAAACCGATGATCTCGTTAAATTTGAGGTCATCGTTAAAGAAACCAACCTTCTGGTCCAGGCAGAAAAGGATCTCTCCAAAGAGACAAGGAATTTCGTATTAAAATACCGCCATCAACTTGAAACTTACATCGCCATGAACCCCGAATTTCAGAGAAGCTTGATCCCTCTCATGGATGACCCGCACGCTCCCGAAATGATTCGGGAGATGATCCAATCTGCCCAATTAGCTCATGTCGGGCCCATGGCTTCGGTCGCAGGGGCCATGGCAGAATGGGTTTCAAAAGACCTGCTCAAACTCTCGAAAGAAGTGATCGTTGAAAATGGTGGCGATATCTATCTCGCCACCTCCAGAGAACGGAAAGTGGGTATCTACGCAGGTGATTCTTCTCTTAGTCTTAAAATAGGGATTATGATTGAACCTGAACAAACCCCCCTCGGCATTTGTACCTCCTCTGGGACGGTGGGCCATTCGCTAAGCCTTGGAAAAGCCGATGCGGTCTGCATCCTCGCAAAATCGACCGCCCTCGCTGACGCTGCGGCGACGGCAGTCGGGAATATCGTAAAGGGGAAAAAAGATATTGAATTAGGTCTTGAAAGGGGAAAAGAGATCACAGGGGTTTTAGGAACACTCATCATTGTGGAGGACAAGATGGGTGTCTGGGGAAACATCAAACTCATCCGACTCTCAAATTCATGAAGACTGTCTCTGTTGTCACATTTGGCTGTAAAGTGAACCAGTTCGAATCTGAGGCGATCAGCCATGGGTTAGAACAGAGGGGGTATATTCTTGTCCCCTTTGGAGAAGGTGCGGATATGACCATCGTCAATACCTGCACCGTCACCCAGCGAGCTGATTTTCAGTCGAGGCAGGCCATTCGAAGAGCCTCCCGATCTAATCCCAACTCTTTGATCATCGTCACCGGATGTTATCCTCAGGTGGAGCCTGCGGCCTTTTTAAAGATGAAAGAGATCGACTATCTTTTAGGAAATAAAGAAAAAAGTGAGATCCCTCAATTTCTTTCCTTAATGCAAACCGGCAAATTTCCGCGAGTGCAAATTGGTAACATTCAGGAGGAAAAGTCTTTTTCAGAAACCCCTTTACATTCTTTCCATCGTCACACCCGAGCCTTCCTAAAGATTCAGGATGGCTGTAATGACCGGTGTTCCTATTGTATCGTTCCCCACGCCAGAGGTCCATCAAGAAGCCTCCGGCCTGAGAGGGTATCGGAGAATCTAAAAGTCTTGAAGGAAAAAGGGTTTAAAGAAGTCGTCCTCATCGGGATTCATCTGGGCGCCTATGGATTGGAGCTTGATCCTCCATTCCCTTTAAAAGAGCTGATCAGACGACTGGAAAGGGAAGAAACCCCTGATCGAATTCGACTCAGTTCCATGGAGCCAGGAGACTTCTCTCCAGAACTCATCTCCGCGCTTTCCCAATCAGAGAAGATCTGTCCGCATCTTCATCTATCGATTCAGAGTGGAGACGATGAGATACTTAAAAAGATGAATAGAAATTATAACCGCTCTTCTCTCTCCTCCCTCATCCAAGAACTTTTTCTAAGAATTCCTAACCTCTCCATTGGAGCAGATGTGATCGTTGGATTTCCAGGAGAGACAGAAGACCATTTTAGACAGACCTATGGACTGGTGGAATCTCTCCCCTTCTCTTATCTTCACGTCTTTCCCTTTTCTCGAAGAAAAGGGACCCCAGCTTATCAATACCCCCAAGGACAAAATGAAAAAGAGATCAAGAAAAGGGCAATGGAGATGAGGGAATTGGGAAGACAGAAACGCCGGATGTTTTATCAACGGTTTCTCAATCAGGAATTAAGGGTTTTGGTGGAAAATCGGAAGGAAAAAGAAACGGGGAAATGGAAAGGCCTTTCTCGAAATTTCATCCCTGTCCGTCTCCATCATCAAAACGGAAATCAGGAAGATCCGAGTTGGGTCAATCAGGAATGGACGGTTAGGATGACCGAATGGTCTGAATCCGCCCTCATCGGGGAAGTCGTGGGGAAATAGCGTGGATGAAGCAAGACAGGCCACCCTCAAAAAGTTGGAGGGACGTTTGAGATATCGATTCACAGAGATCAAGTGGCTCGATCAGGCCCTCACCCATAAATCATTTGTTCATGAGACCAATCACCCGGAGAAAGGTGCCAATGAAGTATTAGAATTTCTTGGAGATTCAGTCTTGAACCTTGCCGTCAGTCACCTTCTTCTGAAAAAATTCCCTGATGCTCAAGAAGGAACACTCTCCATGATGAGAGCCCAACTGGTCAAAAGAAGTTCTCTGGCCTCGCTCTCTAAGGATCTTGAATTAGAAAGCTTTCTTCTTCTTGGAAAAAGCCAGCAATTCAACGGAGGGATGAGAAAGTCCTCTATCTTGGCAAATGCTTATGAAGCCATGATAGGAGCCATCTTCATGGATTCGGGATTTGATCCTGCCTTCGAGGTGATTCAAAAGCATTTTGAACCCCATCTTCAAACCTTTACTCCCTCTGCCCTTTTTAATGATTTTAAAAGCTTTCTACAAATCTATTCACAACAATCTTATAAACAATCTCCGCAATACCAAGTATTAAATGAGTCTGGACCAGATCATGACAAGTGGTTCCAAGCCTCTGTTTCCATCGGTGGGGAAGTGAAAGGGCTTGGATATGGGAAAAGTAAAAAAGAGGCAGAGCAGGAGGCTGCTAAAAATGCCTTGGAGAGATTGAACTCAGAGGGAAAGCCATGAGACCATTGATCCTCCCTATTTTCCTACCCAACTTGGGTTGCCATGAACGTTGTCTCTTTTGCAATCAGAGACCATCAACGAAAGAACTTCCCTCCCCGTCTTCCATTGGAGAATTTATTGAATGCTCACTTATTAAAATCCCTCCCGGCAAAAGAGAAGGCGAAAAACAGGTTGCCTTTTATGGCGGTAGCTTTACAGCGATCCCTATGGAGGATCAGGTTCGTTATCTAAAAGAGGTCAGACCTTTTCTCACCACCGGTCTGATCGATTCTATTCGGATTTCTACCCGACCCGATGCCTTGAATGGAGAGGTTCTTTCACTGCTCCAAGAATATGGCGTAAAAACGATAGAGATCGGAACTCAATCCATGAATGATGAAGTCCTCTTCCTCTCCCGGAGAGGGCATTCTGCAAAAGATACTATCGATGCGATTCAACGTTTAAAACAACAGTCCTTCGAGGTAGGACTTCATTTGATGATCGGCCTTCCGAGTGACACGTTTGATCGCTTCTTAAAAACCCTTGATCAGATCATCGAACTCAAACCTAATTTTGTGAGGATCCATCCCACCCTTGTCCTCAAAGGTGCTCCCCTTGAAAACCTTTGGAGAGCAGGACAGTATGATCCTTTGTCATTAGATGAAGCCGTTCAATGGCTTAAAAAAGGGATAATCAAGCTGGAAAGGGCATCCATTCCAGTAGCTCGGATTGGCCTTCAGCCAACCCAGGATTTGGACAGAGATTATCTTGCAGGGCCCTATCATCCTGCACTTCATCAACTCGTCGACTCGTCCATCTTTTTTGATATAGCCACTTCCCTTCTCCAGGCCTCTCAAAAAAACGGCCAAGCTTTATTCTTATGCCACCCCAAAGAGGTCTCCAATCTGAGAGGCCAGAAGAATGAAACTATTTTGAAACTGAAAAGGGATTTTAAACTCAGCAAGGTCTCAATCGAAGGAAGGCAGGAGTTGCCGAGAGGGTCGCTTGGACTTCAAACCCAATTGGGAAAGATCTTAATCCACCGAA
>JACAEV010000180.1 GCA_013388645.1 Syntrophaceae bacterium | reverse complement strand
CAATCTGTCAGCAGTCTTGCAAAGGAAATGGGAATTTCTGATGTCGGCTTGGCTAAGATTTGCAAACGTCACAACATACCCAGACCGGGTCTCGGTTATTGGGCAAAAAAGCAGGCGGGTATCAAGGTTCAGCAGAAGCCATTACCGAAAGGAAATGATGAAAGATTCATTGAGATCATAGGACATTCCTCCGATAATGAAGATGTTAATAAGAAAAAAACTTCTTTTAGAATATCCAAATCCCTGAAGCGACAGTTGAGATCTATTGTTGATGCCGCAACTCTAACGGATCCTCACCCTTTGGTTAAGCAAACAGCCGAGATACTGCAATCCCATCAACCCAATAAAAACGGACTTCTGGAACCATACCGAAGGCATTCTCTCAATATTGAAGTCTCTCCTAAAAGCCTCGACCGTGCCTTAAGGATCATGGATGCTTTGATTAAAACCTTTGAGACAATGGGTGGATCTGTATTCCTGAAGGGCAATTCGACATTCGTATCAATTAACGGTGCCAATGTCGATATTGGGATCAAAGAAGAATTAGCACGGAAGCGAAGGGATCCAAAGGATCACAACTTGGATGGTTATTATGAGTTCGAATTTAGCCGATATGCTGAAAGGGGTATCCCTTCTGGCAGGTTGTATTTGACGATAGAAGATGCTGGGTTTGGCTATTCGAATGGGAACTGCAGACAACACTGGAGAGACAGTGAGTCAAAACATCTTGAAGAGCGGGTGGGCAATTTTATTATAGGGATTCTTAAAGCCGCAGCCCACAAAAGAACTCAATCTCACCCTGCCCCTTCCACCGCTGCATCTTCTCCAGCCAATTCCCAGGAATCAAAGGATTAGACCGAACATGCACGAGGATTCAATAAAGCGTGCAAAGACATACGATGAAATAGAACCTTTGGTCAAACTTTGCAGATTAGGGAAACTCTTTGAAGTTCAGGAGTGGATATCCGCTGGCAAGCCCGTTAATCCTCCCGAAAACCTCGACAGGAGAGTAAGAAAAAGATTTCCTCTCTACCTGGCAATAGAATCGGGATTTCATAGCCTGGTAAAGATGCTCCTTGATGGGGGCACTGTCATAGATGAACCTGGCTACTCACCGTTAGAACATGCTCTGCACAAACGCCGTCTGGATCTGATTCAGCTTCTCGTTGAACACGGCGCGGATATACATTCGGTTAGCATGAGGGCAGTATTCCAGTCCTGGGACCCAATGATCGTAGAATTTTTCATTGATAATGGTGCTAACGTCGAGGCCGGCAATCCGCTTGCATATGCTTTATGCTCGAAGATACGTCCGGCATTAGGGCTTTTCAAACGATACAAAGATCGATATCCAAGCTTTCAGGAACAGGCCAATATTGCCCTCCGACATCATTGCTGTGAAGGCAGCCTTAAATGGGTATCCCTCATGTTATGGGCTGGAGCAGATCCATATGCAAAGGGACCGGATTCGCCGGATAGAAAATCTGACCCGGAGGCAGACGCCAGCGCGCTTGAATTAGCCGCAATCTATGATCATTTTGATATCTTTAAATTGAGACAGGTTCGTCTCGATCCCAATAAACCCGGGGCTTGTGACCTTCTGCGGAGTGCCTGTTATTCTGAAAAACCGGAACTGCTAAAGAAATTGCTGGGGAGTGGGTTCAATCCCCAGTCGATGGAAGACAGGGGATCATCACTTATCCAATGTCTCCTATCGAGACTATCGTGGTCTCACCGTTCTTTCTACTCTTGGGGTCCTCGTACCCAAGAGGAGAATATTGACAATTGGGAGTCCAGAGATAAGATCAAAATGATACACCTGCTTGCCAGACATGGCGCAAAATGGAAGCCAAACGATAGACGCGAGATTAATGATGCACGGCGGTCCTTACTCAAGATGAAACCCGACTACACGGTTGAATTCATTTGGATCATGTCGGGGTATCAGGCTTGTACTCGTGAGACCATTGAGGAGTTGATGCGCCCAAAACCTATCCGAACCCTGGTATTAAGGTTTGAAAATAGGGTTAAAGAATTGATGGAAACTTTTACGTCTTTTGAGCCTGAAACATGAGATTTGTGTTGAAGGATTATTCATTTTAAGAATGGACTTCATAGAGCGGGGATATGCATCTGCGGAGGAGAGAAATGAAAAAGAAGAGGGATAAAAGAATTCCAATGACAAATTTTGACAGAGTGCAGGCTTTGCTGAGGATTCCGAAATATTTAAGCGAAAAGGGGACGTTGGTTCTAAAACAATTTAAAATATTTTCCAGATCTGGTCCCTCATGAAAAAAGCGAGGCGATTAATGGACGAAGTTGTGACCCCAAGGTAATGAACAATCTCGGCACCAGAATATGATACGGTGCAAACCTCCAGGGGCATCCAGATTGGGTTGCCTCGGCACATGGAAACCCCACTCCTTTTCCCTCACCCATCAAGTTGTTTTAGAACCAACGTCCCCCTCTTTTACCACTGAAGAGATCAAACCTACTATGAAGAGTCTCGTGAAAAAAGAGTTTGAAAGAGGCGTAAGCCTTCCTTTTGTAGCCTTTCCAAAGGACGGCTCTGTTATTCAAGATTCTCCTAAACTGACCCTTATTTTAATGGACGCAGAATTCGAGTGGACTGGAACCGGGCCGCTTCGCCAGCACATTTCTGAATGGACTAAGCAGCATGGGAAATCTCCTCGGTTCTATCCAGGATCGCTCATATGGTGTTTAAAGAAACCGGGGCGTGATCTCAGGGAGAAGGTGGAGCTCTGGCTTGCATGGAAAAGGGTTTTTGCTGAAGTCACAGAAGGGACTCTGGGTGCTGATTTTGACCGGGCAGACCGTGCTGATATACAGAGCAAAGTCAAAGATGCAGAAGAAGCTGCCAAGGATGAAGTGTGGGGAGGGTATCGTTTTGCAGTGATCTATGATAGCCGCGAAGCTGATGGCCTCAAGGCTATTGATCTTGGGGCGGGCCATGCGAGTAGTGGAGAGACCCTTTGTGGGAGGATCATTGCGGCTTTGAAGTCACAAGCCCTTCTTAATGAATCGGTGGGAGCCGGCTATTTAGAAAGGAACTGGCCACCAGCACTTAAACAAAGTGGTGCGTGGCCACTCGCAAGCCTTCGCCAGAGCTTCCTCAATGGGTCATTAACCAGATTAATAGATCCAGATTCAATTTTGCGTAACAAGATAGTTGAATTTGTTGGCAAAGGTGATTTGGGCCTTGCATCCGGCCAAAAACCCGATGGCACATATGACCGGGTCTGGTTCGAGGAACAGATTCCCTCCGATGAAGTTACGTTTGAGTCTGGTGTTTTTCTGGTGACAAAAGCCAAAGCGAAAGCTCTTAAGGCTGGAATGAAACCTGAACCTGGAGCCGTGGTCGGTCCAGTTCCTGAACCAGTGGTTGATGAATTCAAAGAACGTGAAAAAGAGAAAGAGCCAAGCCCCGGCATTAAAACAAGGACACTTCGTTTGGTTGGGACTGTTCCTCCCGAAATCTGGAGCCGATTAGGGACAAGGATTATCCCTAAACTCAAATCAGGTTCAGACCTCAAAATCGGAGTTGATTTTTCGGTTACAGTGAATGCTGAATCAGCGCGAAGCATAGAATCCGACCTCCGCCAAATTATTGAAGACTTAGGATTGAAAGGCAAAATCAAAATCGAATAATAAGATAAATGCTTAGACTGTCTTAGAAAAGGGACGTTGATGAAAATAATCACTTTACGTTCCTTGGTAATTGTGGGAGAGACTTTTAATGCCTCGGCAAGCGAGATTGGACGCACCTGGGCATGGGGTCACCCATTAAAACGAGAGGGGGACGTTAAAACGAGAGGGGGACGTTGGTTCTAAAACAATTTAAAATATTTTTCAGATCTGGTTCCTCATGAAAAAAGCGAGGCGATTCATAGACGAAGTTGTGACCCCAAGGTAATGAACAATCTCGACACCAGAATATGATACGGTGCAAACCTCCAGGGGCATCCAGGTTGGGTTGCCTTGGCACATGGAAACCCCACTCCTTTTCCCTCACCCATCAAGTTGTTTTAGAACCAACGTCCCCCTCTTTTACCACAAAAGAGGTGGGAAGTAACAAACTGGTGTTTTTATAAGAGAGAGATAAGATTGTTTTATAGGCAGTGACCAAAGTCAAGGATAAAGATTTGACCCCAAAACTTCGAACAGGAAGATGGCAAAATCAAAGTAGAGTAAATTTGGATATTGCATTTTTTTCTGAATTCTGATATTCTGAATTCAGAAAAAAATAAGGAGGCGCAACGTGCAAGCTGCAAGATCCATCACAGCAGAAATCAAATCCCGTGGCCAGTTGACCATTCCTAAGCGAATTCGGGTCATGAGCCGTCTCGAAGAGGGGCAAAT
>JACAEV010000179.1 GCA_013388645.1 Syntrophaceae bacterium | reverse complement strand
GTCTGGAAAGGCCATTTTCTGTCATTCCTGCGCATGCAGGAATCCAGTATTTTCATGTAGTTAGAATTCCCTGGATTCCCGTTTTCACGGGAATGACGACTTTTTACGATTCCATCAATATTACAATATTCCATTATTCCATGGAGGTAGTACATTCAGCATGAGCAACGAAGAGATCAAAGAAGTGATTCTCGAAGCCCTGATCATTGGTGCTGGCATTGCAGGCATGCAGGCTGCTCTGGACATCGGAGATAAAGGATTTAAGGTCCATTTAGTGGAGAAGGAGCCTTGCATTGGAGGCCATATGGCCCAATTGGACAAGACCTTTCCCACGCTTGATTGCTCTTCCTGTATCAGCACGCCCAAAATGGTCGATGTGGGCAATCATCCCAATATTAACCTTCTCACCTACTCAGAGATCGTTAAGGTTGAAGGCAAGGCTGGGCATTTCAAGGTCACGGTCAGGAAGAAACCTCGGTTTGTCGATTTAACCAAATGTACGGCTTGTGGTGACTGCGCGGCTCAATGCCCTGTCACCCTACCCAGTGAATTTGACATGGGGCTGGGAAATAAGAAAGCCATCTATCTCACCTTCCCCCAGGCTGTTCCACTCAAATATCTGATCGATCGCCGGGGAACTTCCCCCTGTACGGCTACCTGCCCCCTCCACTGTAATGCCCACGGGTATGTAGCCCTCATCTCCATGGGCAAGTTTAAAGAGGCCCTTGAACTGGTGAGGGAGAAACTTCCCTTCCCGAGAATTTTAGCCTACGCCTGTGCTCACCCCTGCGAAAGGGAATGCAAAAGGATTGAAAAGGATCGTCCTATCTCTATCTGTCATCTTAAAAGGTTCCTCGTCGACCATGTTGAAGAACCTGAGTTTAAGTTTACGCCTCCAGAAGATAAGGGAAAAAAGGTGGCCGTCGTGGGCGGAGGTCCAGCAGGCCTTACCGCAGCATATGATCTGAGAAAAATGGGTTATCTTGTCACCCTTTTTGAATCCAAGAATGAATTAGGCGGTCTTCTCACCCACGGTTTCCCTTCCTATCGTCTTCCGAGGCAGGTGGTTGAGAAGGATCTTTCAGTGATCAATAAGATGGGGATAGAGGTCAAATGCAAAACCCACGTTGGAAAAGACATCTCCCTGGAGACGCTCACACAATCCTACGATGCGATCTTTATAGCAGGTGGGATCACGGGAGTAGAATCCATCGCACGGGCCTTGGAGGGATTGAAGAAAACTCGAAGAGGGACGATTCAGGTAAATCCCATCTCCCTGGAAACCGACGTGAAAGGAATCTTTGCAGGCGGAGATATGGTGACCGGTCCCGGAACCATTGTCGAATCCATGGCCCATGGAAGAAAAGCCGCAATTTCAATCGATCGATACCTTAGCGAAGAAGATCTCTTTCAAGGAAGGGAGTCTGAAGGGACGCAAATGTCACCTTTAAGTAGTCTTCTTCCCTATTCGAAAAGAATGGAGCGGGAAGTATTGCCCGATATGGTGAAACCCCTCGCCGATAGCCTCACCGCGGAAGAGGCAATAGAGGAGGCAAAGCGTTGTCTCAACTGTGCAGGATGTTCGGATTGCGGAGAGTGTGCCAAGGCCTGTCCCGCTAAAGCCATTAATTATGAAATGAAAGAAGAGTTCGTTGAGCTTCATGTCGGATCCATCATCGTCGCCACTGGTTTCGATCCCTTCGATCCAAAACTGAAGCCAGAATTCGGATATGGTAAGTATCCCAATGTCCTCCAAGGTCTTGAAATAGAGAGGCTTTGTTCCGCATCCGGTCCCACCAAAGGTGAAATCATCGTCGACGGAAAGAAGCCCAAAGAGGTGGTTTTTATTCACTGCGTTGGGTCGAGGGATAAATCAGTGGGCAATGAATATTGTTCAAGGGTTTGCTGCATGTATACGGCTAAGCAAGCCCATTTGCTCAGAGATAGAATCCCGGATGCCAATATCACTGTCCTCTATATGGATGTGAGGGCCTTCGGGAAAGGGTTTGAGGAATTTTATGAGAGAGTCCAAAAGGAAGAAATCATATACCGGAGAGCCAACCCATCCGAAGTTTTTCGTAAAAATGGAAAATTGGTCGTCAGGGGCGAGGACACGCTCTTAGGAGAACCTTTTGAAATGGAAGCAGATCTGGTCGTTCTGGCCTCAGGACTTGTTCCTCGGAGAGAAGACCATTTTCTAAAAAAGATGTTTGGGCTCGAGAGCTCTTCTGATAAATTTTATGCCGAGGCACCTGGCCTCGACCCCATCCTGACCAAAGTAGAAGGAATCTTTCTGGCAGGATGTTGCCAGGGACCTAAAGATATTCCTGATACAGTAGCCCAGGCAAGTGGTGCCGCTGCCCTCGCCTGCACAATTTTAGCGAAAGGAATAAAGATGTAGCCGCAACGTTTAAGTTGCGTTTTTATCGCAGGCTAAGGCCTGCGGCTACCTGATTACAATGATTCTACTATGAAGATCGGCGTTTATATCTGTCATTGTGGAATTAATATTGCGGCCACGGTCGATATTGAGAAGGTGACGACCTTTGCTCGAACCCTTCCCCATGTCGCAATGGCACGAAATTATCAATACATGTGCTCTGACCCTGGCCAAGATCTCATTAAACAGGACATCAAAAATTTGAACCTCGATCGGGTCGTCGTCGCTGCGTGCTCTCCAAGAATGCATGAACCCACTTATCGAAATGCCTGCCGGTCTGTAGGGCTCAATCCTTATTTTTTCGAGATGGCGAATATCCGCGAGCAGTGTTCTTGGGTTCATCCTGAGAAGCAAGAAGGGACGAAAAAGGCGATGGAGTTGATCGCCTCCGCCGTGGCAAAAGTATCTCTCCATGAACCTTTGGAAGAAAATGAAGTTGCGGTAACCCCATCGGTCTTGGTGATTGGAGGTGGCATTGCAGGAATTCAAGCAAGTCTTGACATCGCTCAATCAGGCTTTGAGGTCTATCTCGTTGAAAAATCTCCTACGATCGGTGGTCATCTGGCTCAGCTTGATCGAACCTTTCCCAACCTTGACGAGACCTCTTCAACCCTCTCCCCAAAAGTGAAGGAAGTGGCAAATCATCCTCTCATTCACCTCCTCACGAATAGCGAAGTGATCGAGGTAGAAGGATACGTCGGTAATTTTAAGGTTAAGATAAAACATGATCCGCGTTATGTTGATCCGGAAAAATGTAACTGTTGTAAAAAGTGCGAAGAGGTTTGCCCGGTTAAAGTTCCAAGTGAATTCAATATGGAATTGGGAAAGAGATCCGTGATCTATCTCCCCTCCCCTGATGCCGTTCCCTTCAGCTATATCGTCGATTCAAAAAATTGCCTCTTTCTACAGAAAGGGGAATGTGGAAAATGCAAAGAAGTTTGTCCGGAGGGAGCGGTCCGATTTGAAGAAGTGGGAATGGAATTTCAGGTCGATATCGGAACCATCATTGTGGCGACGGGTTATGATGTGTTTGATCCAACGCTGAAACCTGAATACGGGTATGGCCGTTATAAAAATGTGATCACGGCCCTCGAGTTTGAGAGGATACTTTCCTCAAGCGGTCCCACCCAGGGAAAAATTCTCGTCGATGGGAAGGAACCTCAAAATATCGTCTTCATCCAATGCGTTGGATCCCGGGATAAAAATGTTGGCAATGAATATTGCTCAAGAGTCTGCTGTATGTTTACGGCGAAACAAGCCCATCTCCTCAAGGATCGCCTCCCTGAAGCAAAGGTGACGATCTGCTATATTGACATCAGAGCTTTTGGTAAGGGTTGTGAACAATTCTATGAGCAGGTTCAAAAAAAGGGAATCTATTACCGGAAAGGAATTCCCTCTGAGATTTATCAGAAATCGGGGAAATTGATCATAAAAGCAGATGATGAACTCTTAGGAGAACCTTATGAAGAGGAGGCAGATCTGGTCGTCTTGGCCACTGGTCTCACTCAACGAAAAGATGCAGACCCTATTAGAAGCCTTCTTAAACTGTCACAGGGACCCGACCGTTTTTATTTAGAGGCACACCCAAAGCTGAGGCCTCTCGATACAGCCACGGATGGGATTTTTCTTGCGGGTACCTGTCAAGGGCCAAAAGACATCTCAGATACCATTGCACAAGCCCATGGCACAGCCTCCAGAGCAACCATTCCCCTCTTTGCAGGAAGGGTCAGGATCGAGCCGATCACCTCTGTGGTGGATGTTACCTACTGTGCAGGATGCGGAATTTGTGAACAAGTTTGTGAATATCGAGCACTGAAGATGGACCCCTATCGGAAGGTGATGACAGTCAATGAGGCTCTTTGTAAAGGTTGTGGCGCCTGTAATGCAGCCTGCCCCTCAGGAGCTATCAGCCTCAAACATTTTAAGACGGAACAAATTATTGCCCAGATCAGGGAACTGAGTTAGAAAATCACTTTCGTTTCTCGGCAAAGGCGAAGATGTCCGTATCGGCATTCGGTTAAATGGTTGGTATTGATAACTTGACATCATCCTCTGACTCTAAACCAAACGGGCATCGTAGCCATTTCCTTCAACCAGTTATTTTCATCATATGAAAAAAGGTCTCATCCAAGTTTATACTGGGAATGGAAAAGGAAAAACCACGGCAGCCTTAGGGCTTGCTCTCAGGGCGGTTGGTCACGGGTTGAAGGTATTGATGGTTCAATTTATGAAAGGGAATGTCCAATATGGAGAGCTGGAATCTGCAAAGAAACTTTCTCCTCTCTTTACCATAAAACAGGTCGGTCGAGAAACATTCATCTCAAAATCGAATCCTGATCTGAAGGACTTACAGTTAGCTCGAGAGGGATTTGAAATAGCAAAAAGAAAGATCCAAAACAAAGAATATGACATTGTCATCCTTGATGAAATTAATCTCGCTGTTGATTATGATCTCATCCCCCTCAGTGAAATCCTAAAGCTAATGGATTCTAAACCCGAGACAGTAGAACTGATTCTCACGGGTCGTAATGTGAAGCCGGAAATCCTGGAGAGAGCCGATTTAGTGACAGAAATGGTCGATCGAAAGCACTATTACGAAAAAGGGGTGCCGGCTCGGGAAGGCATTGAAATCTAAGACTCAATGCGAATTCCAATTTCTGCAATAAAAAATTAGCAATGGAAAAAATCTTCTTAAAATGATAATGTTGCATTATCCATTGATCATCTCAGGGGGTATGCTGCATGTTCCAAGAAGACAAACTGAAAAAGGTCAAACAAGAGAAGAAAAAGTGGATTGAGGATTTAGCAAAAATTCTCAGTGAAACTCCTGAACGACTCCCTCGATTTACGACTATCTCCGATCTTGAGATTAAAGGTCTCTACACTCCTGAAGATACTAAAGAAATCGACTATTCCAGAGATATCGGTTTTCCAGGCATTTATCCTTTCACCCGGGGAGTCCAACCCTCCATGTACCGGGGAAGGCTCTGGACCATGCGGATGTTCTCTGGGTTGGGCGGCCCTGAGGAAACGAATAAGCGTTTTCATTATCTTTTAGAACATGGCGAGACGGGTCTTTCCATCGCTTTCCACTATCCGACCCTCATGGGCTATGACAGTGATTCTCCCATGTCAAGAGGGGAAATTGGAAAATGTGGGGTGGCCATCGATACATTAAAAGACATGGAAATTCTCTTTGAAGGAATCCCTCTTGACAAGGTCACCACCTCTATGACCATCAACCCTCCTGCTTCGATCTTGTTAGCCATGTACATCGTGGTGGCAGAAAAACAGGGAATCAGCAAAAAGGAAATTGGAGGAACCATTCAAAATGATATGCTGAAGGAATTTATTGCCCAAAAAACCTTCATGCTTCCACCGAAACCATCCCTCCGAATCATTGTGGATACGATTGAATATTGCACCCGAGAAGTCCCCCGCTGGAACACCATCAGCATTAGCGGTTACCATATCCGTGAAGCCGGGGCAACCGCCGTTCAAGAACTTGCCTTCACCTTGGCCGATGGAATTGCTTACGTGGAGGCAGCCATAGAGAGAGGCCTGAATGTAGATGACTTTGCTCCCAGACTTTCGTTTTTCTTCGATTCTCATATCGATTTCTTCGAGGAGATCGCCAAATTTAGGGCCGCCAGGAGAATGTGGTCGAAAATCATGCGAGAACGCTTCATGGCAAAAAATCCACGTTCCTGGATGCTCCGCTTTCACACACAAACTGCTGGATGTTCCTTGACGGCTCAACAACCTTACAACAATGTCGTACGCACTGCTTATGAGGCGTTGGCGGCGGTATTGGGGGGAACCCAATCTCTTCACACAAACTCTCTGGATGAGACATATGCTATCCCTACTGAGGAAGCCGTCACCATAGCCTTGCGGACGCAACAAATCCTCGCAGAGGAGACTGGGGTAGCCAACACGATCGATCCCATGGCCGGCTCTTATTTCGTTGAAGCCTTGACCCAACAGGTGGAGGAACAGGCCTGGGACTATATTCGGAAGATCGATGAAATGGGTGGAATGGTTGCAGCGATAGAACGAGGATTTCCTCAAGCTGAAGTAGCGGATTCCGCATACCGGTATCAGAAACAGATTGATTCCGGCGAAAAGGTGGTGGTGGGCGTCAATAAACACGTGACAGACCATCCCCCTATCACCATCTGGAGAATGAAACCGGAAATAGAAGAAAGACAATTAAAACGACTCCGTGAAGTGAAGCAGACGCGAAATGATAAAAAAATAAAAGGACTCCTCCAAGAAATTCGGAAGGCTTCTCAAAATGGAGAAAATCTGATGCCTCACCTGATCAATGCCGTAAGAGAATATGCAACCATTCAAGAAATTTGTGATGTATGGAGAGAGGTGTATGGCCGATATTCAGATCCAGGATATTTTTAGTTCGGAGTCTGGGTTTCGGAGTTAGGAGTAACGAATCTTAATAAATTTTATATTTTAACACTCCGAACTCACTACTCCGAACTGCTTGAGGGAGAAGAAAGTGGAGCGGAAGGTTCGAATTCTCATCGCCAAACCAGGTTTGGATGGACACGATCGTGGAGCAAAAGTAATTGCAAGGGGGTTTAGGGATGCCGGTTTTGAAGTAATCTATACTGGGCTCCACCAGACACCTGAGCAGATCGTAGCGGCTGCGATCCAAGAAGATGTCGATGCAATTGGACTGTCCAGCCTTGCTGGTGCCCACGACTATCTTTTCCCAAAGGTAATTGAACTCCTCAAAGAAAAAGGCGCAGAGGATATCACTGTCTTTGGAGGGGGAATCGTCCCTGAAGAAGACATTCCCGCTCTCACCCAAGCTGGAGTGAAAGGCATATTCACCCCTGGCACCTCAATAGAAGAAGCCGTAAATTGGGTTAGGAAAAACATCAAGCCAAGGAAATAATCTATTATAATTAAATAGTTATGGTAAAATTAAAGAAATAAAAAAATTATTTTTTTCTATTAATTTTACAGTTTACGTTAAATGGTTTTTGTGGTATAGTTCTACTCAATTTTTTAGGAACGTTGGTGCATTGTAAAAATAGGAATTATCAAAATCTCAAATCTAAAAAGAGGGGTGAAGGTTTTAGAGTTTAGAGTTTAGAGTTTAGAGTTTAGAAATTGAGAAAGGGGGTGAAGGTTTTAGAATTTCAAATTTCATAGTTCAAACCAATAGAAAGGAGGAAAACTTAAGATGTCAAAACGAGTTGCAATTATAGGAATAGGGACTACAGGTTTTCGTGCCACAACACCTGATGTCTCTTATCGTGAATTGACCTATGAGGCAGCGATGAAAGCTTATCTCGATGCTGGGGTGGAACCAAAGGATATTGGTTCTTTTGTCAGTACAGCCGAAGACTTTTTCGAAGGCTACAGCATAGCTGATGAGTATTCACCTGATCAGTTGGGCGCAGTCCTTAGGCCCATCTATACCGTACCAGGTGACTTTATTCAATCATTGGCATCCGCCTATATGATGATCCTTTCCGGCATCGGTCCCATTTCTGTCGCTCAAGGCCTGAGCAAAGCTTCTAACATGTTGACCCTATCGGAATTGGTAACCTTCGCTATGGATCCCATCTATAACCGACCATTAAAAGAGAGTCCTCATGCAGTGGCCGCAATGGAAATGGCCCGATTCATGTACGAGACTGGGACGACAAGGGAACAATGTGCAAAAGTGGTCGTCAAGAATAAAAAGAATGCTTTAAACAATCCATATGCTGGACACAGCGTTTTAATTGACACAGATTATGTGCTGAATTCAGAGATCATCTCATATCCCCTGACGCAGATGGATATCAGCCCGCATTCTGACGGGGCAGTCGTAGTCGTTCTCGCAGAGGAAGAAACAGCAAAGGTGCTATGTGATAAACCCATCTGGATCAGAGGAATTGGATGGTGTTCGGATACACCAAACCTCGAAACAAGAAATTGGGGAGAGGCGATCTATGCCCAATATGCGGCAGAGATGGCTTATAAAATGGCAGGGATTCGTTACCCTCGAAAAGAAATTGACTTCGCAGAGATCAATGACGAATTCTCCTACAAAGAACTTCAGCATCTCGAAGCAATGAGAATCTGCAAAAAGGGTGAAGCGGGGCCTCTGACAGAAATCGGTGGAACCGAGATCACTGGAGAATTTCCTGTCAATGCTTCTGGAGGTTGTCTTGGAGTGGGAAACCTCTATGAACTCAATGGCGGACATAAGGTCCTGGAAGTGGTCCGACAATTGAGAGGGGAAGCAGGCAAAAATCAACTAAAAAATGTGACCACAGGACTGGCTCAAAGTTGGAGGGGTGTTCCAACAACCACCGGAACTGCGGTGATCTTAAGCAATTAAAAAGGAGGTGAAAAGGATGAGAAGAGTGGCCATTGTTGGAGCGGGATTAACTAAATTCTATCGAAATGTTCAGGAAACGCCTAAGGAACTGGCCTACGAGGCTACAAAAATGGCGTTGGATTCCTGTGAAATGAAACTATCTGACATCGAATGTGTTGTTCATGGGACTGCGCCCGATGCATTCGATGGGATTCATATGAAAGGCGAATATCTCGCAGATGGTTCAGGGGCCTACCGAAAACCTTATATGAGGCATTATGTGGGCGGTGGAACAGGAGTTATGTCACCGATTCATGGTTGGTTTCATGTCGCCTCGGGAATGTTTGACACCTGTTTGGTCGTCGCAGAGGAAAAAATGTCTTCTGCTTATCCTCACCCTGCAGGGGCATTCTTAACTATTTTTGACCATACGACAGAACAACCTCTCTACCCTACCCTCATCTGGATTTTTGCGATCGAAATGAACCGATTTATGACAACCTGGGGATATAAGAAAGAGGATATCGCCCTGGTAGCGGTAAAAAATAAAAAGAATGCAATGGACCATCCATCCGCACAATTGGGAGCTGAAATTACGGTAAAAGATGTTCTCAATTCTGAAATCATGGCTTGGCCAGTGAACAGACTTGATATCAGTCCAACGAGTGATGGTGCTGCATGCATCGTTTTAGCTGCAGAGCATGTGGCTCGCCGCGTCACTGAAAAACCGATCTGGATAGATGGAGTGGGCTGGGCACTGGATACAGCATACTGGTGCACCCGGGATCTATACTATCCAGACTATGTAGAGGTGGCTTCGCGCCAAGCTTATAAAATGGCTGGGATCAAAGAACCCTCTAAAGAAATTCATATTGCTGAACCTTACGACCCCTTCACCTATAAGGAACTCCATCACATTGAAGGTCTTCAACTCTGTAAGAGAGGCGGTTCTGTACAAATGCTTTTAGATGGAGTGACTCAGAGGACAGGAAATCTGCCCTGTTGCCCCTCCGGAGGAGCTTTGGGAGTTGGAAACCCCATTGCTGCAACAGGCCTGATGAAGGTCATCGAAATTTTCTTGCAACTTAGAGGCGAGGCAGGGAAAAGACAGGTTCCAGGCAAACCCACCTGTGGTCTGGCTCAGGCATGGGGGGACTTGATGCAAGTTGGAACAGTAGTGGTCATGAGAAGCTAACAAAGGAGGTGAACATATGGAAATCACAGAAAAGATGGTCGCAAAAACGGCAACGAAATTAAGCGCCGAAGAGATACAAAAAGGGAAGGTTCTCTCTGTAAAATGGACGCCTCAATTAAAATATGCATGGGACAATGGACCAGCTATCGGTCGGTATTTGGCAGAGTTAAAAAACGGGAAAATCATTGCCAAGAAATGTGATAAGTGCCATCGCATCATGATTCCGCCCAGAATGTTCTGTGAACTCTGCTGGGTCCCAACTGGTGAATGGGTCTATGTTAAAGACACGGGAATCGTTAATACCTGGGTAGTAAGTTATGTGGACTGGAAAGCGGGACGCCTTAATATTAAAGGAGGGGTCCGACCTTTCACCCCAGCGGTGATTGAAATTGATGGTGCTTCAAGGGGAATGGGGATCCTCCATCATCTGAATGAGGTCGATCCTTGGAAAATTACTCGTGGGATGAAAGTAAAGGCGGTATGGAAACCACCTGAGGAAAGAATCGGAGCAATTACCGATATCAAATATTTTAAACCAATCAAATAAAATTCGAAACTCGAAGCACGAATTTCGAAACAAATTCAAATGACCGAAATGCAAAATTCAAAACTTTTCGTTTCTAAAATTTGAATTTAGAATTTGGAGCTTGTTTCGGATTTCGATATTTGAATTTCGGATTTCCTAAATTAGGAGGTGAGAATATGTCATTAATAGAACGATATCAGAAGACAACAGACATCGGATACTGGGAAGGCCAGATCCCGATGAGTTATATCTATACCGCTGGAAGGGCAGGCGAGAAGTTCTTTCGGGAACTCATCAATGGAAAGATCTTCGGTTCCAAATGTGATGCCTGCAAGACCATCTACGTCCCTGCCAAAATATTTTGCGAAAAATGTTTTGCCAGATTGGAGGATAAGTATCTGGATGTCGGAACAAAAGGGAAGGTCTATACCTTTACGCAATGTTACGAAACCTACGAAGGAATCAGGAAAGAGAAACCTTCCGTGGTCGCTGTGATTAAAATTGACGGGACTCAGGGTTTCCTCGTTCACTGGCTGGGAGAGATTGATTTTGAAAAGGTTTCTATTGGGATGCCCGTGGAGGCGGTCTTTAAACCAAAAAAAGACCGAGAAGGAAGCATTTTAGACATTAAGTATTTTAAACCCGTTAAATAATTAAGTTCGGAGTATTTTAGTTCGGAGTTCGGAGTATTCAGTTTTAAAGCTCCGAACTCTGAACTCTAAACTCCTAACTCAATCCGGAGGATTGTATGGCACTCGATTTTGATTTGACCGATGAACAACAGATGCTTCGAAAGATGGTCCGAAACTTCGCCGAAAAGGAGATCGCCCCGATTGCTCAGGAGTTAGATGATAAAGAGGAATTTTCTTATACGTTGACCAAACGGATGGGGGATCTTGGCCTCTTCGGCCCTTTTGTTCCTGAGGAGTACGGTGGAAGCAATGTGGGCTATGTCTCCTACATCATCGCTGTGGAAGAGATTGCCCGAATCGATGGTTCACAGGCTGCCACACTGGCTGCGGGAAATTCCTTGGGCATTTCCCCTATCTATTACTACGGGAATGAAGAACAGAAACAGAAATGGCTGCCTGATCTCTGTTCAGGAAAAGCCCTCTCCTCTTTCGGTCTAACTGAACCGAATGCTGGTTCAGACGCTGGAGCTTCCAAAACCAATGCCGTTTTAGAGGGGAACCACTGGATCATCAATGGCTCAAAAATCTTCATTACCAATTCCACCACCGACATCAGCAAAGTTTGTGTCGTTCAAGCGGTGACGGGGAAACGGGAGGACGGAAGGACAGAACTCTCCTGTATCTTAGTTCCGAATGGAACACCCGGTTTTACGACAAAGACCATGCACGGAAAGATGGTCTGGAGGTCATCCAACACCGGAGAACTCTATTTCACGGATTGCAAGGTTCCCAAGGAAAATCTTCTTGGCCGACGTGGAGATGGTTTTCACCAGATGCTCGCCACGCTCGATGGGGGAAGGCTCAGCATCGCTGCCATGGGTTTAGGTGGCGCTCAGGGGGCTTTTGAACTGGCACTCAAATATGCAAGTGAACGGGAGCAATTTGGAAGGCCGATCGGAATGTTTCAGGTCAACGCGTTTAAATTGGCTGACATGGCCACAGAGATTGAATTGGCAAGACTATTGCTTTATAAAGCCTGCTGGTTATGTGAGCAACATCGGCCTTTCTCCAAAGAATCAGCAATGGCAAAGATGTTCTGTTCCGAGATGTATCATCGAGTAGCCAATCAGGCTGTTCAACTCCATGGGGGATATGGCCTGATGAAAGAATATGCGGTCGAGCGTCATTACCGAAACCAGAAGCTCCTCGACATCGGAGAGGGAACCTCAGAAGTTCAAAGGATTGTCATCGCCCGTCACATTGGTGTTCCAGGTAGAGCCTTGTAAATTTATACTGGGATCAAAGAAGGAATATGATAAAGGGGGACCGAATCATCTTTAAAAATTATTTTTGGTCTCCCTTGCTATGATTTTGATATATGGCGTAAAGCTAAACTTTTTGTACCTTTGTTTTTCCGTGATTTCTTTCAGGATATTTATTTTTTCAAATTTTTTTTACCAATCTATTGGCAGTGCCAATAAGTCAAACCAAGTTGACTTAAAATAAATTTCACCCTCTAAAATCAACTTTAATTCTCTTAAGGGAACCTCTAATAAATCCTAATTCGTCACTCCTGCCCCGTATCAGGTAGGGGTAAACTCCAGCGAGAGTCCGGTAATTTCAAAAGTTTATGGATTCCTGCTTCCGCAGGAATGACATTTTTAGAGGTTGCCTTAATGATTAGAAGGCCTGAATGTTGGCATTAAAGCCTCGCTTAGATATTTGCTTACAACTTTCTTCCTGAATTTTCTATTCCCTATTTCTTGAAAAAGGTGTATATTACAACCAATATTTTACAATCGATAACCCTGATACCAGGACTGGTTAATTTCCTCAATTATTGTCGTGCCGAAGAACTGAAACGATTGCCTTGATTTGTACAGACAAATGATGTACACTGAAAAACATGAGATATGAATGGGATCCGGAGAAAAATGAGTGGCTAAAAGCCAAAAGGAGTATCTCATTCGAGAAAATACTTTTCCATCTAGCTCGAGGCGATATCTGGAAGGTTGCTGATCATCCCGACCCAGAGAACTATCCCTGGCAGAAAATATACTTTGTCATTGTGGATGAATCTATTTATCTGGTTCCTCATGTGGTTGAAAAAGATTACATTTTCCTAAAGACAATTATTCCCAGCCGAAAGGCAACGAGAGCATACAGGAGGGAGCGGGAGGTTAAAACATGAAATACGACAAGGAAGAAAAGGCCATTATCAATGCTTATGGGAAAGGGAAAATGAAGCTTTCCACTCCGTCAAGAAAGGAGATTGAAGTTATAAGGGCGACGGCAAGAAAAACATTGCTGAAGAACAAACGAATAACCATACGTCTCTACGATCACGACTACCAGGGCATTCAAAAAAAAGCGATGGAAATGGGTGTGCCCTATCAGACCCTCATCTCCGGCATAATTCATCGATACATAGAGGGAGAACTGACCTCAAAAACGGGATAGCCAGCGGTGGTACCGGATCAGTCATTAAGCGGGTCTCCCGGTGACACGCAGCACCATACTTACTTTCATCCCATCATCATCAAGGGTAAAAGTTAGCTCGCTTTGCAGGTTTGTAGGTGCAACCTAATAATTGAAGAGAACGGGCGGTTGTCACTCTTTCTGGGTGGGGTCGATAAATGCTACTATGGAGCTCCACGGGTTAAGCATGTTCCCAAAACACGCACTAAAAGGGGGGAACATCCCGTATCAAAGAACCAATTCACCCACAGGTAGAACCCATGGTCCTCTCGGTTCAGGATAGATATTCTGTTCTCAGGCTGCCGAAAATAAGAAGTCTTTAATTGAGGATCAATTTAACATTATTTTTCAGATTTAGTTATGTCAAAACCAGCATTTGATGGATATTTCTCTTGCCTTCTATAACTTTTTCATTTCTGACTTATCCAATTTCAAACCTCATTCCAAGTTAAACAAATAGGATTTAAATTTACATGAAAAAAATGAATCCCAACATACATCCCTTCCCCCTAATCTTAAACTCATATTTATAATGGAGTCTCAGAAGGGGATCTGTTCTGGACCACAACATATCTGCAAGATTAAGACATCCTTGTCTTTTCTAAAATTCCAGATATAATGCATAAACAAGAATAAAAAATTGAAGAGATCTTCCTTTTTCGAAGTTCCAGCCTTTGATGAACCGAGACCTTATCAGGGAAATTGATAGATCTGGAAACCCCTTTACCATTGGAATCTGTTGCGCTGAAGATTACCCATCTCTTTATGAGATGTATCTCCATTTCTCACCAAGACCTGCCTCCCAGGGACTTCCTCCGGAAGACCCTGATATTTGCCGCAACTGGTTGAAGAACCTCCTTGATATAGGCATCAATCTTCTTGCTTGGAGAGGTAATCAGGTGATCGGACACGCTGCTCTGATTCCAGACCTAAAGGGCAAATCAGGGGAGTTTATTGTGTTTATCGATCAGAATAATAGAAATCTTGGAATTGGAACACAACTCACACGTATGACTTTGGAGAGGTCGAAACAACTTGGCTTTGAAACAGTCTGGCTGACCGTTCCCCTTACGAACTTCATCGCTATCAAACTTTATAAAAAATTTGGTTTTGAATATTCAGATAAGGATCCCTATGAGAGAATGATGACCATTCAATTGCATTCTCTAACACCTGAAGGGGCATCAGGGAGATGATAAGGACCTACTTTGTGTTAATGCCTCCTTGATCTCATGAAGGATTGCGGGATCATCGATGGTGGAAGGAATAGCAAACTCCTCGCCATCTGCAATCTTCCTGATCGTTCCCCTCAAAATCTTTCCGGAGCGGGTTTTAGGCAACCGAGGTACCACCACGGCTTCCTTAAAACTGGCAACGGCTCCGATTTGATCTCTGACCATTTCAACAAGTTCTTTGATAATTTCATCATGATCCCGATGAACATGGGATTTCAATACCACAAATCCTAATGGCAATTGTCCCTTAAAATCATCTTTCCGGCCAACGACTGCACATTCAGCCACATTGGGATGTTTGGAAATGACCTCCTCCATCGCCCCTGTGGAAAGCCGGTGCCCTGCCACATTGATGACATCATCCACTCTTCCCATGATGAATACATATCCATCTTTGTCCACGTACCCTCCATCTCCTGTATAGTAATAGCCTGGAAACAAATCGAGATAGGAGGTTTTGAATTTCTGATCATCCTGCCATAAGGTCATAAACGTTCCTGGAGGAAGTGGAAGTCG